>JBKJMN010000409.1:0-15776 GCA_046596405.1 Burkholderiales bacterium
CTGGCCGAACAGCCCGCGCAGGGTCATATATGCGGCAATGCCGAGGAACACGTAGACCACGAGCGACTTCAAATTGCCGCCGCCTATGCGGATCAGCGTCTTGCTGCCGCAGCCCGAGCCGAGCGTCATGCCGACGCCGAACAGAAATCCGCCGATGATAAAGGACAGCCACGTGAAATTAGGCGAAGTGTAAATCGACTTCGACAGGTCGATAAGCCCGGCGTGCCACAACGCATACGAGCCCACGATCGCCACCGCGATCGCTAGCAGCCACATGCGCATGCGGCCCCAGTCGCCCATGTTGACGATGTCGGACACCGCGCCCATCGTGCAGAAATTGACCTTGTTGCCGACCGCGCCGAACACGAGCCCGAGCGCGAATCCGCACCACGCGACGATTGCGCCCGGATTAGCAGTGGCTTCCATGAATGCTCCGCGAGACGAGTGCGCACATTCTAATGCGGGTGCGCGTGACCGGCCAATGAGTATTAGTGGGAATATATCTAAGGAAGCTCTGATTAAGTTCGTTCGTGCTGATGTATATAAGCACGAACACAGCTTCCGCAGAGGGAAACCGTTCACCCTTCGATACCTCAGGGCGAACGGTTTGGGACTTAATCAGAGATTCCCTAGTCTTTGTAACGCGTCGGGTCGGAGAGGCCGGCCGCTGCGAACCCCGCTGTGCGCAGGCGACACGAATCGCACACGCGGCACGCGCGACCGTCCGCGTCGGCCTGGTAACACGACACCGTCATCGCGTAGTCGACGCCGAGCGCCACGCCGCGCAGGATGATGTCGGCTTTGGTCAGCGCAATGATCGGCGTATGCAGTGTCAACCTGGCGCCTTCGACGGACGCCTTGGTCGCCAGGTTTGCCATCACTTCGAACGCGCGCATGTACTCCGGGCGGCAGTCCGGATAGCCTGAATAATCGACCGCATTCGCACCGAAAAACAACTCGCGCGCACCCAGCACCTCCGCCCACGCGAGCGCCAGCGACAGCAAAATCGTATTCCGCGCGGGTACATAGGTGACGGGTATGCCGGCGGCGAGGCCGGCGGTGGGCACCGCAATGCGCGTGTCAGTCAATGCCGAGCCGCCGAACGCGGTCAGATCGAGCGTGGTGACGCGGTGTTCGCGCGCGCCGAGCGCCCGCGCCACGCGCGCCGCAGCGGCGAGCTCGGCGCGGTGGCGCTGACCGTAATCGATCGACAGGCAATAACAGTCGTAGCCGGCCTTGCGCGCCATCGCGAGCACGGTTGCCGAATCGAGCCCGCCCGACAGCAGGACTACCGCATTTGCCATGACATCCTTCTACACCCGGTTCGCTTTCAGGGCCGCCAGCGGATAGTGCGTGCCGCGCCAGTTGATGCCGCCGTCGCGCAGCGTCACGTAGGTGGCGCGCAGGAGTATGCCGATGAAGAGCACGGTGGCCAGCGGCAGCCCGGCGGCGTAGCTGCGGGGCACGCCGACATAACGCGTCTGGTCGAGGCACGCCGCAACCAGCACCAAACAGCTTGCCGCGTTAAGCGCGAGAACCACGCCCCCGGTGCATGCGAGCGCGATGAACGGCCATACAAATAGAACGGTCTGCGCGAGCGCGCCGACGACGATCGCCGGGACGCTGTAGTCAACCCCGGCGAGCGTATTTTTCTCCAGCCCCTGCGCGAGCGCGCCGACCGACGGGTACCATTCGACGCCTAGCATGCCGCAGCCGAACAGCATTTCCTGGGAATAGCCGGCGTGCTTGATGATCTTGCCGAGCTTGATGTCGTCGTCGGGACGCATGGCGATGCGCGCGTGCCCCCCGACGGCGCGATACACGCTCGAGCGCACCAGGTTGAACGCACCGATGCCGATAAAGCAGCGGCTGTGCGGGTCGCTCGCCAGCCACGGCCGCGCGTAGAGCGAAAAGTACATGGTGAAGGCGCTCATGAACATGCCGAGCAGCCGGCCGGGCGCGATCATTTCGGGCGTAATCGCGAGGTGATCGCGCGCAGCGGTCAGCGCGTGCGCGACCGCGCGGCTGACGGCGTCGGGGTGCATTACGATGTCGGCGTCGGCGAAGATCAGAATGTCGCCAGCGGCCTGCGCCGCGCCACGATCCAGTGCGTGGTTCTTGCCGAGCCAGCCGGCAGGCAACGTGTCTATGCGCACGACGCGCAACTTCGGATGGCGCGCCTGCGCGCGCGCGAGTATCTCCGGCGTGGCATCGGTCGAGCGGTCGTCGACGACTATCACCTCCAGCGCGGGATAGTCCTGCGTTAGCAGCGACGCAAGCGCGCCTTCGAGGTTGCGCTCTTCGTTGCGCGCGGCGACGACTAACGATACCCGCGGCAGTTGCGGCGGTAGTGCGGCTGGCACATCGCGCAGGAACCGGATCGAGCGGTTGCCGCGCACGAGCGCGACCATGGCCGCCGTCACGATGATAAAAGTGGCAAGCGCGAGCCAGAACAACATGAGTGCGCGAGCCGCGGCGCTAACGGCCGGGCTGCTCGCCCCACAATTGCTTGTGCAACTGCGTCTGCAGTCGCACCGCGAGCTGGTCGCGCAAAATCCAGTCGGCGAGCCGGCTCGCAGCGAGGTCGCGATGCGACGGGGAAAAAAGCACCGGGCAGATTGCGGCCAGCTCGCGTTCGGCAAGCTGCCGGCTCGCCCACTGGTAGTCGGCCTCGTCGCAAATCACGAACTTGATCTCGTCGCGCGCCGTCAGGTGCGCGAGATTGGTCCACAGGTTTTTAGCGGCTTCGCCTGATCCCGGCGTCTTGATGTCGAGTATGCGCGAAACGCGCGCATCGACCCCTGACACGTCGAGCGCGCCGCTCGTCTCGAGCGATACCGAATACCCTCGCTCGCACAGAGCAGTCAGCAGCAGCTGGCAGTTCTTTTGCGCGAGCGGCTCGCCGCCGGTCACCGTCACGTAACGCGTACGCCAGCCTGCCATCGCCTCGAAGACCGCCGCCAGCGTCATGGTGCTGCCGCCGTGGAACGCGTACGCGGTGTCGCAATAGCCGCAACGCAGCGGGCATCCCGTCAAGCGTATAAATATGGTCGGCAGGCCGGTGCGGCTCGTTTCGCCCTGCAGGGAAAAAAATATCTCGTTGACGCGCAGCGTGGCGAGCGTACCGGCGGCGTCAGGCGCCGGAGGATCCGCCAATGCGGTGTGATCGGGTTCACTCCTCACGCCTCACTCCTCACGCCTCACGGCGGAGCTAAGGCTTGCCGGCGGGCGCGGCGGATCCGGGCGCGCTCAGTCCGCTGACGCGCCGTTTCGCTTTTTCCGCTGCCTCGCTGACCGGATATTTGGCGATCAGGTCTTCGAGCGTTTTCCGCCCGACGACCGATTCGCCCATCTCGATTTGCGAGCTGGCGATGTTGAGCATCGCATCGGGCACCGTCGGACTGTCGGGATAGCTCTTGAGCAGGGTTTGCTGGCTGCCGATCGCGAGCTTGAAGTCGCGCAGGTTGAAGTAGGAATCGCCGATCCAGTATTGGGCGCGGGGTGCCAGGTTGCTCTTCGGGTATTGCTTGATGAAGTTCTGGAACGAGACGATCGCGCCCTGATAATTGCCGACCCGGCGCAGGCCTTGAGCGGCCTCGTATGCGCGCGTCTCCGCGCCCGCATCTGCCGCGGCAACCGCACCCGGTGCGGCGGCCGCCGCGGCGTTGGCGGCGGGCACGGCGGCCGCCGGACCCGTCACCGCAGCAGCCGGCAGTGCGCCAGCGGGCGCCTCGGCAGCTGGGGACGGGCCGCCCTGCTGCTCGAACCGGCGCACGCGCGTATCAAGATCGAGATACATGTCGCGCTGACGCTTGCTCGTGTTCTCGACATTATTGTTGAGCACCTCGATTTGGCCGCGCAGCTTGTTCATTTCGACCTTGAGCGCCTCGATTTGCGTGAACAGGTCGAGCAGCGCCTGACTCTTGAACGCTTCCTCAACCTTGTTCAGGCGTGCATCGACCGACTGCTGCTGCGTTTTGACGTCATCGATGCGCTTGCGCTCGGCGGCGATTTGCTTGCGCGCCTCCTCATCGTCGAACATGCCCGCATGCGCGCCCGCGCCGATTGCGGCAAAAAGCAAAACCGCGCCGCACTGTGCGAGCGCGGCGCGGCTCAAGCAATGCCTACGCAAAGTTTTTCTCCATTCGACGCGTTACTTGTCGCCCGCGTAACGAATATCGGCGCGGCGGTTGTCGGCAAAAGCCGCCTCGTCGTGGCCGGGATTGCGCGGCTTTTCCTCGCCGAAGCTTACGCTCTCGATCTGGTCGTCCTTGACACCGAGCAGGATCATCATCTGGCGCACGCTGTCGGCGCGCTTCTGACCCAGCGCAATATTGTATTCGCGGCTGCCGCGCTCGTCGGTGTTGCCTTCGATCGTGATTTTCTGCTTCGGATTGGCCGTCAGGTAACGCGAGTGCGCGGTGACCACCGGCTTGTACTCGTCTTTGACCACGAAGCTGTCGTAGTCGAAAAACACGCTGCGCTGCTTGTTGAGCATGCTCTGCGGGTTAAGCGGATCGAGGGGATCGCCGCTGCGGGTGTCCGGCGGCGTCAGCGGCCGGGTTTCCGTCGTCGGGGGCGGTTTTGGTTTCTGCGTATCCGTGCTCGCTTGCGGCACCGAGGGTTTTCCCTCGATCACATCGGCCGATTTTTGCGTATCAGTACTTGAGCAGGCCGCCAGCAAGCCGGCCAACGCCAGACTCAACAATAATTTTTTCATTGGGTATCGCTCCTTGTCATGGATTTTTTGTTAGCGGTCCCCACGCCGGCTCACGGACATCGCCCGACTCTGCGCTAAACCGCTGGCGTACGCGGCCATCGCTTGATACCGCGGCTAATATACCACGCCCCCTGACCTCGGTTGCGTAGAGGATGATCCGTCCGTTAGGCGCGAAAGTCGGCGATTCGTCGATGCCGTTCTCGGTCAGCGACTGCGTCTGCTTGCTCACGAAATCCTGCATCGCGACGTTGAAGCGACCGCCGCTGCGCTGAATGAACACGAACGATTTTCCGTCAGGCGCGTAACGCGGCGAGACGTTATAAGTGCCGTCGAAAGTGAGCCGCTCGGGCGCGCCGCCGGACACTGGCACGCGGTAAATCTGCGGGCTGCCGCCGCGATCGGAAGTGAAAATAACGTGCTGGCCATCCGGTGAAAAATTCGGCTCGGTGTCAATCGTGCTCGTGTTCGTCAGCCGCACCACGCCGCTGCCGTCGGCATTGATCAGGTAAATCTGCGAATTGCCGTCCTTCGACAGCACGACCGCGAGACGCCGGCCGTCGGGCGCCCACGCGGGCGCGCTGTTGCTGCCTTTGAAATTCGCGGCGACGATGCGCTGGCCGGTCACCAGCGACTGGATATATACGATGGGTTTGCGGCGCTCGAACGATACGTACGCGAGCCGGTTGCCGTCAGGCGCCCACGATGGCGAAATGATCGGCTCGTTGGAAGCGAGTACCGTTTGCGCGCCAAAACCGTCGGCATCCGCAACCTGCAATTCGAACCGGGTCCCGCGGCGTACCACGTACGTGATTCGCGTACTGAACACGCCGACGTCGCCCGTCATTTTTTCGTAAATCGCGTCGGCAATCTTGTGCGCGGTGTTGCGCAACTGCGGTCCTGTGACCTGGTAAGCGAAGCCCGTGATCTGCGTCTGCTTCAAGACGTCCATCAACCGGAAACGCACGTCCCAATAACCGTTGGGCATCGGCGACACGCTGCCGATGACGACCGTATCGGCGCCGCGCGCCTTCCAAGTGGGGAACTGCACCTCCGCCGGCTCGGCAGGCACGGGGGTTACTCCGCCGCTGTCGATGATTTTGAAATAGCCGCTGCGATACAAATCTGCGGCGACGATCTCGGTCACTTTTTGCGGCAGTCCCTCCTCGCCTTTCAGCGGCAGGATCGCGATCGGGTACTGATTCGAGCCGGCCCCGCGAACATCGATCGTCAGCTGGGCGTAGGCGCCGGCGCTGAATGCCATCAATAACAGGAACAGAAAACGCAGGTTTTTATTGTTCATTGCGCCGTATTTTACGCGAGAATCGCCCTACTCTTGAGCCTTGAACCGCAGGTTTAGTTCCCGGAAATCCTTCACCAGCGCCGGGTCGGGCGGCAAAGGCAGCGGCTGCGCCCGGCTGATCGCGCGCTCAACTGCGTTGTCATAGGCCTGATTCCCGCTCGCCCGCCTCACCTTCACGCCCAGCACGTTGCCGTCAGGCAGCAACACGACGTCAAATTCGGACTCCGGATTGCCCTGCAAGTTGGGCGGCAGAACGATGAAACGGCGGATCTTGTCGCTGATGGCTTTTTTGTACTTGTCCAGCATATTTTGCCGCGCGGCGGCCGCCTGCGCCGCCATCGCCTTCTGCGCCTCCGCCTGTTCGTTCGCATTGCGCTGCGCCTCGGCCTGCTGCGATTTCTGCGCCGCCTGCGTTTCGTCCTCGTGTTTTTTTGCCACCTTCTGCTTGTCCTCGCTGGCGCGACGCTCCTTGTCGACTTTTTCCTTGTCTTTGAGCGCGATGTCGGGTTTGGCTACTTCCGATTTGGCCACGGGTTTAGGCGGCGTCGGCGCCGCTTTTGGCTGCACCTGCGGTTTGACCTCGGGTTTGACTTCGGGCTTCGGCGGCTCGGGCGCCGGCGGCGGCGACGCGACGACTTTGGCCTCGGACTGTGATGGGGGGCTCCACAAATCGACGATATTGACCTGCGGCTCGACCTTTTTTTGCCAGTTCACGCCGAACACGAGCAGCGCGATGAACAGCAGATGCATGGTGGACGCGAACGCGCCCGAGATCACTTTCTCCCGGGGCGTCGTATGGGCGTGGGCGTAATGCATGACGCGGCGCGGGCCGGCCTATTGGGGGCGCGGCTTGACCATCAAGCCGACTTTCTTGACCTGGTTTTGCTGCAACATGTCCATGACGTCGAGCACCGCTTCGTAGCGCACGTCCTTGTCGGCAGCGATGACGACCGCCTGCTCCGGATTTTTAGCCTGCTTCTGCTTGACCGCGGCGAGCAGGTCGTTGCGCGACACCTTGCGGTCGTCGCTGCCCGCGGCGCGGTCGCGCAGCCACAACGACTGGTCGCTGCGAATGGACACTTCGAGCGGCGCGACCGGCGGGTTCGACGATTTGCCGATCGACGGCAGCTCGACCTGGCCGGGATTGATCAACGGTGCCGTCACCATGAATATCACCAGCAGCACCAGCATGACGTCGATGTACGGCACGACGTTGATCTGGTTCATGAGCCGGCGGCTGCTGCGTTTTTCGATCAGCATGATTCAGCTCTTTAGCTCTGCCGCTGAAGAATGTTGGAAAACTCTTCCATGAACGAGTCGAAGCGCGTCGCGAGCCGGTTCAGGTCGCCGGCAAAACGGTTGTATGCGACCACCGCTGGAATCGCGGCGAAGAGGCCCATCGCGGTGGCGATCAGCGCCTCGGCAATGCCCGGGGCGACCGTTCCCAACGTCGCTTGCGCGACCTGAGCAAGTCCGCGGAACGAATTCATGATGCCCCACACCGTGCCGAAGAGTCCGACGTATGGGCTCACCGAACCTACCGACGCGAGAAAAGACAAGTGCGATTCGAGTTCTTCCATTTCGCGTTGATAGGTAGCGCGCATCGCGCGCCGCGTGCCATCCATGACGACCGCGATATTCTGCGCCGCGCCCTGACCCGGCTGCTTGCGCAGCTTGGTGAATTCGCGGAAGCCGGCTTCGAACAGGCGCTCCATGGTGCCCGTTGCATCGCGCGAATTGACCGCGCGCTGGAAGAGTTCGTTCAAATCGCCGCCGCTCCAGAAATCCTTCTCGAACTTGTCGGACTGCCGCGATGCGCGCTTGTAAGTGAAAATTTTGACGAATATGTAATACCACGAAAAAACCGAGCACAGTAGAAGTCCGGCCATCACGAGCTGCACCAGCACGCTGGCGCCGGTGATCAGGCTCAGGACCGACATATCGTGCGTTACGTTCATGCTTGCCTCATCGCGAGTTTGTCGATTATGGATGGCGGTATTCTAACGGGCTTGAATGAGCGCGTGTTGACGCACGCGACCTTCACGGCGCCGGTCACCAGCGCGCTTTCTCCGCGCCGCACCGCCTGCGAAACTTCGAGCACGCTGCCGCGCGCGCCGATGAGCGCGACGGTGATTTCGAGTGCGTCGTCGAACAGCGCCGGACGCAAAAATTCGATGCTCAGCGAACGCACTACGAATACTACGTTGTGCTCCTTCATCAGCGTGGCCTGCTCGAAACCGAGCGCGCGCAGCCACTCGGTCCGCGCGCGTTCCATGAACTTAAGATAGTTCGCGTAGAACACTACGCCGGCGGCGTCGGTGTCTTCGTAATAGACGCGCACCGGCCAGATAAAATCGGGAGCGCGTGCGGGTTCGGATTTTTTCACAGGTATCCTTTCCAACGTGGAGACAGCCGGAAAGGGGTTAACGCTCGCCCCTTGACCCTCACGCCTCACCCCTCACGCCTCACGCCTTACCTTTCTTTCTCCGGCGGCTCTTCCCACAGTTCGGGGGTGATGAGCGTCTGCGGCTGCGCCAACCCGAAATGACGGTACGCGGACACGGTCGCAATGCGGCCGCGCGGCGTGCGCTGCAGATAGCCCTGCTGGATCAGGTACGGTTCGAGCACGTCTTCTATGGTGTCGCGCTCCTCGCTGAGCGCGGCGGCAAGATTGTCGATGCCGACCGGGCCGCCGGCGAACTTCTCGATCACCGCCAACAGCAGCTTGCGATCCATCACGTCGAGCCCGAGCGGATCGACATCGAGCATTTTCAACGCGGCATCGGCGACTTCCTGCGTGACCTTGCCCTGCGCCTTGACCTGCGCGTAGTCGCGAACGCGCCGCAGCAACCGGTTTGAAATGCGCGGCGTCGCGCGCGACCGGCTCGCGATCTCGCGTGCGCCGTCGGCGTTGACTTCGATTTCGAGCAGCTTGGCCGAACGCGCAACGATGCGCGTGAGCTCGTCGACCGAATAAAATTCGAGGCGCGCGACGATGCCGAAGCGGTCGCGCAGCGGATTGGTGAGCATGCCCGCGCGCGTCGTCGCGCCAATCAGCGTGAACGGCGGCAGGTCGAGCTTGACCGAGCGCGCGGCGGGGCCTTCGCCAATCATGATGTCGATCTGGAAATCCTCGAGCGCGGGATAGAGGATTTCTTCGACGACCGGCGACAGGCGGTGTATCTCGTCGATGAAGAGCACGTCGTTCGGCTCGAGATTGGTCAACATCGCGGCGAGATCGCCCGCGCGCTCGAGCACCGGGCCCGACGTGTGGCGCAGGTTCACGCCCATTTCGCGCGCGATGATATGCGCGAGCGTCGTCTTGCCGAGCCCCGGCGGCCCGAACAGGAGCACGTGATCGAGCGACTCCTTGCGCTGGCGCGCCGCCTCGATGAAGATTTCGAGCTGGCCGCGGATTTTTTCCTGCCCGACGTAGTCGTCGAGCTGCTTTGGCCGCAGCGCGCGCTCGAACACCTCCTCCTGCGGAGAAGCGGGCGCGGCACCAATTAAGCGGTCGGTTTCAACGGTCATTTGATCGGCTCCGCGCCCTCGCCCAGAATTTTCAGGTAAGCATGATACGCGTACACCTTGCTGCGCCTGCGTCCGGTCATTTCGCGCGCTATGCCGAGTTTCACGAGATGGTTCATCGCAGCCGTCACGGTCGGTTGAGATAACCGAAGACGCTTGGCGGCGCGCGGGATCGAAAAGATGACGCGCTCCTGAAATGCATTATGCAGCCGCAGCGCCGAGGAAGCAGACCGGCCCAGCTTTTCGACGCGAGCGCGATCATTGCGAAACAATTCGAGAATGCGCTGCGCCGTTAGCGTTGCCTGCTCGGTGGTATCGATGATGCCCGAAAGAAAGAAATGCAACCAGGCTTCCCATGCCCCTTCCATGCGCACCCGCTGCAGCAACTGATAGTACGCATCGCGGTGCTTTTTGAAATACAGGCTCAGGTATAGCATCGGTTGCGCAAGCGCGCCTTCGACGCAAAACAGTAGGGTGATCAGCAATCGGCCAACGCGACCATTGCCGTCGAGAAACGGGTGGATGGTCTCGAATTGCACATGCGCAAGCGCTGCTTTCACGAGCAGCGGCACCTTCACGGGGTCATCATGCAGAAATTTTTCAAGCGCCCCCATGCACCCCATTACTTTTTGCGGCGGGGGCGGGACAAATGACGCGTTGCCCGGACGCGAGCCGCCGATCCAGTTCTGAGTAGCGCGGAATTCTCCCGGAGCCTTATTGCTGCCGCGCCCCCTGGACAGAAGAATCTGGTGTATTTCCCTGATCAGCCGAAGCGAAAGCGGAAAACCGTCGCGTAATCGGTCAAGGCCGTGATTCATTGCCGCAACATAATTCGAGACTTCCTGAACATCGTTAATGGGTACGCCGGGCACCTCTTTATTCTCATACAGCAGCAGATCGGAAAACGACGATTGCGTTCCCTCGATTTGCGAAGAAAGCAGCGCCTCCTTGCGTACGTACATGTAGAGGAACAACTCCGGGTCGGGGAACAAGCGCGCGATGCCGTCCAGGCGTCCGAGGCCACGGTTCGCTTTTTCAAGCAGGTCGTGCAGTTCAGGGCCGATGTCGAGCGGAGGTTCTGGCGGCAGTGGGGGTGGAACGAATGCCCTTACATTTTCGCCCCCGACGCTTGTCGTGACGTGGGTTCCGAGACGTGACTTTGCTGCGGTTGCCGGCATCCTGATTAGTAAAGCCCACTTTAATTAGCGATAACGCAATTAAAGAATAAAGCCTTATTCTTTAATAATCAAGCTGCCAATTAAACTATGCATCAATGCGTGAGCGGTGGCGACAAGGCGGTCGGTTTCAAGCATGATTTCGAGCGGAGAAAAGAGAGAACTGAGAAGGGCAACCCTCTGCACTGATGCTGGACTCGCCTCTCACCTCTCGCCTCTCCCCTCTTATTGCTTCGATAGAAGCCTAAGCGCCTGCCTGATGCCTTCGGTGACCGGCGCGTCGGCGGGCAACTGCTTGACGGCCCACGCGGCTTCCTTGTCATTGTAGCCGAGCGCCGACAGCGCATTGAGGATGTCACCGCTGTGCGCGCCGGCGGCGGTCGCCGCGACGACTGTCACATCGAGCTTGTCTTTCAATTCGAGCAGGAGGCGCTCGGCGGTTTTTTTGCCGATGCCGGGCACCCTGATCAGCCGCGCGCTGTCCTGCGCCGCGACCGCATTATATAAATCGGCGATGCTCATGCCGCTCAACACCGAGAGCGCGGTGCGCGCGCCGACGCCGGAAATCTTGAGCAGCTGGCGGAACACGTGGCGCTCCTGCTCGCTGGCGAAGCCGTACAGCAGATGCGCGTCTTCGCGCACCTGCAGGTGGGTGTAAAGCGTGACGTCGCTGCCCGCCGGCGGCAGTTGATAGAAAGTGCTCATCGGCACGTCGATTTCGTAACCTATCCCCTGCACGTCGACGATGACCTGCGGCGGGTGGCGTGCGATAAGTTTGCCGCTGATCCTGCCGATCAAACGAGCCTCCCGCGCTTCATGCGATATCCCGAAGTGGCGAGTTTACCGAGTCCCTGTCCGCCGTGCGCATGGCAGATCGCGCACGCCAGCGCGTCGGCGGCGTCCGGGCTCGGCGCGCCGGCGAGTTTCAGCAAACGCATGACCATGTCCTGGACCTGTTCCTTGGCGGCGTGACCGTTGCCGACCACCGCCTGCTTGACCTGCAGCGCGGTGTATTCCGCAACCGGGAGCACATGCAGCACTGCAGCGCAGATCGCCGTGCCGCGCGCCTGGCCCAGCAACAGCGTCGATTGCGGATTGGCATTGACGAATACTTTTTCGATCGCGACCTGATCGGGCGCGACGCTAAGTATCACTTCGCGCAGCCCCTCGAGAATGGACTTCAGGCGCGTTGCCAGATCGCCCGCGAGGGGCGTCTTGATGCAACCGCTGGTCACGTAAGCGAGCTTGCTGCCGGTAATGTCGAGCACGCCGAAACCGGTAATTCGCAAACCTGGGTCTATGCCCAGGATGCGAATTCGTGAGGCGTGAGGCGTGAGGCGTGAGGCGGAATTCACCGAGGCGAGCCAGTTTTTCGTTGAGCGTTTATCAGCCCGCCGATCAACCCGAAAACCCGATCGATAGTTATCTCAATCTCCTCGGTGTCTTTTGAGTACCCCAACTCTCGCGCCAAAACCACGTAAGTATCAAGCTCTGACAGCGATCCCCTAGCAATCGTTAGATACTGCAACAATTCCTTTGTACTGTTGCGACCCATGCCTTCAGCAATATTAGCGGGCACGGAAATCGCAGCGCGGCGCATCTGGCTCGTAAGCGCATATATCTCGCTTTGCGGAAAACTTTGCGTCAACTTATACACCGCCTTTACTAAAGCGATTCCTTGCTGCCAAGCCAGCAGGTCATGGTGTTTTCGCCTCACGCCTCACGCATTTTCAAGCACCGCAGTCGTATACACCTCCTGGACGTCGTCGACCGCTTCGAGCGCATCGAGCAATTTCTGCATCTTGACCGCGTCGTCGCCTTTCATTTCGATCTCTACCGCTGGCTTCATCAACACGTCGGCGACTTCGGCTTTGAACCCCGCCTTTTCGAGCGCGGTCTTCACTTTCGAAAAATCGTTGGCCGCGGTGATGACTTCGAAACTGCCGTCATCGTGGCTGATGACGTCCTCGGCGCCCGCGTCGAGCGCCGCTTCCATGAGCTTGTCTTCGTCGGTGCCCGGCGCGAACACGAGCTGGCCGCAATGCTTGAACAGAAATGCAACCGAACCGTCGGTGCCCAGGTTGCCGCCGTACTTGGTGAACGCATGGCGCACGTCGGCGACCGTGCGCGTCTTGTTGTCGGTCATGCAGTCGACGATAACGGCGGCGCCCGTAATGCCGTAGCCCTCGTAGCGGATTTCCTCGTAGTTCACGCCCTCAAGGTCGCCCGTGCCGCGCTTGATCGCGCGCTCGACGTTGTCCTTGGGCATGTTGCTTGCGTACGCCTTGTCGACCGCCAGCCGCAACCGCGGATTGGCGCCCGGATCGCCGCCGCCCATGCGCGCGGCAACCGTAATCTCCTTGATGAGGCGGGTGAAAACCTTGCCGCGCTTGGCGTCTTGCTTGCCTTTGCGGTGCTGAATGTTCGCCCATTTACTGTGACCTGCCATGTCGAGCCTCGGGTGAGTCGCCGCGCCAGAAGATAATTCGGCAACGATTGCAGGAGCACAATTACTGCGCTGATATAATTGAAATTTTAGCACAGCGCTGCACGGGAGCCGCATGGCCGAGCCATTATTGATCGCTAAATCGAAGCGCGAAATCGCGCTGTTGCCCGCGCTCGCCAACCGCCACGGCCTGATCACCGGCGCGACGGGCACCGGCAAGACGGTCACGCTGCAGGTGCTGGCCGAACGTTTTTCCGCCATCGGCGTGCCGGTATTCATGGCCGACGTCAAAGGCGACCTGGCCGGACTTGCCGCCGCGGGTTCCGCTTCGCCGAAAATGCAGGAGCGCTTAACCTCCCTCAAACTTGCGGCCCCCGACTGGCGCGCGTGCCCGGTCGTGTTTTGGGACGCGTTCGGCAAAGCGGGCCATCCGGTGCGCGCGACGATCTCCGACATGGGGCCGCTGCTGCTCGGCCGGCTATTCAACCTGAACGATACGCAGCAAGGCGTGTTGGCACTCGTGTTTAAAATCGCCGACGACAACGGGCTGCTGCTGCTCGATGCCAAGGATCTGCGCGCGATGCTGCAGCACGTCGGCGACAACGCGTCGCAGTTCACAACCGAATACGGCAACGTGTCGGCCGCCTCGATCGGCGCGATTCAGCGCGCGCTGCTCGAAATCGAGCAGCAGGGCGGCACGCAGTTTTTCGGCGAACCCATGCTCGACATGAACGACCTCTTGCAGACGGACACCGCGGGCCGCGGTGTCGTCAACATCCTCGCCGCCGACAAGCTGCTTAATTCGCCCAAGCTGTATGCGACGTTTTTGCTGTGGATGCTGGCGGAACTCTTCGAACATCTGCCGGAAGTCGGCGATCTTGACAAGCCGAAACTCGTATTTTTCTTTGATGAGGCTCATTTGCTGTTCAACGAAGCGCCCAAGGCGCTGCTCGACAAGATCGAGCAGGTCGTGCGGCTCATCCGCTCCAAGGGCGTCGGCGTTTACTTCGTGACGCAAAACCCGCTCGACGTGCCGGAGACCGTATTGGGACAACTCGGCAACCGCGTGCAGCACGCGCTGCGCGCGTTCACACCGCGCGACCAGAAAGCGGTCAAGGCAGCGGCCGAAACCATGCGCGCCAATCCCGCGCTCGATACCGCCACCGCGATCACCGAACTCGCCGTCGGCGAGGCATTGATTTCGCTGCTCGATGACAAGGGCCGACCCGCGATGGTCGAGCGCGCGTTCATCCTGCCGCCGGCATCTCGCATCGGGCCGCTCACCGATGTCGAGCGCGCTGCAATCATTAAATCGTCCGTCATCTTCGGCCATTACGAGCAGACGGTGGATCGAGAATCGGCGTACGAAAAGCTCAAGGGTCGTGTGGCGGCGAAGCAGGATTCCGCCGCACCCGCGGGAACGGGGGCGCCCGCCGCGCCGGCGTCCGAAGGGGGCGGGGGCTTGTTCGGCACTATAAGCGAGGTGCTGCTGGGCAGGACCGGTCCGCGCGGCGGGCATACGCCGGGCATCCTCGATGCCGCGGCGAAAAGCGCGGCGCGCACGATGGGGTCGCAGGTCGGCCGTGAAATTATTCGTGGCGTGCTTGGCAGCATCCTTGGCGGCGGCCGCCGCCGCTGATGTCCGCGACAGGTTCTGCGCGCCGGCGCCATCGCGAGCGCCCAACATGATAAAACACGTGTGCGTTGCAGCCAGAATTGGTGAGGGCAAGGCGCCCGGTGAAGGCAATAGTCATTCTATTGTCAAGACGAGCAACGCTGCCATCGCCGATTCTGGCTGCAACCCTTCGGGCTGGCACGAGTTTTGGCCCATGGCGGCGTCGAGAAGTCCCTTGCTTAGAATGACTAAGCCGCAGGACTTTCTTCTAGCCCTGAGCCAAAATCGTGACAGCGCATCGCGCGTTTTATCATGTTAGGCGCTCTGGGCCCGTTGCTCGTTGTGATCGCTGCGACGGGCTTCTCGTTCAAAGCGATCTTCATCAAGATCCTCTACGCGGAATTCCCGGTCGATCCGGAAACGCTGCTTGCGTTGCGCATGCTGTTCGCGCTACCGTTTTTTCTGCTGATGACCGCGCTGGCGCGCGACAGCTCGCGCAAGATCGACAACCGCGACTGGCTCATGCTGATCGCGATGGGATTCATCGGCTACTACCTGTCGAGCTACCTCGACTTCCTGGGCCTGCAATATATTTCGGCCGGCCTCGAACGGCTGATCCTGTTCCTGCAGCCGACCATGGTGGTGCTGCTGTCCGCGCTCTTCTTCAAGACCGCGATTCGCCGCCATCATGCGGTTTCGCTCGGCCTGAGCTATGGCGGCATCGCGCTCGTGTTCGCGGCTAATATCCAGATAGCGGCCGATCCACACGCGATCTTGATGGGCGGCGGCCTGGTGTTCCTGAGCGCGCTCTGTTACGCGCTTTACATGATAGGCAGCGGCCGCGTGATTCCGCGCGTCGGCGCGGCTCGTTTCACCGGCTACGCGTCGAGTGCCGCGTGCGCGTTCGCGATCGGCCAGTTTTTCGCCATGCGCGGCGCCGGCGCGCTGGCGCAGCCCGCGAAGGTCTACTGGTTGTGCGTCGCAATGGCGAT
>JBKJMN010000455.1:0-14400 GCA_046596405.1 Burkholderiales bacterium
CATTGATGAACCGCAGCGCGCCGCTGGTAAAACAGGTATCCGCGATGTCATCACGCGATTTTAGCGGTTGAGGCCGCAAACGACTACCCGCACGCCCGATTCGGGTGCGCTCCGCACTAATAACGTGCAATAGCGCGCGCCATTCATCACGGCGGACGATACTTCGCGTGCATACGGGCGCGGGATTCGCCAATGAAAACAATTCGCTGATATCTATCACGCTGTCGGAGCGGCGCGCTGGTATGCATCCTGCTGATAGCAGGATTGATCAAATTCAGCGGAGACATTCATGTCCGGCTTCAAGAACCCGTATGACCCGCGCATTAAACTGTCTGCAGGGTGCGCTTGCGGCCGGCACGCGACGGCGACCGAACATGCCGCGGCGCTCGAGGCCGACGGGCTCGCGAGCGGCAGCGACGCACTGCACGCACGGGTCGTGGAGTCCGCCGTCATGCGTGCGTTGTTTCCACAGGATGACTTGCGCCGGCGCTTCCTGCGCGCCGTAGGCGCCGGCACCGCGTTGTCGGCGATCTCGACCTTCTTTCCGCTCGGCGCAGCCAAGGAGGCGTTCGCGCAAAAGGGCAATCTCGAGAAGCAATCGGTCAAGATCGGCTTCATTCCGATCACCTGCGCGACCCCCATCATCATGTCGCTGCCGATGGGTTTTTACGCGCGCCAGGGACTCAATGTCGATGTGGTCAAGACCGCCGGCTGGGCGGTGATACGCGACAAGACGCTCAACAAGGAATACGACGCCGCGCACATGCTGTCGCCGATGCCGCTGGCGATCACCCTGGGGGTGGGCTCCAATCCGATTCCGTATACCGTGCCGGCGATCGAGAACATCAACGGGCAGGCGATCACGCTCTCGGTGAAACACAAGGACAAGCGCGATCCGAAGCAATGGAAGGGTTTCAAGTTCGCCGTGCCGTTCGACTATTCGATGCACAACTATTTGCTGCGCTACTACCTCGCCGAGCACGGCATCGATCCCGACCGCGACGTCCAGATTCGCGCGGTGCCGCCGCCCGAAATGGTGGCGAATCTGCGCGCCGACAACATCGACGGCTTTTTGGCGCCCGACCCGGTCAATCAGCGCGCGGTCTACGACGGGGTCGGTTTCATTCATTTGCTCACGAAGGAGTTGTGGGATGGCCACCCGTGCTGCGCGTTCGCCGCCAGCAAGGAGTTCGTCACTTCCAATCCGAACACCTACCGTGCGCTATTGAAGGCGATCGTGGACGCGACCGCGTTTGCGGCGAAGCCGGAAAATCGCAAACAGATCGCGGAGGCCATAGCACCGGTGAATTTTCTGAACCAGCCGGTGACGGTCATCGAGCAGGTCTTGACGGGCAGCTACGCGGACGGCCTCGGCAATATACTGAAAGTGCCCAACCGCATCGACTTCGACCCGTTCCCGTGGCATTCGTTTGCGATCTGGATCATGAGCCAGATGAAGCGCTGGGGCCAGGTCAAAGGCAATATCGATTACGCGAAAGTCGCGCGCGAAGTCTTCCTGGCGACCGATGCGACGAGGGCTATGAAGGAAGCCGGGCTCAAGCCGCCAGCGAGCGCGAGCAAAAAATTCTCAGTGATGGGCAAGGAATTCGATCCGGCGAAGCCCGATGCTTACATAGATAGCTTTGCGATCAAGAGGACGTGACGCTATGCCGCGTTCGGGCCGTTTCGCGTCGGCGTTGCTGTCGATCCTGATCTTCGCGCTGTTCCTGGCGGTTTGGCAGGCGGCGACGCGGCCGACCGGCGGCGAGCAGGCCGCCGACACCGAGTACGCGAAAATGCTCGGCGCCGCGGCGGCGAGCGGGCAGAAATCCGCGATGCCGACGCCGAAAGACGTGGCGTTGAAACTGTGGGCGCACGCCAAGGATCCGTTTTACGTGCGCGGCACCAACGATCAGGGCATCGGCATCCAGATCGCGTATTCGATCGGGCGTGTGATGCTCGGCTTCGGGCTTGCCGCGCTGGTGGCGATTCCGCTCGGCTTCCTGATCGGGATGTCGCCGCTGCTCTACCGTGCGTTCGATCCGTTCATCCAGATCCTGAAGCCGATTTCACCGCTCGCGTGGATGCCGCTCGCGCTGTACACGATCAAGGACAGCGCGACATCCTCCATCTTCGTGATCTTCATCTGCTCGTTGTGGCCGATGCTGATCAACACCGCCTTCGGCGTTTCCGCCGTGCGGCGAGAGTGGCTGAACGTCGCGCGCACCCTCGAGGTTTCGCCGTTGCGCAAGGCGTTCCAGGTCGTGTTGCCGGCCGCGGCGCCCACCATCATGACCGGCATGCGCATCTCGATCGGGATTGCCTGGCTGGTGATCGTCGCGGCGGAAATGCTCGTCGGCGGCACCGGCATCGGCTATTTCGTATGGAACGAATGGAATAACCTGTCGATCAGCAATATCCTGTGCGCGATTCTGCTGATCGGAGTGATCGGTATGCTGCTCGACCAGATCCTGGCCCGCCTCGCGCGCGCCGTGACTTACCCGGAGTAAGGCGGCGGTGGAATTCCTGAGAGTCGAAGGCCTGGCGAAATCCTTTGCGGCCCCGCGCGGCGGGCCGCCGTTCGTGGTGTTCGACCAGGTCCATTTCTCGATCGACAAAGGCGAGTTCGTGTGCATCGTCGGCCATTCGGGCTGCGGCAAGTCGACCATCCTCAATATCCTGGCCGGGCTGGACGAAGCGAGCGCGGGCATCGTGATCATGGCCGGGCGCGAGATAGCGGGTCCCAGCCTCGATCGCGGCGTCGTCTTTCAGGGTCACGCGCTGATGCCGTGGCTCAGCGCCAGGAAGAACGTCGAATTCGCGGTGAAGTCGCGCTGGCCCGCCGCCAATCGCGCGAAGATAGACGAGATTTGCCAGCGTTATCTCGACATGGTCGGCCTGACCGGCTCCGAGAACAAGAAACCGGCGGAGCTCTCCGGCGGCATGAAGCAAAGGGTCGGCATCGCGCGCGCGTTCTCGATCGAGCCGAAGATGCTGCTTCTCGACGAGCCGTTCGGCGCGCTCGATGCGCTGACGCGCGGCGTCATCCAGGACGAGCTCCTCAAAATCTGCGCAGCCACGCATCAGACCGTGTTCATGATCACGCACGACGTCGACGAAGCGATATTGCTCGCCGACAAGATCATGTTGATGTCGAACGGACCCGACGCGCGCATCGCGGAAATCGTCGTCAATACGCTGCCGCGCGACCGCAGCCGCAACACCATCCACAAGGATCCGCAGTACTATCCGATCCGCAATCACCTCGTCGATTTCCTGGTCAGCCGCTCCAAGGAATTCACCGAATGTCCGCCGGCGAGCTACGACCCGCGCCATCCACCGCAGGTTTCGCCCGGGCTCGCGGCTGAAGGCCAGCCGGTTGCGGCTTCGCCGGCCCCGCGTCCGGGGCCTGCGCCCGTCGTGGCCGGCAGCAGAAACTGATTTGCAACACCCCCGAATCCAATCTAAACAAGGAGGCAGACGCATGGACATCGTAAACCGCGTGCAGGTTACCGAACTCGTCGTCATGGCGAGACTTAAGAAAGGACTGTCGTGGGCCAAAGTCGCGAAGACGGTCGGCCAGAGCAAGGAGTGGACGACTGCGGCGTTGCTGGGCCAGATGCAGATGACCAAACAGCAGGCGACGGCGGCCGGCAAATTGCTGGGCTTGCCGGCGGATGCGGTGCTGTTGCTGCAGCAGGTGCCGTACAAGGGCTCGCTGCCGACCCCTGTGCCGACCGACCCGCTGATCTATCGTTTCTACGAGCTCGTGAGCGTCTACGGCACGACGTTCAAGGAGCTCATTCATGAAGAGTTCGGCGACGGCATTATGAGCGCGATCGATTTCAAGATGGATCTCACGCGCGAGGCCGATCCCAAGGGCGACCGCGTGCAGATCGTGATGAGCGGCAAATATCTCGCGTACAAGACCTACTGAAACGGACGCTGAAACGCGCCGTTTCAGTTGCCCGCGTACGAACCGACGGCGGTGCCGCGGTTCAACGCGGGCGGCGCGTTGCGCGGACGCGTCGTTTGAGCATAGGATGGAGATATCGGCGTAATAATTCGTTGTTCAACCCGACAGGGAGCCAAAATGAAAGTCACCCGCAGAAAATTCTTGACCGCCGCCGGCGGCGCCGCAGCGGCGACCATCGCCGCGCCGGCGATCGCGCAGTCTATGCCCGAAGTGCGCTGGCGCTGCGCGTCGAGCTTTCCGAAGAGCCTGGACACCATCTACGGCGGGGGTGAAGTCATCGCCAAGCGGGTGGCCGCAATCACCGGTGGAAAATTCCAGATCCGCGTATTCGGCGCCGGCGAAATCGTGCCCGCGTTCGGCACGGTCGACGCGGTCCAGCAGGGCACGGTCGAATGCACGCATACCGCCGGTTATTACTTCGTCGGCAAAAATAAGGCGTTCGCGTTCGACACCACGGTTCCGTTCGGCATGAACCAGCGCCAGCAGAACGCATGGATCTACTGGGGCGGCGGGCTGCAGTTGATGCGCGACTTTCTGAAAGACTACAACATCATTTCATTTCCGGCGGGCAATACCGGCACGCAGATGGGCGGCTGGTTTCGCAAGGAAGTGAAAACCGTCGCCGATCTCAAAGGCGTGAAAATGCGCATCGCCGGGCTCGGCGGTGAAGTGATGGCGCGCCTCGGCGCCGTACCGCAGCAGATCGCGGGCGGCGACATTTACCCCGCGCTCGAGCGGGGCACGATAGACGCCGCCGAATGGGTGGGCCCGTACGACGACGAGAAACTCGGCTTCTACAAGATCGCGCCGCATTACTACTATCCGGGCTGGTGGGAGGCGTGCTCGATGTACGGGCTTTACGTCAACATCAAAGAATGGGAGAAACTGCCCAAGGAATACCAGGCCGCGCTCGAGGCCGCGTGCTACGAAGCCAACACCGACATGATGGCCGAATACGATTTCAAGAACCCGCAGGCGCTGCAGCGGCTGGTCAAGAACGGCGTCAAGCTGCACGCGTTCTCGCCGGAAATCATGCGCGCGGCGTACAAGGCCTCGTTCGAGCTTTACGAAGAAGAGGCGGCCAAGAACCCGGCGTGGAAAAAAATCTACGAGCCGTGGAAAAAATTCCGCGACGAGGAGTTTCTGTGGCACCGCGTGGCCGAACAGACGCTCGTCAATTTCCTGTATGCGCAGCAGGTGAGCGCATCGGCGGCTGCCGCGAAGAAAAAATAACTGCGCTGCCGGCGACGATGACAGTGCCCTGCTGCGGCGGGGCATTGTTTTTTGGCGCGCCCAATAAAAAAGGCAGCCGCAGCTGCCTTTTTCGTGAAACGAACTCTTTTATGCGGTGGTCGCGGATTTGCCTTTGGACGTCGGCTTGTGCGCGTATTTCTGCTTGAACTTCTCGACGCGGCCCGCAGTGTCGACGATTTTCTGCTTGCCGGTATAGAACGGGTGGCACTCGGAGCACACTTCGACCTGTATATCCTTGCCCATCGTCGAGCGCGTCTTGAACTTGCTGCCGCAGCTGCAGATGACGTTTATCTCGTTGTATTCCGGATGAATTTTTTCTTTCATGACCTTATCCTTGGCGGCTACCGTTGCGCGAAAAGCGGCGATTATCCCCTACCGGGGGTGGAGTTGCAAGTTGGGGCCTGAAGCGCGAATTGCAAGCGGCGCCGCGGATTGCGCGCTAACCCGCGACCCGCAGATCAGAAGTTGAGGCGATCCTGGCCGGGCCGCCACGTTTCAAGCATGCGGCAGCAACTCACGATCGCCGCTTTGCCGCTTTCCGGCGCTATGCGGCGAAATGTCGTGGCAGCCTCGCTTTGCGTTTCACCCTCGACCCGCGCTTCGACGAAATAAACGCCGTCGAGTTGCGTATCGAATTCCAATTTGCCGGAATCATTGGCCGACGTCGTGAGCCGCGTGCGCCCGGGACGCACCGGCACGCGATAGAACGTGCGCGGCAGTGATTCACCGACCAGCCGGCCGTTGACCCAGATTGTGGAGACTCCGCGGCCGGCGCCGGTCGGGCGGTAAATGTAAACGATCGCGGCATTCGGCGCGGTATCGAAGCGCTTCGCGTCCGCATCGCTGCTCAGGGAGGCTTCCGGCGTGGACGCGCATCCGGCGATGAACGCGAGCAGCGTAGCGAGTAGAGCCGCGAACGCCGGTGGATTACGCATAACTTCGATTCAGGCTGTCTTTAAAGCACGCGGGAAGAACTTGGCGGGTGAATTGCCGCTAACCGCGCCGCATGGAGTCAAAAAAATCCGCATTGTTTTTGGTCGCGCGCAGCTTATCGACCAGAAACTCGGTCGCTTCGAGTTCGTCCATCGGGTAGAGCAGTTTTCTGAGGACCCAGATTTTCTGCAGAATGTCGGCCTTCAGCAGCAGTTCTTCGCGCCGCGTGCCCGAACGGTTCACGTTAATCGCCGGGTAAATGCGCTTTTCCGCCATGCGCCGGTCAAGATGGATTTCCATGTTGCCGGTGCCTTTGAATTCCTCGTAGATCACGTCGTCCATGCGCGAGCCGGTGTCAATCAGCGCGGTGGCGATGATGGTCAGCGAGCCGCCTTCCTCGATATTGCGCGCGGCGCCGAAGAACCGCTTCGGCCGCTGCAATGCGTTGGCATCGACGCCGCCCGTCAGCACCTTGCCGGACGCCGGCACCACGGTGTTGTAAGCGCGCGCGAGGCGCGTGATCGAGTCGAGCAGAATCACGACGTCCTTCTTGTGCTCGATCAGGCGTTTCGCTTTTTCGATCACCATTTCGGCGACCTGCACGTGGCGCGTCGCCGGTTCATCGAACGTAGAGGCGACCACTTCGCCCTTGACCGAGCGTTGCATCTCGGTGACTTCCTCCGGCCGCTCGTCGATCAGCAGCACGATGAGGTAGACCTCGGGATGGTTGGCCGCGATCGAATGCGCGATGTGCTGCATCATGACCGTCTTGCCGCTTTTCGGGCTCGACACGAGCAGGCCGCGCTGGCCTTTGCCGATCGGCGCGATGATGTCGATGATGCGCCCGGTCAGGTTTTCTTCCGACTTGATGTCGCGCTCCATGATGAAGCGCTCGTTCGGGAACAGGGGCGTCAGGTTCTCGAACAGGATCTTGTGTTTCGAATTCTCGGGCGATTCGTCGTTGACCTTGTCGACTTTCACCAGGGCGAAATAGCGCTCGCCTTCCTTCGGGGTGCGGATTTCGCCGTTGATCGAGTCCCCGGTGTGCAGGTTGAAGCGGCGGATCTGCGACGGGCTCACATAAATGTCGTCGGTGCCCGCGAGGTAGGAAGTGTCCGGCGAGCGCAGGAAGCCGAAGCCGTCGGGCAGCACTTCGAGGGTGCCTTCGCCGTAGATGGAATCGCCTTTTTTGGCGCGGTTCTTCAGGAGCGCGAATATGAGCTCCTGCTTGCGCAGCCGGTTGGCGCCCTCGATTTCGTTGGTGACCGCCATCTCCACGAGCTCGGTGACGTGGAGGTTTTTAAGATCGGATAGATGCATAGAGTTATAGATACAGTGAGGGCGGGGCTCGGCTACGGACTGCAGGAAAGTGTTAGGAGGTGACGCGGAGCTTATCGCTCGTCCGGCATGCCCCCGAGTGGGTCAGGCTGCCGGATAATTTGAACCTAGGTTACCCAGTTCAGATATTGCTGTCAATAAACGCCATAAGTTGGGATTTCGAGAGTGCGCCGACCTTGGTCGCCGCGAGAGTGCCGTTCTTGAACAGCATGAGCGTCGGGATACCGCGGATGCCATATTTCGGCGGGGTCGCCTGGTTTTCGTCGATGTTCAGCTTGGCGACCTTCAGCTTGCCTGCGTAGTCTTTCGCGATGTCGTCAAGCAGCGGCGCGATCATTTTGCATGGCCCGCACCATTCGGCCCAGTAATCGACCAATACCGGCTTGTCGGCCTGCAGCACTTCGGGTTCGAACGTGTCGTCGGTCACGTGATGAATATGTTCGCTCATGCGTTTCTCCAGCTTCTAGATTGATGCGGGGATTGCCGCCGTCATGACGGTGGCAGGGCGGGGTAGATGGCGCGTATGCTAACCAAAAACCGGGTAGTTGGGAAGTATACGCGCGTTGCCATCAGCGGGTGGGTCGGGGTCGCAGATTCTGCTAAAATGAGCGCCTTGACTTGCTCTACAACCTTCTCTAAAAACTTGCTCTAAAGATGGCGGATTAGCCAAGGATTACCATGACTTACGTTGTTACCGAAACCTGCATCAAGTGCAAGTATACCGATTGCGTCGACGTGTGCCCGGTCGATTGCTTCCGTGAAGGCCCTAATTTCCTCGTCATCGACCCCGACGAGTGCATCGACTGCACGCTGTGCGTCGCCGAGTGCCCGGTCGAGGCGATCTTCGCCGAAGATGACGTGCCCGACAGCCAGAAGGAATTCACCGCGCTCAACGCCGAGCTCGCCAAAGTCTGGCCGGCGATCATCGAAAAGAAGGACGGTCCGCCGGACGCTGCCGAGTGGGAAAAAGTTAAAGAGAAGAAGCATCTGTTGGAGAAGTAGCAGCAGCATCGTCTTGAGCGTCCCCGGCATGCTCCAGGCGCACATCCTGGCGTGATGTAACCAGTTTTCGGCGCTATCATGCGCCGGATGCCCGCCGTTGACTTCCCCCGCCTGACCAAAGCCGACCTTTTTCTACGCCTCGCCGGAGGACTGCAGGCCGGCGTCACCGTCGTCACGCCGAACCGCCGCCTCGCGCAGGAGCTCGCGCGCGAGTTTGATGCGGAGCGCATGGCGGCGGGACTGCAGGCGTGGGAGGCGGCGGACATTCTGCCGTTCGGCTCGTTCGTCGAGCGCTTGTGGGAGAGTGCGGTCTACTCCCGACTTGGCGCCGATACGCCCTTGCTGTTATCTCCAGCGCAGGAGCAGGCGCTATGGGAAGAGATCGTCGAAGCCAGCCCGCGGAGCGAACAACTGCTGGCGCCGGCGCGTGCAGCGGCGCAATGCCGCGATGCGTGGCGCCTGGCCCACGCATGGCGCATCGAAGGCGCGCTCGAAAAATTTCCCGCCAGCGACGACGCGCGCGCCTTCGCGGAGTGGGCGCGCGCTTATGCGCAGCGGACGGCGCGCGACCTCGATACTGCGCGGCTGCCGGATACCGTGGCGAAACTGCTGAGTTCGCAGCCAGTCGCCCGCCCGCAAGTGCTCGTCGTTTATGCGTTCGACATAATGCCGCCGCAGACTGCCGATTTTTTCCGCGCGGCCGGCGCCGCCGGCATCGAAGTAGCGCTGTGCGGGCCGCAACGCCGGGAGTCGGCCGCCGTTCGCGCGCCGTATCCGTCGGCGCGCGACGAACTCGAAGCCGCTGCGCGGTGGGCGCGCGCGCGGCTCGAAGCTGCGCACGAGCTCAATCCGGCCGGCGCGGCCGCGAGCGCTCCGCGCATCGCGGTCGTCGTGCCCGATCTCGAGCGCCGGCGGCAGGAGGTGCAGCGGGTTTTCGCGCGCACGATGGAGCCGGGGTGGAATCTGCCCGGCACAACAGCACCCGCCTTGCCATTCAACATTTCGATCGGCGTGCCGCTCGCTTCGTATCCGCTCGCGCATGCCGCGCTCGGCCTTGTCGCGCTGGCGGCGGGCGAAGTCGATTTCGCGCTCGCGAGCCGCTTGCTGCGTTCGCCGTTCGTCGCGGGCGCCGAGACCGAGCTGGCGCGCCGCGCGCGTCTTGACGCCGCGTTACGGGATGCAATGCCGGCGCGCGTCTCGCTCGCCCGCCTGGTGGGCGCAATCGACGGTTGTCCGCTGCTGCGCGAGCGATTGGAAGCGCTCTACAACTACGCGCGCGCCAACCTCACTGGAATGCAGTCTCCCCATTCATGGGCGCGGCATTTTTCGCAGTTGCTCGAGGCCGCGGGCTTCCCCGGCGAGCGCGTGCTCGACTCCGCTGAATTCCAGACGCGCGCCAAATGGTACGAAATACTCGGCGAATTTGCGCTGCTCGAGCGGGTCATGCCTCGCTTGAGTTGCGCGCAGGCGCTCGCGCGCTTGCGCCGGCTTGCCGCCGACACGCTGTTTCAGCCCGAATCCGGCGCGGCGCCGGTGCAGGTTCTCGGCGTGCTCGAAGCCGCGGGCCTCGAGTTCGATCACCTGTGGGTGAGCGGGCTCACCGACGACGCGTGGCCGCTCGCGGCGCGGCCCAATCCGTTCATTCCGGTCGCGCTGCAAAAGAAAGCCGGCATACCGGAGGCGGGCGCGGAAACCGCGCTGGCGCTCGACCGGCGCATCACTGCCGACTGGCTGCATGCCGCGACGGAAGTCGTGCTGTCGCACCCGCTGCGCGAAAAGGACCGCGAACTGCTGCCGAGCGCGCTGATTGCGCAGATCGCTGCCGGCGAAGTCGTGCTTCCGCACTTTCCGCGCTACCGCGACGTATTACATGCCGTGCGCGCGCTCGAGAGCGTAGCTGACGGTGTCGCTCCGCTGTACTCCGCACGAGAAGTGCGCGGCGGCACGCGCGTGCTGGCTGACCAGGCGGCGTGCCCATTTCGCGCGTACGCACGGCACCGTCTCGGCGCAGAAGGCCTCGCGACGCCCGTCGATGGCTTGGACGCGCGCGATCGCGGGAACCTGCTGCACGCGCTGATGGCGCAGTTATGGGGCACGCTGCGCACGAAATCGCGGCTCGACACGATGCCGGCGGGGGAACTCGCGGCGGCGATTGAAGATGCGGCGGCTGTCGCGGTGGCGAAGGTGCGCGCGCAACGCCCGGGTGTGCTCGACGGGCGGCTCGCCGAGCTCGAACGCACGCGCCTTGCGCGTCTCGCGCGGGAATGGCTGCGGGTCGACAGCGCGCGCGGCGAATTCGAAGTGGTGGCGCGCGAGGAACGACGCACGCTCGCAATCGCCGGGCTCGCGTTTACCGGCCGCATCGACCGCATGGACTGGTTGAACGACGGCACGCCGGGCGGCGGCCACGTGCTCATCGATTACAAGACGGGGCGCGCAACGCCCAAGGATTGGCTCGACGCGCGGCCTGACGATCCGCAGCTGCCGCTCTACGCGATCTGCGCGCAGGAAGACATCGCCGCGGTCGCCTTCGCGCGCATCAAGACCGGCGAAATGCGCTACATGGGTCTGGCGCGCGAAGACACGGTGCTACCGAAGGTCAAGGCCGCGGAATCATGGCCGGGCCTGCTCGCGACATGGCGGCGCGAACTCGAGCTGCTCGGCCGCGAATTCGCGGACGGCGTTGCGCGCGTCGATCCCAAGCGCGGATTCAAGACCTGCCGCCACTGCGACCTGCAGCCCCTGTGCCGGGTGCACGAGCGCATCGCGGCGGTTGAGGACGAAGAAGCGGGAGAGGACGAATGAGCGCGGGCGCTAACGTGCCGGTTCCCGTCGCCGACGCCACTGAGCGCACGCGCGCGCTCGATCCGCGCTGCTCGTTCATCGTGCAGGCGCCCGCCGGTTCGGGCAAGACCGAGTTGCTGGTGCAGCGCTATCTGCGGTTGTTGAGCACGGTCGAGCGGCCCGAAGAGATTCTCGCGATCACGTTCACGCGCAAGGCGGCGGCTGAAATGAAACGGCGCGTCCTCGCGGGCCTGCCGTCGGTGCTCGCGCCGACCGCGCTCGCCGAGGTCGCGCCGCGCCTGCGCGTGCAGACGATCGATGCGCTATGCGCTTCGCTCACGCGCCAGATGCCGGTGCTCGCGCGGTTTGGCGCGCAGCCCGAAATCGTCGACGACGCACGCGAGCTTTACAACGACGCGGCGCGCCGCGCGCTCGCGCTCGAACCCGCCAATGCGCACGCGGAGCGACTGCTCGCCCATCTGGACAACAATCTCGACGCGGCACGCGTGCTCGTCGCCGGCATGCTCAGGCGGCGCGACCAATGGCTGCGCAAGACCGGACGGGCGCCCGCGCGCGCCGAGCTCGAAGCCGCATTCACCGCCGAGCGCGAACGCCTGCTCGCGCGCGCCTGCGCGCTGTTGCCCGACGCGTGTGACGAGCTCGCGCGTGAACTGCTCACCAAGGAAGGCAAGTGGCGGAAAAGAAATCCGCGCGCGCAAGTGCTCGACGCCGACGACCCGGAAGGCAGTATCGAAGCCGCGCTTGCCGCGCTGCTCGCAATGCCGCCCGCGGCATATAGCGAAGAGCAGTGGGAGACGTTGAGCGCGATGCTCGAATTGCTGCCGCGCGCAGTCGCCGAACTGAAGCTCGTGTTCGCCGGGCGCGGCCAGGCCGATTTCACGGAGATTGCGCAGGGCGCGGTGCGCGCGCTCGGCGACGCCGATGCGCCGACCGATCTCCTGCTGTCGCTCGACGTGCGCATCAAGCACATCCTCGTCGACGAGTTTCAGGACACGTCGATCAGCCAGTGGGAGCTGCTCGAGCGCTTGACCGCCGGCTGGCAGGCGGACGACGGACGCACGGTATTCGCGGTGGGCGACCCGATGCAGTCGATTTATCGTTTCCGCGAGGCCGAGGTCGCGCTTTTCCTGCGCGCGCGCCACGCGGGAATCGGCGGCGTCACGCTCGAGCCGCTGCGCCTCACGACGAATTTCCGTTCGCAGGCCGGCATCGTTGACTGGGTCAACACGACTTTTCCGCGGGTGCTGCCGGGCGCGGAAGACGAAACGTCGGGCGCGGTGCCGTATTCGCCCTCGGTTGCGCACCACGCGGCGCAGGCGGGCGACGCGGTGCGCTGGCACTTGTTCGACACGCGCGCCGACGAGGCGCAGCGGGTCGTCGAGGTCGTGCGCGCCGCGCGCGCGGAGAATGCCACAGGCACAATCGCGATGCTCGTGCGCAATCGCAGCCATCTCGATCACATCGTGCCCGCGCTGAAAAAAGCCGGCCTGCGGTTCCGCGCAGTGGAGATCGAGCGGCTCGGCGAAAAACAGGTCGTGCAGGATCTGTACGCGTTGACGCGCGCACTTTTGCATCCGGCCGATCGCGCCGCGTGGCTCGCCGTGTTGCGCGCGCCGTGGTGCGGGCTTACGCCGAAGCAGCTCGCGGCACTCGCGGAAGCGACGCGCGCCACCGTCTGGGAAACGCTGCACGATGAAGAACGAATCGCGCTGCTCGATGACGACGCGCGCCGCCGTCTTGCCCGCGTGCGCGACGTGCTCGATAGCGCGCTCGCGCAGCGCCTGCGCGGCAGCCTGCGCGACCGCGTCGAAGGCGCATGGCTCGCGCTCGGCGGTCCCGCCTGCTGCGACGACGCGACTGGGCTCGAGGATGCTGAAATATTTCTGGACGAACTCGCGGCGCAGGACGAGGCGGGCGACCTGACCGATCACGGCGCGCTCGCCGAACGGCTCGCCGAACTCTACGCGTTGCCTGACATGGAAGCGGGCGTCGAAGCCATCGAAATCATGACGGTGCACAAGGCGAAGGGACTCGAGTTCGATACGGTGATCATGCCGGGACTCGACCGCACGCAGCGATCGAACGAACCGCCTTTGATCGTCTGGAAAGCGCTCGCCAGTGATTTGCTGCTGCTGGCGCCGATTCGCGAAGCCGGCGCCGGCAAGGATGCGGCGTATGAATACGTGCGCAATCTCGAGCGCGAAGCGGAGGATATCGAGGCCGGACGTTTGTTTTACGTCGCGACCACGCGCGCGGCTACCCGCCTGCATTTATTGGGCTGCACGAAATGCGACAAGGACGGCGCGGTGAAAGCGCCCGCGCGGCGAACGTTGCTGGGCAAGGCGTGGGAGGTTGCGGCGATGTACGTCGATCGCGCGCGGTCGGCCCCTGCGCCGGCGGTGGTTGCGGCACCGCCGGCCCAGACGCTGCGCCGCTTCGGCGCGGCATTTGCGTTGCCCGCGTTGCCGCCCGCTGCGCGGTGGCAGGCGCCGCCGCCCGCTGCGGCGGACAACGAGCTCATCGAATTTTCATGGGCGGGCGAGGCTGCGCGTCACGTCGGCACCGTCGTGCATCGCTGGCTGCAGCGCCTCGCAGACGACGCGCTGGAAGGCTGGACGCCGGCGCGCCTCGAAGCGCTGCGCCCGCGCCTCGCGCGCGAGCTCGAGCGGCGCGGCGTGCGGCCGGCGGAATCCCATAACGCGTCCGCGCGCGTGGTGCGCGCGCTCACGCAAACGCTGAACGACGAGCGCGGCCGCTGGCTGCTCGGGCCGCGCCAGGATGCGCGCAGCGAGTATCGCCTGCGCCGCGTCGTCGGCAACGTACTGCATAGCTACGTCATGGACCGGGTGTTCCGCGACGATACCGGCGCGCGCTGGATCGCGGATTACAAGACTAGCAGCCACGAAGGCGGCGACATCGATGCATTTCTCGATCGCGAGCGGATTCGTTACGAAAAGCAACTCGCGCGCTATGCAGAAGCCCTCGGCGAGCCACGGACGAAGCTGGGATTGTATTTTCCGCTGCTCGCCGGCTGGCGCGAGTGGGAAAGCGGCAACTGACGCGGGCTCAATCGCAGCGGCTGGCGTCCATGC
>JBKJMN010000032.1:0-8373 GCA_046596405.1 Burkholderiales bacterium
TTCGGTGCATCGGCCGCGCGTAGCGGCGGGCATGTGAGGGCGAGCGCGCCGCCGGCAATCTGCATGAGCGCGCGGCGGCGGCCGCTGCGCGGGTATCCGGTTGAATCTTTCATTCCCCCTCCTTCTGCGGCGCGTTTAAACGACGCCGGCTTTTTTCAGTTCGTCCAGTTGATCGCGATAGCCGAGTTCGCCCAGCACTTCTGCGGTGTGCTGGCCCAGCAAAGGTGCGGGTGTCCGCACGCTGCCGGGAGTTTCCGAAAGCTTGACGGGCACGCCGATGACGCTGATCCTGCCGGCGGTCGGATGATCCTGCTCGACGATCATTTCGCGCGCGACTACCTGCGGGTCGGCGATCATCTGGCCGACGGTGTTGACCGGCGACGCGGGTATCCCGCCTTTCACCAGCCGATCGACCCAGTACGCGGTCGGTTTGGTGGCGTAGATTTTCGCGATGATTTCGTGCAGCGCGTGCGCGTTGACCGTGCGCGCGTCGCGCGTGGCGAAACGCGGGTCGTCCGCGAGATGCTTGAGGTCCATGACTTCCATGAAGCGGTCCCACAGCGCCGGATAGCTCGCAAACACGGTCAGGTAAGTGCCGTCGGCGCACAGAAAGAAGCCGGACGGCGCGTTGCTGTCGTTGCGGCCGGTCTGCGCGACCCAGTCGCCCTTGACGTGGAGATGCTGCGCGACCGGGCTCGTCATGAGCGAGATGCCGGCCTCGACAAGCGACATGTCGACTTCCTGGCCTTTGCCGGTTTTAAGCCGCCGCACGTACGCCGACAGAATGCCGGTGCTGGCCCACATCGACGCCACGACATCGCATAGTGCATAACCCATCGGCACCGGCGGACGATCGCCGTCTATAGTGGTCGCGGCAAGGCCGCTCTCGGCCAGCGCGATCATGTTGACGCCCGGGTCTTGCGCTTTCGGGCCGGTGTTGCCGTAGCCGGACAACGACGCGTAGACGAGCGCGGGATTGATTTCCTTCAGCGTGTCGTACGTAAGCCCGAGCTTCTTCATCAGGCCCGGCCGGAAGTTCTGGATCAGGATGTCGGCCGAGCGCACGAGATCGAAAAAAATGTTCTTGCTGGCCGGGTTCTTGAGATCGAGCGTGACGCTCTTCTTGTTGCGGTGAAGCATCATGAACAGCACGCTCTCGTTACCGACGTACGGATAACCGCCGCGCGCTTCCGTCTTCTGGCGCGGATTTTCGATCTTGATGACTTCGGCGCCCATGTCGCCCAGCATCATTCCGCAGTAGGGGCCGGCCCACGCGTGCGTCAGCTCGATGACGCGGACACCTTCCAATGCACCCGTCGTCATGCCGCCGCCTTGGCGCCGGTTTTGATCCAACTGCGGACATCGGATGGCTGCCCGGCGCTGGCGGTGCCCGCCGAAGTCTTGCGGCCGTCCTGATTTTCGCACCAGACTTGCAGTGTCACTCGCGGCTTACCATCGACTTCGCCGATTTCGGTGACGAACCCGTTCGCCGTGAGCTTATCGCCCGAGTAGACCGGGTGAATGTAGCGCGCCGAAATTTTTCCGCCATACACCCAGGCATCGCCGAAATTGCGCTCCATCATCTCGTGCAGGAACGCCATCTGGTTCTGGCCGGACGCGATGGTGTTTTGTATGCCGTCCGCTTTTGCCACATTGATGTCGCTGTGCGAATTGCGGCCGCGGTCCCACACCACCTTCTCGAATTCGATCATCTTGTCGTTGGTCACTTCACGCGTCACCGCCAGCAGGCGATCGCCGGCTTTCAATAGTGTCGCCATCATGCCCCCCACTTTTTCGCGATATTTTCGTGCGCCGCCTCTTTGCCGACTTCGCGGGCAAGGCCGACGAGCCGGCTCTTTTCGATCAGGCGCCCGTCTTCATCGACGGCGGTCGCCTCGACGATGAGATAGGCGTTGCCGCGGCGCAGGTACTTGTCGGCGACACGTCCGGTAATCGTGATGCGCTTGCCGGCGACCGGCGGATTGAAATACTCCGAGTCGTGGCCCATGTTCGGCACGCGCATGACCGCGGCGTACTTGCGATAAAACATATTGGCCGGATGGCGCGCGGCCACCGTCGGATAAGCGGCGTGTGGATTGTCGACCACGCGCCGGTAGTCGTCGACCATCTGCTGCGTCAACACGTAGTCGAGTGAGCCCAGGTCGTCGCCGACCGGGATGGCTTCCCACACCTTGCTCGTGGGCTTTTCTTGCGTCCCTTCGTTCACAATATTCTCCTCGCAGAAAAAATGCGTCGGGCGCCCATATGCCGCCGTTCGCGGGTTGCCTTCCCGTTACGGTTTCGCCTGCAGTGCTTCCAGCCGCAGGCGCAGGCCGTTTTGCAGATGCGCGCGCACGGCCCTCTCCGCTCGTTGCGGATTGCGCGCGCGCAGCGCCTGCAGAATTTCCGTATGTTCCTCGACCGCGCTCTTGAGATCGGTGCGCGGGTTGATCGTGCGGCCGAGCCCGCGAAAGAGCTCGATCTGATGCTGCATGCCTTCGATGGTGCGGATCAGGCGCGCGTTCTTCGACGCATGAATGAACGTGTTGTGAAAATCGCGGCCGAGCCTGCGCCACTTGCCCGGATCTTCCTGGCGCAGCGCCGGCCGCGCGCGATAGCGGCCCAATTGCGCTTCATGATGATCGAGATGCTCGTCGGCGATGTACGAGCAGGCCAGGCGCGCCGCCAGCGGTTCGAGGCCTTCGCGCATCTGGTAGATTTCTATCATGTCGTCGATCGAATACGAGGCGACGAACGCGCCCTTGCCTTCGATCACGCGCACCAGCCCTTCGCGTTCGAGCCGGAAGATCGTTTCGCGCACGGGTGTGCGGCTCACGCCGAGGCGCTCCGCGAGCGGGCGCTCCACCAGCGGCTCGCCACCGGCAAGCTCGCCGTCGAGGATCATCGACTTTAATTTTTCGTAGGGCCCGGCCGCAGGTGCGGGCGGCGCGGTTTTGCGCGCGGTGACAGGTGACATGGAGCCTAGAATACCGTTGGTATACCAAACTGTCAAACTGGTACTTTGGCTATCATTTAATCTCGGAGCAATGCATAGTGCGTGCGGGATTGAATGGCCCGCCGGCGCGCTTATAACGTCGCGCGGATCCTCTGCTGTGGCATCACCACGGAACCGAAACTTCCCCGTGCGAGTCTCAGCTGGACGATTGCCCGCGTCTTTGCAGGGTTTCCCGAGATCCCGGCAGGGAATAAACGGCGGTGGCGGTTCGTCTATGGGGTCGCGACCGCCGTGTACGACCAGTTCGAATCCCGGTAACGCGCGAATAGCAGAAAGATCAAACGCCATGCATACATCGATCAATTCCAGCAGCCGTAATCGACTCGGGGGCGGTCTGCTGACCGCGCTGCTCATGCTCGTGAGTCTGCCGGGCCATGCGCAGGACGTCCATCAGCACCACACCGCGCCGGGCGGACCCGCGCCCGCGCCGTTTATCGCCAGCACCGCCAAGTCCTTTGCGCAGTTGATGGACGATGCAATGGGCGTGATGGACTACGGGATGCGCGCCGCGTCCATGAACCGCGAGCCGAACCACGACTTCGTGACCATGATGATTCCCCACCACCAGGGCGCGGTCGACATGGCCAAGGCGTTGCTTCTCTATACCCGGGACCCGCAACTGCGCAATCTCGCGCAGGGCATCATTACCGAACAGCAAAATGAAATCAGGATGATGCAGGCGTGGCTGCAGCGTTATCAAGACTCCCACAAGACGCCGGCAGGATCGCGTTAACCGTAAATTCCCCCCAACCTATCAAGAGAGTCCCGACCATGCAAAAACTTTTCCTCCTTGCGCTCGCGCTAGGCGCCAATCTCGCACTGGCTGAGCCGGGTCCGCAAGATCGCGTCTACACTGCCGACCAGAACACCAACACGGTATCGGTCATCAATCCGGCCACCAACACGCTGTTGGGCCAGATTCGGCTGGGCAACCAGCGTCCCGACGTGCTCTCCCCGCTTTATAAGGGCGAGATCAACGTGCACGGATTGGGATTCTCGCCGGATCACAAAACACTGATCGCGATTTCCAACGGTTCCAACTCGGTGGCATTCATCGATACCGCGACCAACAAGGTCAAAGGCATCGCTTACATCGGGCGCTCGCCGCACGAGGGCTTCTTCACCGCCGACGGCAAGGAAGTCTGGGCGGTGGTACGCGGTGAAAATTACCTGTCGGTAATCGATCCCAACACCTTCAGGGAAACCAGCCGGATCGAAACCGCGCCCGGACCGGGGATGGTGCTGTTTCACCCCAACGGCAAGCTCGCGTTCGTCGTGTCCAGCTTTACGCCGCAGGTTGACGTCGTCGATGTCGCGAAGCGCCAGGTTGTGAAGCGCATCGCGGTGGTGAGCCCGTTTTCCCCTTTCCTGCAGTTCACGCCCGACTTCAAGGAAGTCTGGATGACGCATAAGGACGTGGGCAAGGTCACGCGCATCGATATCGACAAGCTGGAGGTGAAAGGCGTGCTGGACACTGGATTCATTACCAACCATCTGGGCTTCGCGAAGACGGCCCGCGGCGTGCTGGCGTATATCACGATCGGCGGCGAGAACGCCGTCAAAGTGCTGACTGTCGAAGCGGAGCCCAAACTGGTCGCGACCATTCCGGTGGGCGCCCTGCCGCACGGGATTTGGCCGGCCGACGACGGCTCGCGTATGTACGTGGGACTCGAGAACGGCGACGCAGTCGATGTGATCGACACCGCCAGCAACAAGGTCGTCGCCCGCGTATCCGTCGGCCAGGCGCCGCAGGCGCTGGTCTATGTCTCGAATGCGGTGCCGTCCGGCGACGGCATGGCGAATCTTGCGCCGCGCGCGAACAGCGAGCCGATCAATATTGCGCTCAAGCCCAGTGGAGGCGAAGCGCGCGGGTTTGTGGTCGCGCGCAATCTCGGGCTGGTCGATTCGCTGGAAGTATTTCTGTTCAAGCTGAAGCCGCAAACGGTCTACAGTGTTTACGTCAGCGGACAACGCACGCCGGTGGGGAGCTTCAAGACCAATCCGATGGGCGCCGCGAACGGCACGGCGATCGGCCCCTTGCGTGAAGTGGTCTCGACGTTGTCGCCGCAGAATCCGGCAGCGGCGAAGATATCGGTCATGGAAGGCGATGCGCCTGCCGATCCGGCCAAAGCCGTTCTCACCAGCGCTCAATAGGAAGAGTAGACCTGCATGCCCAAAGAGCGCCGCACGGTTGACGCGAGCTTCGAATCGCGCCGGCAATTCCTGCACGCCCATAGAGCCAGCCTCCGTCTGCTATCATAGCGACACCATTTTTCACCGGCGCCCGGCTTCAAGTGTTTTGGCGAACCCGCCGTTTTCAAAGTTCTCGCGCCCTGCACGCCTGAATTCGACGACTCGTTTCGAGGTGGCGCGGAAACGTGCGCACAGCACTTAACCGGACAGGATGGCGCTCTGTGTCAGAAATAGTCACCGGCAAGCGCGGGATTCGCTACCGACTGATCGGCACCCACGATTTGATCAGCCGGATCATCCGCCAGCATGGCGAGTACGAACCCGAATTACAGATGGTCTCGGCGCATATACTCGACGGCCGGCGCGGCAAGCTGATCGACGTCGGCGCGAACATGGGTTCGTATTCCATCCCGCTCGCCAAGCAGTTTCCCGCAATCGAAATAATAGCCTTCGAACCGCAGTTGACGATATTCAGGCAACTGACCGGAAATATCGAATTAAACGACGCCGGCAATGTGCTGCCGATACACCTCGGATTGTCCGACCAGGAAGAGGATATCGTCACCACCGTTCCCGAGTACGAAACCGAGCCGAATATCGGCGCGTTCTCGCTCGACGAACTGGTGCGGAAAAATCAATACGAAGTGCAGACCGTCGGCAGCAATGAAACGGTGCGGCTGGTGCCGCTCGACACTTTCGAATTCGACGACGTGCTCCTGATAAAAATCGATGTCGAAGGCATGGAACTCAAAGTCCTCGCCGGCGCGACCGATACATTGCGCGCGAACAACTATCCGCCGATATTATTCGAGGCATGGGCGTGGGCCTCATGGTTTGAAGAGCGCCGGCGGGCGTTGTTCCGTTATCTCGACGCGACCGGCTACCGCATCATCCAGGTCGGCAATAACAATATCGCCCAGCACGCGTCGCGGGACGATTACCGTCACTTCAAATTCGCGGGCCTCTGAATTGAGATCGGCTATTCCGACGCGATGTATCCCGCCGACCTCGTGACCCCGTCGCAGCGCGCGCAAGACGGCCCCGCCGCACCAGCACGCGCCCGTCGCATTACGGGCAAGCTCTGACGGATGGCAGCCGTGTGGACATTGAAGCCTGCGATCGCCGGGTTGTTCACGCAGCTTGGCAACCGGCGCGCGGCGCGCGGCCGGCCCGCGGCGGCGCTGCGCTGGTATGAACGTGCGCTGAGCCTGTCGCCCGGACTTGCGGTCACGCATTACAAACGCGGCAATGCGTTCATGGCGCTCCACCGGCCCGCGGACGCGGCGGCGAGTTACAGCGAGGCGTTGCGGCTGCGGCCCGATTATGGGGATGCGCTGTATAACCGCGGCCTTGCTTTACAGGCGCTCAAGCAGGCGGCCGCCGCGCTCGCCGACTTCGACGGCGTGCTGCGGCTCAATCCGGAAGATGCGCAGGCGCTGAACAATCGCGGTAACGTCCTGCTCGAGCTCAAGCGTCCGGCGGACGCTATCGCCGCGTACGACCGCGCGCTTGCATCCCATCCGGCGTATTCGCAAGCGCTGCACAACCGCGCACTCGCGCAACTCGACGTGAAGCGGCCCGACGAGGCGGTCGATTCGCTGACGAGACTTATCGAACTGGCGCCGGACTATCCGTTCGCGCAAGGCAAGCTGCTGCACGCGAAAATGCTGGCGTGCGACTGGCGGGACTTACAGCCGCTGGCCGCCGCCGTCGCCGCCGGTGTGAGAGCCGGCAGAAAAGCGGCAGAGCCCTTCGGCTATCAGGCGGTCGCGGAGTCTGCGCGCGATCTCCAGGCCTGCGCCACGCTTTACGCCGCCGAAATCCATCCGGGCTCGCGCCCGCCGCTCCCGCCCGCTCCGCGCTACGCTCATGCCAGGATCCGCCTCGGTTACGTAGCGGGCGAATTCCGCGAGCAGGCCACCGCGTTCCTGCTGACCGGGTTGTTCGAGATGCACGACCAGAGCCGCTTCGATGTTTTCGCTTTCGACAACGGCTGGGACGATGGCAGCGAGACTCGCCGGCGCATTGCGCGCGCGGTCGACGCCATCATCCCGATTACCGGCCTGGCGGACGAAGCAGTCGCCAGTCTCATAAGACAGCACGAGATCGACATCCTGATCAACCTGAACGGCTACTTCGGGCAGGCGCGGCCGGATGTGTTCGGCCTCAAACCGGCGCCGGTCCAAGTGAATTATCTGGGTTTCCCCGGCACGCTCGGCGCGGACTACATCGACTACATCATCGCCGATCGAACGGTCATCCCGCCGGACGAACAGTCGTTTTATACCGAAAAAGTCGCGTACCTGCCCGACACCTATCAGGTCAACGATTCCCGGCGCAGAATTTCACCGCTGACGCCGACGCGCAGCGCGGCCGGCCTTCCCGAAAATGCATTCGTCTTCTGCTGCTTCAACAATAATTACAAAATAACGCCCGAATTCTTCGCCGTCTGGATGCGGTTGTTGCAATGCATACCGGACAGCGTGCTATGGCTGTTCGCCGACAATCCGGCCGCCGCGCGCAACCTGCGAGAAGCGGCCGCGGCGCGTGGCATCGCTCCCGGGCGGCTGGTTTTCGCGCAGCACACCGCGCTCGGCGATCACCTGGCGCGGCACCGGCTCGCTGACCTGTTTCTCGACACGTTGCCGTACAACGCCCATACGACCGCCAGCGACGCTTTGTGGGCGGGGCTGCCTTTGATCACCTGCCGCGGTACGACCTTTCCAGGGCGCGTCGCGGCGAGCTTGCTGAGCGCAATTGGTTTGCCGGAACTGATTACTTTGAGCCTCGAAGAGTATGCGGCGCTGGCGACCCGGCTCGCCACGACGCCGGCGCTGCTTGCTGCAGTCCGGGAGAAGCTAGCGACTAACCGCGCCACCTATCCGCTATTCGACACCCGACGCTATTGTCGCCATCTCGAAGCCGCGTATACCATCATGTGGGAACGCCATCAGCGCGGCGAAGCACCGGCAGGCTTCGCGGTGGCCTCAATCGACTATTGAGCTTTACATTATTCATGACAAAAACTCTCCCGCCTTCGGCCCCCTCGCTTTGCTCTCCCCACCCTTCTCCCGTAGGGAGAAGGGCTTTTCTTCCCTCGCCCTCCGGGAGAGGGACCGAGGGTGAGGGAAAGTTTTGACGAGCGGCGCCATTGTCATCTATTA
>JBKJMN010000244.1:0-9711 GCA_046596405.1 Burkholderiales bacterium
GATGGCCGTCGTCGGGAAGTAAAGATGCTGCAACTGACCGCCGGGTTCGTACAGCGTGTCGCCCAGCAGCATCGGCACCGGTTCCAGGCGCGGGGCGAGGCGGTCGAACTCCTCGGCAGGCAGTGCGGCGAGCAGGTGGTTTTGCTTGGGGCCGGGCAGGGTTGGCATGGGTTATTGTCCTTTGCCCGCGACGAGTTCGACGCCGATGCCCCGATAGCCGATGAACCGGCACGCAGCGCTGAACATCGGCTCGCCGCTGACTTTAAAGTTTTGGCGCGAGCCGTCGGCGTTGACGCGGCTGAACGGGAAATCGATGAACGGCTCGCGCCCGTCAATCTTGGCGTTCAGGGCGGCGCGCTCCGCGGCATTCCAGCCCGTCATGCCATCGTCGCTTTTTTCGCCGGTGAATGCGTCGACGCGGATGCCGAGCATTTCGAGCACCGGACCCGACGTTCTGGTGAAGCTGCCGTGCTCGTCCTGTTCCCAGTACCAGTCGGACGACAGCTCGGTCAGGCGGCGAAACCGCGCTTCGCTTTCGCGCAGTTCGGCGGTGCGCTCGGCGACTTTGTCTTCGAGAATCTTGGCGTAATTCTCGAGCCGTTTATAAAGCAGGCGCACTTCCAGCATGTTATGGATGCGCGTCTTGACTTCGACGAGATCGAACGGTTTGCTGATGAAATCCTTGGCGCCCGCCTGCAGCGCGCGCAGTTTGTGGCCGGGCTGCGCGGTGAGTACTATGACGGGCAGGTAAGCATCGGCCACGCTCGTCTTCAGGCATTCCATCACGGCGAACCCGTCCATACCCGGCATCTGCAGGTCGAGCAGGATAAGATCGTACTGGTTCTTGCGATGCAGCGCGCAGACCTCCTCAGGCTTCATCGTCGAGCTGACCGCGGTATAGCCGGCCTCGGCGAGCAGTTGCACGAGCAGGATGATATTGGGTTCCTGATCGTCGACGATCAGGATGCTCGCATGCAGAATGTCGGGAATGCTGGTCATGATATTTTTTCCTCGTCGAGAGCTTGGGCCGGCGGTGTCCGCGCAAACTGGAGCGCCATGTTCAGGGTATTCAGAAATTCGTTGACCACAATCGGTTTTGTCAGGTAGCGGAAGAATCCGGCCGCCAGTCCCTTCTCAATGTCCCGGGGCATTGCATTGGCGCTCAATGCGATCACCGGAATGTGCGCCGTGGCGGGATCTGCCGCAATTATACGCAATGCTTCCATGCCGCTGATGCCGGGCAGGTTGATGTCCATCAGGATCACGTCCGGGCGCGCGGAATGCGCCATCGCGATGCCGCTCGCCCCGTCGCGCGCGCTCACGAGCCGGATGTCGGGCCGGCGCGCGACAATGTCCTCGACCAACATCAGGTTGGCCGGATTGTCTTCCACGTAAAGCAGCACGTGCCTCTGCCCGTCCCGGCGCGTCTGGACCGTCGCCGCGCTAGTCGAACCGGGCGTGGCGGCATTCTGCGCTTTCTGCGCCACCGCAAGTTCGATCCAGAATACGCTGCCGGTCCCCACCGTACTTTCCACGCCGATCGTACCGCCCATGAGTTCGACGAGCCGTTTGCAGACGACCAGCCCGATGCCCGTGCCTTCGCCGGCATTCGCTTCCTGGCCCAGCCGGTTAAACGGCTGGAAGAGCTGCGCGATCTTTTCCGGCGCCAGCCCCTGGCCGGTGTCCGTCACGCAAATGCGAATGCGACCCGGACCGTTTTCGACGTAATGCACGACGACGGTACCCGCCGCGGAGTTGTACTTGATCGCATTCGACAGCAGGTTCACCACAATCTGCTTTACGCGGGTGCGATCGGCCATGACGCACCATCCGTCGGTGGCGCGCGGAAAGTCCACGCGGATGCCTCGTTTCTGCGCCTGAGATTCCGTCATGACCTGGCATTCGCTCATAATTTCGGTCAGCGAAACCGATTCCTTTGACAGCGACAGCTTGCCGGATTCGATCAGCGCGAGGTCGAGAATCTCGTTGATCAGGTCGAGCAGGTACCAGCCGGCTTTAAGAATCTGCTCGATGCTGCGTTTTTGCGCTGCGCTCGGTGCGGGCGCGCCGGACTCCATGAGTTGGGCAAAACCGAGGATCGCGGACAGCGGCGTGCGCAACTCGTGGCTCATGCTCGAGAGGAAATCGGATTTCGCGAGGTTCGCCTTGTCGGCCGTGGCCCTGGCGATTTCGAGCTCCGTATTTTTGCTCTGTAACGCGAAATCCAGGCGCGTGCGCTCGGTGACATCGCGAAACACCAGCACGGCGCCGACCATCTGGCCCGAGCGGGTGCGAATAGGCGCGCAACTGTCGGCGATATCGCATTCGCTGCCATCGCGCGCCACCAGTATCGTGTGGTTAGTGAGCCCATGCGTCGTGTTATGTGCGAGCGTGTCGCGCACCGGCACCAGCGAGGGCAGGCGCGTCTTCTGGTCGATGATATGGAACATCTCCTCGACGGGGCGGTTTTTCGCTTCGTCGAGCGTCCAGCCTGTCAGCCGCTGCGCCAGCGGATTCATGAGCGTCACCCGGCCTTCGCCATCGGTGGCGATGACCGCATCGCCGATCGAGTTCAAAGTGATGGCGAGCCTTTCCTCACTGATTTCTGCGGCGATATTGATCTCCCGCAACTGTTCGTTCAATGCCTCCTGGATTTTGAGCAGGTGCTGGGTTTCGGAATGCAGCAAAGTCTCCAGCCCGTGCTGGGTTTCGCGGTAAACCAGGTACGCGAACGAAATCGCGAGCAGGAACGTGAACAGGCTGGCGGCGACGATAGAGGCAAACAAGTGACGCATGCTCGAACGCAGCTCTTCATCGTAGAGTGCGAGTGCGCGTTCCTCAATCCGGATATAGCCGGTCATCTCGGCGCGAATCGCCTCCATCAGCCGCATGCCCTGGCTGCTGCCGCCGGCCGCCGCCAGCACCGCGGTCATTTTGCGGTCACGGCGCAATTCGATGACGGTTGTCATTTCAGCGAGTTTGGCGTTTACCAACGGGACTAGCGCATCCAGGTGCTTTCTGGCAGCGTCGATTACAGTCAACCGACGCAATTCTTCGAGATTGGCCCCGATCGTGTTGCGCACCGCGAGGTACGGCTTCAGGAACGCCTCGTCGCCCGTCAGCGAATAGCCGCGCTGGCCGGTTTCCGCGTCTTTAAGATCGGACAGCAGCGCATTCGCGCCGCTGATCTGAGTGTAAGTGTGCAGCCGCGCCGCGACCGAATCCTCGATCTGGCGAAAAGCCCAGAACGACAGCACGACGACGAGCGCAGCGAGGATCGCGGCACCCGCCAGCGAGGCCACAATGGTGGGGTTGGCGGTCAGGGGAAATTTCTTCTTTAATCCGGTGCCGCGGCCGCGCGGGTCCGGGACGTTGTCGCGTTCGGGCATTAGCGGCCTTGTGGATGCTTGCAATGGAGCGCGTGCGAATAATGCGCACTGCGCTTGAAAACCGGTCGGGTCGACTCCCTTGTTCTCCCGGCCGGCGGCCGCCGCCTGACGTTGTTCGCGTTGATCGGGGTCTGCGCCGTCGCAGAACCCCAGAAAAACGCGGACGCCCGCAGTTATTCGAGCTGCTCCTACATTGTCCTACGCGCGCGCGGGCGGTGTCCGTACGTCAGCGTACATATAGCCGGGGAGGGAGCGCAGAAACCGGTTGTGCCAGACTGGGCGGGACCTAATCGTCCAGCCGGATGTTGGCCTGTTTGCCGAGACGGGCAACGCGCGCGCGCTCGGCCCGCATGAAGGCGGAAAACTCCGCGGGCGACTCGGGATGCATGCTCGCGCCCTGTTTGGCCACGAGGTCACGCACTTCCGCGGAACGCAGCGCCGTGATGAGCTCGGAGTGCAGGCGCGCCGCGACCGGCGCGGGCGTGCGCGCAGGCACGACGACACCCCACCACTGCGTAATGTCGTAACCGGGGACCGTGTCGGCGACCGTCGGCAGGTCCGGCAGCAGCGGATCGCGTTTGGCGCCGGTGGTCCCGAGCACTTTGATGCGGCCGCCTTTCGCGTGCGGCATCGCGACGAGCGGGGAGGTGACGAGATATTGAAGCTGCCCGCCGATCACGTCGATCAGCGCCTGCGCGGCGCCTTTATACGGCACGTGATTGGTTTTCACTTGCGCGAGCACGTCGAACATCGCGCCGGCAAGGTGCGCGGGCGAGCCATTGCCCGCGGAGCCGTAATTGAGCTGGCCCGGTTTGGCTTTCGCGAGCTTGACCAGATCGGCCACCGTCTCGACGCCGAGCCCGGCGTTGACCGTCATTACGTTCGCGACCATTGCCATGCGCGAGAGCGGCGCAAAATCGCGGTCCGGATCATACGACAGGTTGGTCTTCAAGGCGGGCAGGCTGGCGAACAACGTGGACGTCGCGGCGATGATCGTGTAACCGTCGGGCGCAGCAGCCTTACCGAGCTCGATGCCGATGATGCCGGACGCGCCGGCGCGCACGTCCACGACGACCTGTTGATTCATCTGCTGCGCCATCTTGCCGGCGACAATGCGCGACAGCACGTCTTGCGAGCTGCCGGTCGCGCCGGGCACCAGAAAACGGATCGGCCGCGATGGAAAAGCATCAGCCGCATACGCGGAATTCAACAGTGGCACGCCGATCAGGGTGCAGAGCGCGAGCGCTTTGTTCATCGTTGCTTTGTTCATCATTGCTTTGTTAATCGTTGATTACTTCGCGGTGATTTCATACACCGCCTGCACCGGCCAATGGTCCGAGGGCGCTGCATCCTGGAGATAAAAGTGCGGCACCGCCGCGGCGATTGCGCGCGCATGCTGATTGGCGACGAGCCAGTCGATGCATTGATTGACGATGCGGTTGCCCGGCGCCACGCCGGCCGTCGGATAACATTGGAAAGTCGGCGGCGACTGCACGCCAAGCGACGCGAAGCAGCTCACGTAGCCGGCCTCGTGCAGCATGCGCGGCGGGTGCACCGGATCGTTCATGTCGCCCATGAAGAAAAGCGGCTCGCCGGATTGATTCAACCGCTGCAGCGCGGCGATGATGCGGCGGATCTGCTCGACGCGCGGCGACTGGCCGGTTGCGCATTCGACCTTATTGCGCTGCGAAGTCAGATGCGCGGTCGCCACCAGCAGCGGGCGGTCGAAAGCGCGGACTTTCAGCCGCACCCAGAAAAGCCGCCGATCGCCATCGGGGATGCCCGCGTCTTCGATGCCGTGCTCGACGTGCGCGAACAGCGCGTCCCGCCAATAAATATTGCTTTCGGTCGTCCATCCCCGGTACGCATCGTCGACGCGGCGGTGCGCGGGCAGCGCGGCATCGATAAAATCGCGCGACGTCGGTTGCAGCTCCTGCAGGCACAGGATGTCGGGACTGAAGGCGTCGAGAAATCCGCGCAGCGCCGGCGCGCGGATCGCCCAGCGCTGCGTGAGCCAGATGTTATAGGTGACTATCGATATGCGCAGAGGGACCATCGCGACTCCTGCTTTCTAGAACCTATCTCAAAAATACAAAAACGACTATCAGCCGCAGATAAACGCAGATACACACAGATAACGATTCAAAGCACCCTCCGGCAATTCACTATTTCTTGCCTGATCTGCGTTTATCCGCGTTTATCTGCGGCCCAAAATGTTTTTGAGACAGCTTCTAGTAATACGCAGCCTTCGAGCCCGGCGGCGGCGAGTAGCGGAAAGTGCCGCGTTTCATTATCGCGTCCTTGCCGCCGACTTCGGCGATTTTCGCCCTCTGGTCGGCTTTGGCGAGATGGTCCACCGCGTCGGGATCGACCACTGTGCGCAACGCCGCTTCGCATTCCCTGATGATGGCGGCTGAAGCGGGATCGCGGCCGAGATCGCTGCGTTCATGGGGGTCGGCGGCGAGATCGAACAACATCGGCGGCAGCCCCGCGTAATAGATGTATTTATAGTGGCCGTGGCGGATCATGTAGGCGCCCGTCATCGCGCCGGCGGCGTGGTATTCGGACAGGATCGTGCGCTTCGGCACGAAGCCCTGTGCGATGTCGATCAGCGAGTGGCCGGGCAATTGCGCATCGCGATCATCCGGCTGCGCACCCGCGCCTTCGACGAGCGTCTGAAACGCGTCGGCGAGCATCACCGGCACGTCGCACACATTGCCCTGCGGCACCTCGGGCCCCGCGAGCAGCATCGGAATGCCTGCCGACTCTTCGTACATCGTCGACTTGCCCCACATGCCGCGCGTGCCGAGATTGTCGCCGTGGTCGGACGAGTAGAGCACGCGCGTCGTTTTGTCGAGGCCGGTCGCTTCGAGCGTCGCCAGTATCTTGCCGATGTTGTGGTCGAGAAACGACGTGAGCCCGAAGTACGCGGCGATCGCGCGCCTGACCATCGGCTCGTTGAACGGCTCGTCGAAACACTGGCACAACCGCATCGCGTCGGTGAACGGATGGCGCGGGCGCTCGGCTTTGTCGTACATGAGCGGCCACGGCACGTTTTTTTCCGGATACATATTGAAAAACTCGGGCGGCGCGATCAGCGGGAAGTGCGGGCAAACAAAGCCGACATACAGCACCCACGGCTTCGCGCGGTATTTGGGCGCCTCATCGGTAAGCCAGCGTTGGGTCTGTGCCGCGATGTCGCGGTCGTACTGCGTATATTCGGATTCGCCGGGGCCGGCTTCGGGCCCGAGTTTCTTCGAGCCCTGGCGCACCGGCAGCTCGTCGCGAATCAGGCCCAGCAGATCGCCGACGCCGTTGACGATATGCATCGGCAGGATTTCCTCGTCGAAGCCGTTGCGTTTGGGCACGGAGTCCTGGTAATGCAATTTGCCGATCGACGTCACGTGATGGCCCTGCGCCATCAGGCGGTGGCCCCAGCTTGGCGGTTCGCCGTCGTACGCAATCGCGTTGTCCCAGCAGCGGTGCTGGTGCACATACTGGCCCGTCGCGAACGATGCGCGCGCGGGCACGCAGATCGGACAATTGGTATACGCGGAGGTGAAACGTGTGCCGCGCGCGGCGAGCTGGTCGAGATTCGGTGTCTTGATTTGCGGATGGCCGTAGCAGCCGGTCACGTGCTTGTTGTGCTCATCCGACAGGATGACGATCAGGTTGGTCGGTTTCATTTGTATTTCCTCTGCAGAATTTCGACGAGCGGCACGCCGCTATCGATGTCGCCTTTGCGTTTGGTGTCGGCGCCGTCAATCTTGCGGCACACTTCGAGCACTTCGGCGGCGCGCGCATAGGGCACGAACGCAATGCCGGCCTCATCCGCGCAGACGAGATCGCCGGGCCGCACCCCTACGCCGGATATGTGCACCGTGCCGTTGATTTCCACCGTCTGCATGCGCCATTTGCCGGTGATCGGCGAAAATCCTTTGCACCACACCGGCCAGCCCATTTCGCGGTATTGATCGGGATCGCGCAGCGTGCCGTCGACGATCGCGCCGATGCAGCCTTCGCGGCGGCTGATAGTGGCCGACTGTCCGCCCATGTTCGAGCAGCCCATGACGCCTTCGATGACGAGCACGTCGCCCGGCGTCGCGAGATTGTGCGCTTCGGTTTCGCCTTGCCCGCTCGCGTTGTCCTGGGCCGCTTTGTGGATCTGCGTCGCATGGTGGATGTTGCGCACGGTTAGCGCAGGGCCGACGATGCGCTTGCCGCTGCTCACCGGCGGCATGACATAGGCGGGAATCACGCCGACGATGCCGAGCAGATCGCAGGCATCCGAGATCGTGCCGGTGAGATCGACCAGCGCCTTGAAACCGTCGACGATGTCGGCCGGCAGGCGCGGCAATTCGAGCATGCGGATCGCTTCGCGCGGCAGTTTGCCGAGAGTTTTTTTGTCAGGCATGCGGGGTCTGCTGCGAATAAGGTAAGGGGAGGGTAAGGGGAGAGCGGCGTCGATTGTAGGCATCGATTCGACCTTGCGTCAATTTGCCGCATTCGCTATCGTGCGGGGTCTTATTCCACTCGACCCACACTCACTATGGCGGCAAAAAAAAGCGGCATGCGGCGCGGGCTCACGGCGTACGGCGACGAGGAGTTTTCGCTGTTCCTGCGCAAAGCGTTCATCAAGGCGATGGGCTATACGGACGATGCGCTCGACCGGCCGATTATCGGCATCACCAACACTTTCAGCGGTTTCAACGCCTGCCACCGCACGGTGCCGGATTTGATCGAAGCGGTGAAGCGCGGCGTCATGCTCGCCGGCGGTCTGCCGGTCGAATTTCCGATTATCACGCTGCATGAATCGTTCGCGTATCCGACCAGCATGTATTTGCGCAACCTGATGGCGATGGACACCGAGGAGATGACGCGCGCACAACCGGTGGACGCCACTGTGCTGATTGGCGGCTGCGACAAGACCGTGCCTGCATTACTGATGGGCGCGGCCAGCGCCAATATTCCTTCGATCATGCTGGTGACGGGGCCGATGCTGACGGGCAATCATCGTGGCGAGCGGCTCGGTGCGTGCACCGACTGCCGGCGTTTCTGGGGACGTTTTCGCGCGGGTGAGATCGACCAGCAGGAAATCGACGAGGTCAACGAGAAATTGGCGCCGACTGCCGGTACCTGCATGGTGATGGGCACGGCGAGCACGATGGCGCTGTGCACAGAGGCGATGGGCATGATGCTACCCGGGGGGGCGGCGATTCCCGCAGTGATGGCGGACCGCATCCGCAATGCGGAAGCGACCGGTGCGCGCGCGGTGGCGATCGCGAAAGAAGGGCTGACGCCGGCGAAAATCATGACGGTGCAGGCGTTCGAGAACGCGCTGCGCGTCTTGCTCGTGATCAGCGGTTCGACCAATGCCATCGTGCACCTCGCCGCGATGGCGGGGCGGCTCGGCATCGAACTCGACCTGGAGGCATTTGACCGCATCGGCCGCGAGACACCGGTGCTCGTCGACCTGAAGCCGACCGGCCAGCACTATATGGAAGATTTGTACCGCGTCGGCGGCCTCACGACCATCCTGCGCGAAATCAAGCCGCTCCTGAATCTCGATGCGCTGACGATCACGGGGCGCACGCTGGGCGCCGAAATCGATGCGGCGCCTTCAACGATCAAGCAGGACGTCGTGCGCCCGTTCAACAATCCGATATTCGGCGAAGGCGGCATGGCGGTGTTGCGCGGTAATCTTGCGCCCGGCGGCGCGATCGTCAAGCAATCCGCCGCGACCGCGAAACTGATGCAGCACGAAGGCCGCGCGGTCGTGTTCGACACCCTCGAAGATCTCGCCGAGCGGATCGATGCACCGGATCTCGATGTGACTGCGGATGACGTGCTGGTCTTGCGCAACGCCGGCCCGAAAGGCGCGCCCGGCATGCCGGAGGCCGGCTACATTCCGATTCCAAAAAAGCTCGCGCAACAAGGCGTGAAAGACATGGTGCGCATCTCGGACGCGCGCATGAGCGGCACCGCGTTCGGCTCTATCGTATTGCACATCACGCCTGAATCGGCCGTCGGCGGGCCGCTCGCGTTGGTGAAAACCGGCGACCGCATCAGGCTCGACGTGGCCGGACGCAAGCTCGACCTGCTGGTTTCGGACGCGGAGCTCGAAGCGCGGCGCAAGAAATGGAAACCGGCCAAAGCGCGCGCGGGTGACGAGCGCGGCTACCGCAAACTGTTTCTCGACACCGTGCAGCAGGCCGACCGCGGCTGCGATTTCGAATTCCTCGCGCCGGCGCCGACTGCACGCACGCCGTCCTGACCGGCCCGTGAATTCCGAGCTTTGGTTGCCGCTTGGTATGCTACTGGC
>JBKJMN010000323.1:0-6064 GCA_046596405.1 Burkholderiales bacterium
GGGACTGCTGTAGATTGCTCAGAGCACGTTGCACGGGGAGAGCGTTTTGGTGGATTACGGGTCCATCGCAAGCAACGGTTTAGTAAAGGCAAAAGAATATTTTCAGGCCGCATATGAGGCTTAAAGCGGCATTTTTCATAGCGAAATTGACCTTCTAAGACGAGAGGCCGTGCCACGGGCGAGTCGCAATTTCACTGCGGGCCATATTTCGCCAAGCAATAGAAGACGCTTAGTGACTAAATTTGATCACGCGAAACTAGCTACGGCGGGGGCGACTAGCTTTTTCACCGCTTTTTGGATAAGCCCCAAACTATAGTATTGTGGCGTCGAAGTTTCGAGCTACTAAAAAGGAGGTGTCCAATGTTGCGCGTTCCAAAAAAATATCAACGTATTGCGCTGGCTCTCATGTTCGCCGCTGGTGCTGCTCCGATGTCGGCTTTATCCCAAGGTGTAATCAACCGGCCCCAATTGTCGGCAGCGCTCGCGAATGAACTGGTGGGCGACACGGTGGCCATTTGCGCGAAGCAGGGCTACAAGGTGTGGGCGGTGGTCGTCAATCTCGACGGCGTGCGGCAGGCCCTGCTGCGCGGCGACGGCGCGCCGATGCACTCACAGGACAATGCTTACTACAAAGCCTACTCGGCGGCTTCGATTACGCTGGGGCGCAATGAGGGCAGCACGAAGGAAGTCGCCGACCGTATTGCCAAGGCGCCGGCGTCGTCGATTCCGTATACGCAGTTGCCCAATGTTACTTATGGACAAGGCGGCGTGACCATCAGGGCCGGCGGGCAGGCAATCGGCGCAATCGGCGTGAGCGGCGCTCCGGGCGGTCAATTCGACGAGGCGTGCGCGCGCGAAGCGATCGCCAAAATCCAGGACCGGATGAAGTAACGCGCGTCCGTCTGGTTGCATCAACCCCGGCCGCGGGGAAGCCCGCAGCGGGTGCTTGCCAGCAAAAACCCGGAGGAGAAATGCCAAAGATCGTTGCCGTCAGCGGCGCCGTGCTGCTCGCCGCATTCGTCGTTACGTCTGCTCAGGCTCAAACGTATCCAGTCAAGACCGTGCGGATAGTGGTACCGTTCCCCGCGGGGGGCAGCACCGACATCATTGGTCGCGTGGTCGCCGAGCAGCTGACCGCCGCCTTCGGCCAGCAAGTGATCGTCGACAACCGTCCTGGCGCCAACGGCGTGATCGGCACCGAACTGGTGGCGAAAGCCGCGCCTGACGGCTACACGCTTTTGATGGGGGGCATCGGCTCGCTGTCGATCAATCCGGCGATTTATTCGAAGATACCGTACGATCCGGTGCGCGATTTCACCGCGATCATCCAGATCGCGCAGGTGCCCAATGTGCTGGTCGTGCATCCGTCATTGCCGGTGAAAACCGTGAAAGAGCTCATCGCGCTCGCCAAAGCCAACCCCGGCAAGCTGTCGTTCTCGTCGTCGGGCAGCGGTTCCTCCGATCACATGTCGGGTGAACTCTTCAAGTCGATGGCGCATGTGGATCTCGTGCACGTGCCTTACAAAGGCGGCGCCCCGGCGATCACCGACGCTATTGCCGGCCAGGTCAGCATGACCTTCTCCAACCAGCCGACCGCGCTGCCGCACGTTAAGACGGGCAAGCTGCGCGGTATCGCGGTCACCAGCATCAAGCGCTCCAGCGCCGCGCCGGAGCTGCCGACGATCGACGAATCGGGCCTGAAGACCTTCGACGTCAGTTCGTGGGTGGGCGTCAACGCGCCGGCGAATCTGCCGCGCGAGATCGTGAGCCGCATAAACGCGGAGATCGTCAAGGGCATGAGTGCGCCGGCGGGTCGCGAACGCCTGAATCAGCTCGCATTCGACCCGGTGCTCTCGACTCCCGATCAATACGCGTCGCACATCAAATCGGAAGTCGCGAAGTGGGCCCAGGTGGCAAAAACTGCTGGCGCCAAGCTTGACTGAGCGCACTCGTGGATCGCAGCGTGCGGGCGATATTCGCGCCGAACCCAGCGAGCGTGGCGGGATCGTCCGGTCCGATCGACCGGCATCAGGCTAAGTGATTGATTCGGCGTGGGCTGCGGGCCAGATTGACCTTGGGCAAAGCGCAAATATGGTGTAGAATCGCGCCTCTTCCGAATTCTTGGAGTTGCACCATGGCACGCGTATGTGACATCACAGGCAAGAAGCCGCAGTTGGGGAACCACGTTTCGCACGCGAACAACAAGACGCGTCGCCGTTTCCTGCCGAATCTGCAAAACCGCCGTTTCTGGGTCGAAAGCGAGAACCGCTGGGTCCGCATGCGCGTTTCCCAGCACGGTCTGCGCACTATCGACAAGAAGGGCATCGACGTCGTGATCGCCGAGATGCGTGCGCGCGGCGAAGATATCTAACGGAGACTCTCATGCGTGAAAAAATCAAACTCGAATCGACGGCCGGCACCGGCCATTTCTATACGACGAACAAGAACAAGCGCACCACGCCGGACAAGCTCGAGATCAGGAAATTCGATCCGGTCGCGCGCAAGCACGTAATTTACAAAGAAACCAAGATCAAATAACGCTAAATACGGACGGCTACGCCGCCGTTTCATCTCCGCCCATTCGAACGGACGCACGTCGCCGTTCAATGCGCGGGACGGTAAAAATAAAAAAGCCCGCGTGAGCGGGCTTTTTGTCGTGCTGACGGAACGTGACTAAGCGCGGGCCAACTGGTAGCGGCGCAGACGCAGCGAGAAGTCGCGCAGCGCGATGATGCCGCTGGCTTCCGCGCGATGGCACCAGTCTTCAAGCTGGTGAACCAGTTCGTCCTTGTTGGCGGTAGAGCGCTGCCACAGCGACGTGAGCTCGCGGCGCATTGAATATACCGTGTGCAGGGTCTTGCTGTTGCTCAGCACTTCATTCATGCGTTCGAGTTCCAGGGCCGAGAGTTTTTTCTCGTCGTTGTGCAGCCAGCGTTTGACCATCGCGCGGTCCACGCGCACAGCCCGCGCTTTCAGGTGCGCGATTTCATCGGCGCAGGTTTGCTTGACCGAGCGCGCATAGCGGGTCAGCACGTCGTAGCGGCTCATGATCACCGCGTGCAGCGTGTCCTGGTCGCATTGCGACTTGGCGTTGGCGAGCATGACCTTGGGCGCGACTTTCTTGACGTGGGCCAGGCCCAGGATTTCCATCGTGCGGATATACATCCAGCCGATATCGAATTCCCACCATTTGTTCGACAGTTGCGCCGACGACGGATAGGCGTGGTGATTGTTGTGCAATTCTTCGCCGCCGATCAGGATGCCCCACGGCACGATGTTGCGGCTCGCGTCTTCGGCCTGGAAGTTTCGATATCCCCAATAGTGCCCGACACCGTTGATGATGCCCGCCGCGAAGAACGGGATCCACATCATCTGCACCGCCCAGATCGTCAGGCCGATAAAGCCGAACAGCGCCAGATTGATAATCATCATCGTGGCGATGCCGGCGACCGAGTGCGACGAATAGATGTTGCGCTCCATCCAGTCGTCGGGCGTGCCCTGGCCGAATTTTTCGAGCGTCTCGGCGTTCTTCGATTCGAGCTTGTACAAATCGGCGCCCTGCCACATGACCTTTTCGATGCCCAGCACGACGGGGCTATGGGGGTCGTCAACGGTCTCGCAGCGCGCGTGATGCTTGCGATGGACAGCGGTCCATTGCTTGGTTTCCATGCCGGTCGTCAGCCACAGCCAGAGACGGAAGAAATGGCTGATGACCGGGTGCAGATCGACCGCGCGATGGGCCGAATGCCGGTGCAGGTAAATAGTTACGGCCGCGATCGTAATGTGCGTGAACACCAGTGCGACGACCACATAACCCCACCACGGAAGACTGAAGATGCCTGAAAACATAGAGTTTTAATGCCCCGGTTAAAGTGAGAAATTGGCGCCGAGTTTACTTAAATAACCCCTACTAGGATAGGACTATTTTGGCGGCGCGCATTGAACTAAGTCCAATCCTCCGTACCAATTTATAGCTCCATGTTTCGTATGGCTTATTTGGCTTCCGCGGCGCGCGTTTCGCCGACCAGCCGTACTTCGCGTTGCGGATACGGAATGACGATGCCGCGCGCCTTGAATTCGCGCCATATTCCCAGGTAGATTTCGGACCGCAAATTCGTCTTGCCGAGCTCCGGATCGTCGACCCATGCAACGACTTCGAGGTCGATTCCGCTGTCCGCAAACGCCTTGATGAGAACGGCAGGCGCCGGTTCGGCCAGGACGCGCGGATGCCGCTTGGCGACTTCTCCGAGCACCTGCGTTGCCAGATCAAGGTCGGTGTCGTAACTGACCTGGACCGCCATCGTGATCGCGACCTTGCGATCGGTGTACGACTGGTTGACGACGGTCGAGGTGATGATGGTTTCGTTCGGAATGATCGCTTCGGTGCCGTCGAGCGCGCGCACCACCACGTAGCGCGCAGTCATTTTGGACAGCCGGCCGGTGTGCTTCTCGATCGTCACGAGATCGCCGATCGTCACCGAGCGGTCGAGCAGGATGATGAAGCCGCTGATGTAATTGCTCGCGATTTTTTGCAGCCCGAAACCAAGGCCCACGCCGAGCGCGCCACCGAATACCGACAATGCGGTCAAATCGATGCCGACCACCGGCAGCACGACCAGCACCGCGACCAGCACGAGCAGCGCGCGCACGAGCTTGGTCAGCATCACCCGCAAAGTCATATCCATGCCGCTGGCGGACATCAGCCGCTCTTCGAGCAGATGGCCGATCCAGAGCGCGAGCAGCAGCGCGAGCACCACCCATATGACGGCCTCGGCAATCAGCAACAGCGAAATGCGGTGGCCGCCGATCTTGAAGCCGACGCCGTCGAAGTATTCGAGTATCTCGGGCGCAAGCCCGAGGATGTAAAGGGCGAATCCCGTCCACACGAGCCACACAATCGTGCGCTCGAACGTCGCGAGCAGGCTGCCGCGCTTGAACACGAGCCGTTGCAGATGGACAATGAAACTGATGATGACCAGCGCCGTCAGCAGCGGAATCGCGATGTTGAGCAGGCTTACGTTCGGCTGAAAATGCGCGAGCACCCAGCGGCCCGCAATCACCAGCGCGAGCGCGCTCAGCGGCAGCATGAGGCGGCGCAGGCTGCCCAGCCCCAATTCGAGCCTGCTGCCATCCGCGCCGCGCAGGCGCGGCCGCACCCGATAGGCAAACCATGCCGCCAGCAACAGACTTATAACGATGGTGGCGACCTGCCACAGGATGCGTTCATCCTGCAGGTCGGTCCATACCGAGCGCAGCAGCGGCGCGAAGGAGTCGGTCACTTATTGATTGGAGTGCTCATGCTAAGAATTATTTTAGCACGCCGTCATACCGCATCCGGCTTTCGCCGCGGAGTGCGAATGGAGTTGATGGCGGCGCCAGTTGTTGAAGTACGCGTCGCACAAGGGCGGGTTGCCGCGCAGGATCAGCGCATTCTCGGCATTGCGGTGTTGCGCCGCGTACGTGAAGTTGAAGCTGCCGGTGACGACCGCGCAGTCGGCGCGCCCGGTATCGATGATGATGACCTTGTTGTGCGCGGCGGCGTGCCGGACATCGAACAGGAGCGGCACGCCGCCGCGCGCCAGTTCGCGAAGCGCGACCGGATTGGTGCGCGCCTGCGCCTGATCCGCGATGACCGCAACCTCGACGCCGCGGATTCTAGCGCGCACCAGCGCATCCGCGATGCGGCGATGCGTGAAGCTGTACGCCTGCAGCAGCACCTGCTGCTGCGCGGCGTCGATGGCGGCGATGATCATTGCGTCGGCATGATCGTCGCTAGTGAACGCGTATTGCAGCGTGCCGGCAGCGGCAAACGGCACTACCGCGGGCGCGGGCTGGAATGCGCCCGCAGCGCCAGCGGCAGCCCACAACAGCACGGCAGTCGACATCCGGTTGAACATGCTTATCAACAACGGCGCACCGCGGCCGGCGTTGACTGGCGCGGGGGAGGCCCTAGGCGTTGCGCACGAGCACCGCGGCGAAGAAACCGTCGCAGCCCTGCCGGTGCGGATAGAGTTGGAGATATTCGCCCGTATCGAGCGCGATTTTCTGTTGCGCGAGCACTTGG
>JBKJMN010000420.1:0-3326 GCA_046596405.1 Burkholderiales bacterium
ATGAAATCCACTTTTTGCGCGTATTGATACAAAATGGCCACTTGCGCCAAAAAGTCGCCCGGCATTTTAGGGATCGGCAAGTCCGGGATCGACGATCAAGAATCGCCGTACGCGGAACCGTCCGCTTTGCTCGATTCCGGCCTGCCCGATGGCAAGCACCCAATGGTTGAGTTTTCGCGCGGCATCCTCGAGGCCGACGATGACGAGCCTGCCCTGATCGAGATGGCGCGCGACGAAACGTTCGGCGGCGGTGTCAGTGACCTCCGTGGCATCGAATTCTATTTTTGGCCGCACGAGGCCGAGCAACTTGCGGAAGTCCCGCGAATCGGTGCCCGAGAAATAAAACGATTGCGCGAGCCTGTACAGACGGCGCAGACCCGCGCCCATTTTGCGCTCGTCCATGCGGAAAAATTGTGCCCGGGGAACGACGCGCATTGCCATCAAGGCCATGAACAGGCAATGGGTGCCGCACGCACCGTCCAGATCGCCTTGCTGCACGAACACCGGCCGGTATTTTCCGTGACTGATAATCCCACAGCCCTGCGCGCCGCCGACAAGGCCGGCTGACACCCGGGTTACCTGTGATACCAATGCAGTCATGATTCGCAACCCCTGGTTAGTGGGGAGCAGCTAATTGCGGGATTATCGGACGCTGCCACCAGGGCTGCCATCAGCGCAACGACGTCGGCCACGTAGGTACTGACTGACAAAAATACCGGCGTCATGCAGTCGTTGGCGATTCAACGGGTTAGTGCACGAAGCGACTAATGGCCGGGAAAATCGTATGGTAGAAACACTGAAACTAGCGCACGTTGATAACGCGGACATCTCAATCCGGGGTAGGCGCCCTCCCACAGACAGGCGCGGTGTTGTCGTCTGGCGGGTCTGACGATGTTGGCGGAAAATACGCAGGGGCTAGCGTGGCGTGGCCATGCACCCCGTCTCCAAAAGTTCTGCACTAAGGTTCGCGATGGGTACTAAAGAAATCCTGCTTGTTGGAATCGTCATAGTCACCCTGTTCGTGGCCGGTTTGCTCGTTCTGAACCTCAGCGCGGGCGAAAAGAAAATCACGCAGCACGTCGAGCATCGGTACGGGATCGAAAATCCGCAGTTTTTGCACAGCATGAGCGTCCTGCTGGGCCCGCCGCTGGTCAACGGCAACCGCGTGGACACCTTGCTCAACGGCGACCGCATATTCAGCGCTATGCTAAAAGCGATTCGCAGCGCGAAATCCACTATCACGTTCGAGACTTATATTTACTGGTCAGGCGAGATTGGAAAGGAGTTCGCAGACGCGCTCGCAGAGCGCGCGCGCAATGGCGTCAAGGTTCACGTGATGCTCGATGCCCTCGGCAGCCAGAAGCTCGACGCGGCATCCATAGACTCTATGCGCAAGGCCGGCGTCGAAATCGAGTTATATCATCCGGTGCGCTGGTACACGCTCAACAAGCTTAACAATCGCACGCATCGCAAACTGCTGGTGGTCGACGGTCAGGTGGGATTTACCGGGGGCGTCGGCGTCGCCGACAAGTGGGGCGGTGACGCGCAGGATCCCGAGCATTGGCGCGACACGCACTACCGCATCGAGGGGCCGGCGGTCGCGCAGATGCAGGCCGCGTTCATGGACAACTGGACCAAGGTCACTGGCCAGGTATTGCATACTGTCGATTATTTTCCGCCTTCGCTCGCCGCGGGAACCCAATATGCGCAGGTATTCCACAGTTCGATAGAAGGGGGCGCGGAAAGCATGCATTTGATGTACTTGATGTCGATTGCCGCCGCCACGCGCACCATCCAGCTCTCGATGGCATATTTCGCCCCTGACGACGTGGCGATGGATGCGTTGATCGCGGCCTTGGGCCGCGGGGTTCGCATCCAGATCATATTGCCGGGCCCGCACACCGATGCCCAGCTTGTTCAGAGCGCGTCGCGCGCGAAATGGGGCGAGCTGTTGCAGCGCGGCGCCGAAATCTACACTTATCAGCCAACCATGTTTCACTGCAAAGTGCTGGTCGTAGACAGCTTGTGGACCTCGGTCGGCTCGACCAACTTCGACGAGCGGTCTTTCCGCCTCAACGACGAAGCGAATCTGAACGTTTACGATGCGGACATAGCCGCGCGCCAGATCGCGATATTCGAGGACGACCTGCGCCGGTCGCGGCGGGTGAGTTATGAGGAGTGGCAGGCGCGCCCATGGAGCGAGAAAATTCTCGATCGCGCGGCCGCGCTGTTCGGCGCGCAGCTCTGACCAAAAAAAACGGGCGCCGCAGCGCCCGTTTTCATCTTACTGTTACGACAGATTAGAACGTGTTTTTCATGCTGACTGCAATCGCGTTCTGGTTCTGGCCCGTTTGGACAGTGCTCGCGCTCAATCCACCCAGCGTGTAACGTGCGTTCGCATCGTTCTGCAGGCTCACGTAACCGACCGTGAATTCCGTGCGCTTCGACGCGTTGTACACGTATTGGATTTGCCAGATGTTGCCACCTGTAGAGCCCGCACCGCCGTTCGCGGTGGTCGCCCCACCCGCGGAACCGAAGATAAACGCGCCGCCGGCACCTGCACCGGCGTTGCCCGACGTGTTGTTCGACTTGGTGTAGCCGCCGCGCAACGCATGCGGACCGGCAATCGCCCACTGTGCGGCGAGGTTCCACGCGTTGACCTTGAGGTCAGTCGCGCCATTGGCCGACGTGTCATATTTGCGCGAAACATACAAACCGCCGACTTTGACCGGACCGAACTGATAGGCAACGCCGGCATGCCATGCCTTATCGTTGCCGTTGTAAGCAGTACCCGATGCGCCAAAATTGGAATGGTTCTCGTAGGCCAAGGTCGCGTAAAGCGGGCCGTTGGTGTACGAACCGGCCACGCCCCATACGCGCGGCTTGGAGCCGGACGAGTTGGTGGTCTGAGCGATCGAACCGGTGGTGCTGCTGACACCGACATAACCCTGGAAGCCGCTGAAGTTCGGCGTGTCGTAGAACAGCGAGCTGTTCTGGCGACGGCTGAACGAAGCTGGCGTGGCGTTGCCGTTGTACGTGCTCGAGTCACCGTAGAGCATACGGCCCACGCCCCAGATACCAGTGTCCGACAGCATGCGTGCGGCACCCGCGGTCCGCTTCATCGGCATATCCCAATTGCCGGCATAAGCATTACCGAACGAACCTTTGACGCCGATGGCGCTGTTGCGCGAGCAGAAGCCGTTTTGTCCGACGCCGCGAATGTCCGCGGTGGTCGTGCACTGGAACCACGCGGTCGTGCCGCCACCGAGGGCTTCTTCACCCTTGATACCGATTTCCGAACCCGGGGATTGCAAGATGTCGACGTT
>JBKJMN010000428.1:0-6104 GCA_046596405.1 Burkholderiales bacterium
GCGAACTTCGCGCCTACTTCCTTGCGGACCGCCTCCTCGCGGTACATGGCGGTCCTGGCGGCATCCTCGCCCGTGACGCCGAGCGCGAAAAACAGATCCTGCGCCTTGCGCAGCACGTCCGGGTAGCGGTGCTTGTCGGACGGCACAGGTATCAGTTCGACCGCGGGCAGCTGTTCGCGCACGAAATCAAGTTCGAATTCCGAGTCATCGACGAACACGAGGCTGTCGAGACCGAGATTCAACTCTGCGGCGATGGCGCGCAGGTTGGCGACCTTGTCATTCCAGTTTATTTTCCTGATCGCGATATCGGCGTCGCGCAGCAGCATGTCCGGATGGGCCGTGAGCACGTGCCCGACTTCCTCCGGATTGTTTTTGCTGCAGAGGGCGAGCAGCACGCCGCGCCGGCGCAGGTCCAGGGCAATGCGTTGGACCTCAGCGAACGGCGCGCCGTCGCGCGTCTCATCGCTCATGCGAATGCCGCTCTCGCCGTCCTCGCCGAGGATTCCGTTCCACAGCGTATTGTCACAGTCAAATACGAGCACCTTCTTGACGAGCCCGGCGGCGGCCAGCAGCGCGGGGGCGATATGCGCGGCGTAACGCAGCATAAAGGCTTGCGAGTAGGGCGCGCGCGACGAGTAAAAGTAACGGCTGTCGAATGCCTGGGCGCTGCCGGTCTCGGCGATCACCCGGTCGAGCGCAACGATCACCACGTTTCGCGGCGCTGCTGCGCGCAGATGCGCATTGAGCGAAGTGCAAACTCTGTCGAGCGCGCCAAGGCGCAAGGCGGAGCCCGCAAACAGCAGCGGCGAAAAACTGTTCCAGACGACGACTGGAGTCTTCTCGAGATTGGCGAGCACGAGATCGATCTCGGCTTTGGCGCGGGCGATGACGGCGTCGATTTCGTCGCTGCCGAGGAGCGGCGCGCGTGTCTGCAGGTGCGGGATGAGGGTTGCGGCCTCCATCATCACGACGACTGCCCGCGCATCGCCCGCTTCGGCGCTGCCCTGCACGATGTTGTCGTAATCGCCGAACTCGACTTCGGCGTTGAGCCGGCGCTTGCGCAGCACGAACTCGAGATTTTCCTTCAGCGCGTTGACCACTACGTTAGAAAGCACGCGGATGCGATGGGTTGAGCCGCCGAGCTGACGGCCGAGGTCGCGATTGAGCTGCAGCAGTTCGGCGTATTTCAGCTCGCTCATAGCATGGTTTGCCCGCCGTTCACGCGGATGGTTTCGCCGGTCAGGAAATCGCCTTTGTCCGAGGCGAGAAAACTCACGGCGCCCGCGACGTCGGCCGTGGTGGCCAGCCGGCGCAACGGCGTGCGCGCCGCGACCAGCAAACGCGTGCGCTCCGGGACGTTGGCGATAAGGTCGGTATCGGTCATGCCGGGTGAAACAAGATTGACGCGGATGCCTTTCGGCGCCAGCTCGACCGCCAGCGCGCGCGCGAAACCATTGAGCGCGGACTTGGCGGTGACGTAAGGAACCAGTTCGGGAACCGGGGCGTCGCTGGCCTGGCTCGTGATGAAAATGAGTTTGCCGTAGCCCTGCGCAGCCATTGCCGGCACCGTGGCCCGGGCGATATTGAAAGCGCCGCGCACGTTGATCGCGAGCTCCGCTTCGAACAGCGGCCAGTCGAGCGCGCTGAACTTCGTATACGCGAAATGGCCGGCGGAGCAATCGACCACCACCGACAAGGGGCCGATGCGGTCCACGGCGTCGTCGACCATTTTCTTTACCTGCGCCGGGTCGGCAACGTCGGCTTGCAGCACCGGCGCGGACTTCCCGTCGCGCGCGATCGCGGCGGCCGTGGCCTCGGCGACGGCGCGATTGTGATGGAAATGGATCGCGACGGTGAACCCGTCGCGCGCGAGCTGCGCGCACACCGCGCGGCCGATGCCACCGCTGCCGCCGACGACGAGCGCGGTGCGCTGCGGCGCGGTCGCCGCCGCCGTACTCGCCGCTCCCTGAGGCGCAGGCACTGCTCTGGCAGGGCCGTCTTCACCGGCCGCCACCGTCGTCTCCGGTTCGATCATTCTGACCTTGGCGCTGCCGGTGGTCACTTTCTGGCGGTGTTGATTGTAGATGTCGGTCTGCAACTCGAGCACACGCTCGCGCGCCAGTTTTTTGGAGACCTCTACGCGCACCGTGAGCGTGTCGCCGATGCGCACGGGCAGCAGAAACTCAAGGTTCTGCGCGAACCACAGGGCGCCGTCGCCGGGCAATTTGGTGCCGATCACGGTCGAGATGAAGGCCGCGCCCAGCATGCCGTGCGCGACCGGTTTCTTGAATGATGTCTGCGCCGCGTATTCCGCATCCGTATGGAGCTTGTTGTCATCGCCGGTCAGTTCGACAAACCTCGCGAGATCGTCGGCGGTGACGGCGTGCACGATTTCCGCGCTGTCGCCGACCTGAATTTGATCAATGCGGCTCATGTAGTCACCATTGCGCAGTAGTTGACGGTAATCCGGCGCTTGATCACTTCGTCCATCGGCAGGTTCTCGGCCGGCAGCGCTAAGTCGCGCTCGATCTTCAGACCACTGCCGGTCAGTAGTGCGCGGATCTCGTCGACATTGTTAAATTGATACACATGGTCGACGGCCGGACAATTCGCGCAGGTCGAAACGTACGCGGCGCCGCCCGGCGCCAGCAGCGAGCGGGTCTTGGCAAGCAGCTCGCCCGGGGCGTCGACGTGTTCAAGCACTTCGCCCATCGTGATGAAGTCAAACCGTCCGGGCATGGCGAGCGTCATGACGTCGCCGGTGCGATAAGTAAGATTGCGCGCGCCGGGCCGGAAGAATTCCATGATCGCGCGCGTAATGTCGATCGAAGTCGGGCTGATATCGACCGCTGTCGCCATAACGTCATTGCCGAGTTCGCTCAGCGCGCGGTCGAGAAACAGGCCATGCCCGGGCCCGATCTCGAGGTAGGAACGGACCTCGCCGCGCCGCCGGCGAAGCTCTGCGACAAAAAACCGGAATATCGCGTGGTGGGTCTCCCACAGATATTGCGACATCGCGAGACCCACCATGTACGGCAGCATCCGCTTCGCGTCCGAATACACTTCGGCCGCGGCGGTTGCCGCGTCCGCTGCCGGATATCGCCCGGTGCGCATGAAATCGATCTGGCAGCGCAGAATCGTATTGCAGAGCTTCAAGTACGCGTCGACGCTTTGCTCGACGGAAATCCCCTGCGATCGCAGAAACCCGCCGTAGCGGGTCGCGAACTCTTCTGCGTCCCGGTGGAAATGGTCATCTTGACGGGCGAGGTACGCGTCCAGCTTCTTTTTTTGCAATGGCGAGCGCCGGCCGACGAGCGCAATCAGGTGATCGAAGTTGCCGGTCGCGTTCATGCGTTCACAGGAAAAAGAAATTGATGCGTTTGGCGCGCCACGCCGCGATTGCGTCGATCACCGCGCGCGCGTGCTGCGGGTTGAGCCCCACGAATACCGTATCGACCGCGGGGTTGAGCGCGGCGGGCGCGATGACCGGTTTGCCATGGATCTGCCGGCCCTGCAAATGCGTGTTTTGATCGATGTAACACTCGATCCTGTCGGGGGCGCTGAGTACGGAGGCAATGAAGTTGCCGTAAAAGCCGGCGCCGTAGATCGCGCAGCGGGCAGCCGGTGGGAGCGCTGATTCGAACGCGCGCAGCCGTTGCCCCACGCCGCTCCAGAATTCGGCCATCGCAATCACCTGCGAGCGCAGCGCGTCCACCGGCGCGCGCCCTTTCGAGGCCGGCGCGGGTTGCGCGAGCTTGCGCGCGACCACGATAAACGCCGCGTCGTGCGATTCGGCGTCGATTTCGACGGCCTCGAACCCCGCCAGCTCCAGCAGGGTGCGCAGCGACGGCTCGGAAAAATGGTTGATGTGGTCGGCCACCACGAAGTCGGCCACGTTGGCGTACGTATTGGGGACGATGAAATAAAACGTGCCGCCGGGCTTGAGCAGACGGCGCACCGTGCGCAGAAACTCCAGCGGGTCGCGCACGTGTTCAAGCGCGTAGAACGAGAGCACGACGTCGATCGTCGAATTCCACGCGGCCGGCACCCGGTGCGTCGCCCAGTGCCCGGCGGTGATAAAGCGTTCCCACGCCGGCACGTATTTGTCGGTGACGTCGAATGCGTAGGGCACGATTCCCGCCTGCGCGGCCGCCACCTGACGCAGCGTCGCCGCTTTCGCGCAACCGTAGTCCAGCACGCGGTGGCCGTCGGCGAAGCGCAGTTTATGCTGCAGCACGCCAGCCTGGTACTCCGCGCGATAGACCGGCCGACCGTCAATCACCTTGTAGAGCTGATCGTCATCTTCGCTTGCCAGGTTGATTTCGTATTCGGTCGCGTAGTAGGCGTCAAGGTCGGGCAGTTCGGTCGTTTGCAAATGACCGCACGCTTCGCAAAAGTACACTTCCGTGCGGCCGGGGATGACCTTGTTCATCGTCGTGATCGACGCATTGTCGACCGAACGGTAAACCGGCTCGCCGAGCGGTGCGGTACATGCATTGCAGCGGTCGGGGAGCATGGTCAGTCGATGAAACTGTGCGGAAACAGGGTTTCAATCGACGTTCCCGCGGTGACCGAGGGCTTCCAGCCGAGCTTGCGGCCGGTAGGCTCGCGGAAATTGAACAGGCGGAACTGCATCGACCAGCGCGAACGCGCGGATACGTTGATGCCCGACTGGTGCAGCGTCAGGTAATCGAGTATCAGAAGGTCGCCCGGCCGGGTCAGCGGCGCGGCCCTGCTATAGCGGCCCACCACCGTGACTTCGTTCGCGAGGCCGATGCTGTATGCGCCCGGCTTGTTCGCGTACTTGCCGCCTTTGCGATAGACGCAGAGGCCGTCGCGATGCGAGCCGACGCACACTTCGACCGGCCCCAGCTCGGGCCTGATTTCAACGAGCGGGCTCCAGAACACCATGCCATCAAGGCTTTGCGGCTGGTACAGGAACTCCTGGTGCCATTGCGAGCGGAATTGCTCCTCGCGCGGATGGTCGATGCGGATGCCGAAACTGCCCGCGCCGATGCCGACTGCGTCGGTGTCGCGCGTGGCAGCGAACAGGCGCTCGTTGTGGCCGCCGGCGAGCAGGCGAAGGAACGCCGGAATCAGCTTGGCCGCGTCGTACACCGCGCTACCGACACTGCGATCGCGCGCGATCAGCGCGTTGAATCCCGCGTCGAACGTGGCAGGCGCGAACGGCGGGCGTTCTAGCGGCAGGCCGTTGTCTGCGGCGACGAGCCCGATGAGCTGGTAAAGCGCGTGCTGGATCGGGCGTATTTCCGTCTCGAGGTCGTAAAACGCCGGCAACAGAACGAACCCCTGCTCGCTAAAAGCCTCGCGTTGATCGGCGGTCAGAATGTCGGCGGACGCGCGGGTCATCGAAGTCAGGCGTCGAGGCACGGTAGAGCGCGATCGCGCGCACTCACGATCGGATCGGCGAGCGGCCACTCGATGCCGAGCGTGGGGTCGCTCCACACAATGCCGGCGGAACTGCTGCCCACGTACTCAGCGCTCATCAGGTAGGTGATTTCGGTATTGTCGACGAGCGACTGAAAACCGTGCGCGAAGCCGGCCGGCACGAACAGCATTTTTCGGTTGTCGGCAGTCAATTCGGTCGCGATCCATTGCGCATACGTCGCGGAGCCGGGCCGCAGGTCGACCATGACATCGTAAATCGCGCCGAGCGTGCAGCGAACGAGTTTGGCTTCCGCGTGCGGTTCCAGTTGATAGTGCATGCCGCGCAACGTACCTTTCCGCCGGTTGAACGAAATATTGCTTTGCACACATTTGAACGTGATGCCGTGTTCCGCGAATTCGCGCTCGCAATAAACACGGGAAAAAAAGCCGCGGTCGTCGTCCAGACGCTGCGGTTCGATAAGGTAGGCATCCTGCAGCCTGGTTTTCTGGAATATCAAGATTGTCAGCGGCGCTGCGCTAGCACACCGTCGGGCGCGGCATCGGCACCACGAATTGCCCGCCCCAGCCGCGAATGCCGGCCATTTGTTCGATTATCTCATCCTTGAGGTTCCACGGCAGGATCAGCACGTAATCCGGCTTGCGCTCGAATATCCGGTCCGGGTGCATGACCGGTATGCGCGTGCCTGGCAGCAGCA
>JBKJMN010000211.1:0-3575 GCA_046596405.1 Burkholderiales bacterium
CGAAAAAGTGCCGGCGCGCGGCAGACGGCTCGCGAAACCGACGCACCGAACGCAGCAGCTGCCGAAGTCCTGACTTCGCGGCGGGCGGAGCCCGTATACTTCGACTGCCGCACACGATGCAATACGCCCATAAGATCAGGGAAAGACACGCCTTGAAGACAATCGCAACCGTCGCCCTTATCGCCATAGCGTGGCTCGCGCCGGCTGCGTTCGCCGCGGATGCGAACTACCCAAACAAATCGATTCGCATCGTCGTGCCGTTTCCGCCAGGCGGCATTGCCGACGTGATGTCGCGCGTATTCGGCCAGAAATTTACCGACACATGGAGCCAGCCGGTCGTCATCGAGAACCGCACCGGCGCCGGCGGTAATATCGGCGCCGACATCGTCGCCAAATCGCCGCCCGACGGATATACGCTGGTCATGGGCACTATCGGCACGCACGCAGTCAACGTAAGCCTGTTTTCCAAGCTGCCGTACGATCCCGTCAGGGATTTTTCGCCGGTCGCGCTGGCGGTCGAAGCCGACGGGCTGCTCGTACTGCATCCCTCGGTGCCCGTGAAAACGGTCAAGGACCTGATCGCGTTAGCGCGCGCGCGGCCCGGACAGCTCGTGTACGCATCCGCCGGCAACGGCACGGCCGGCCATCTATCCGGCGAACTTTTCAAGACCATGGCGAAGATCGATCTCGTGCACATCCCGTACAAAGGCAACGTGCCGGCGCTCACCGATCTCGTCGGCGGACAGACGTCGATGCTGTTCGCTACCATGCCGACGGCAATGCCGCTGGCGCGCGCCGGCAGGTTGCATGCGCTCGCCGTCACCGGCCCGCAGCGCAACCCCGCCGCGCCGGAGGTGCCGGCGATCGCCGAAACGCTACCCGGCTTTGAAGTCACCAACTGGATCGGCATATTCGCGCCGGCGGGCACGCCGCCGGATATCGTCGCCATGCTGAACGCCGAAATCATGCGCATTTTGAAATTGCCCGAAGTGCAGGCGCGGCTCGTGACGGAAGGCGCCAAATCGCGAGCCAACACGCCGGCGGAATTCGGCGCCTTCGTCAAAGCGGAAATCACCAAGTGGGGCAAGGTCATCCGCGATTCCGGTGCGCGCGTGGACTGAGATAGACTCAATGACCAAGAGCGACAAACCGCAGATGACACGCAGAGTACTGAGAACGACGCGCACCGCAGCGGTTATGCGCAAAAAAAAGACCGGCGTAAAATGACGATTATTGAATCATCTATTGAGCATTACGTAATAGATGACAATGACGCCGGTCGTCAAAACTTTCCCTCACCCTCGGTCCCTCTCCCGGAGGGCGAGGGAAGAAAAGCCCTTATCCCTCCGGGAGAAGGGTGGGGAGAGCAAAGCGAGGGGGCCGAAGGCGGGAAAGTTTTTGTCATGAATAATGTAAAGCTCAATAAATGGTGATGCATCATGAGTGACCTCGAAGAACTCGAAAGCAAGATCAAGAATCTTCCGACCGAAGAGCTTTCGAAATTTCGTGCCTGGTTTATCGAATTTGACCATCTGCTGTGGGATAAGCAGATCGATGCTGATTCGAAGGCTGGAAAACTAAACGGGCTCGTTTCAGAAGCCCGCGCGGATTATCAGGCCGGCAAGGCCCGAGAGATTTGAAGCATTTCGCGTCACCGAAGTTTTGGGCGCTATACGACGCGCTACCGCACGATGTCCGCGATCTTGCCGAGCCTAAGCGTACGATCGACCGCGACGAAAAAAAAGCGTTGCGCGCTTTCGGGCGGGCTGTCATCGCAACAATTAGTTTGACGATCGTTACCAAATGAAAAAGTTGAACATCGCGCTGATCGGCACCGGCAGCATTGCTTCAGGAGGGCACGCGCCTGCCCTGCTCCAGTCGCAACACGCCCAATTGTGGAGCGTGCTCAGCCGCGATTCGACCCGCGCCCAACAATTCGCGAAACAATTCAACGCGCAATCGCCTTCGCCCGCGCATACGTCGCTCGAATCGCTGCTCCGCGATCCCAGGCTTGACGCGGTCATCATCGCCACGCCGGATAAGCTGCACGCGGAACAGGCGGTCGCCGCCGCGCGGGCGGGCAAGCACGTGCTGCTTGAGAAGCCGCTGGCGACCGACGCCGACGGCATCGCGCAAATTCTCGCCGCCTGCGCGGCGTCGAAAATAACACTGGCTCTGTGCTACCGGCTGCATTGGCATGCGGGGCACCGCCTGCTCGTGGACGCGGTCCGTGCCGGCAAGTTCGGCGATATCCATCACGTGCGTAGCCTATGGACTTCGCGCGAAGCGGATTCAAGTAACTGGCGCGCCTCGCCCGCGGTGGGGAGATGGTGGAGCCTGGGCGCGATGGGCACTCATTTGGTCGACCTGAGCCGCTGGATTCTGCAACCCGCGCACGGCGAGATGACGCGGATCAAGAGCGTGATCGCGCGCGAAACCTGGCAGGGCTCGCATGACGAAACCGCCGTCGCCGCCTTCAAGTTCGAAGGCGGCGCGACCGCGGAAATCTGCACGTCAGTGCTGTTCGATGCGCCGAGCCGGCTCGAAATTTACGGCGCGCAGGGCTGGGCCATTTGCGAAAACACGTTCGGACGCGACGCCGCGGGACGCATCTGGACCAACGACGGCGAGTTTGCTTTCCCCGTCGTCAATCCGTTCGTCAGCATGATCGAAGACTTCACGCAGGCCATCGAGCAACGCCGCAAGCCCGAAGTCGATGTTGCCGAAGGCGCGCGCAATGCGCAGATCCTGCTCGAGCTGGTCAAAGAAAGCTGACCGGCGCGCCGCTTATCAACTCGCGCATGTTCGCGACTTTTTCGATCTAAGGGCGCACGTAAGGCGCGCAAGAACGGAGCGAAGCATTTAATGCTGACGTACCTGTTCACCACCACGCTATTGCTTGTTTTTCACATGGGATTGTCCGTTGCAGCCGCGGCGGATCACGCATATCCGGACCGGCCGATTCGTTTGATCGTCCCCTCCGCCGCTTCGGGATCGCCCGATACGATCACGCGCACCATCGCGAATCAGCTGACGAAGCAATTGGGGCAGCAGGTCGTAATCGACAACCGGCCCGGCGGCTCTTACACAATTGGTACAGGCATGGTGGCAAAAGCGCCTGCCGATGGCTATACGATCGGCTATGCGAATCTGACATCGCTCGTGGTCAATCGCTTTTACCTCGACGAGAAACCCTCGTACGACATCGACAGGGATCTGGCTCCGATCGTGCAGACACACTATCAGCCTAACGTTCTGGTGGTGACGCCATCGCTGCCGGTCCGGTACGTCAAAGCGTTGATCGAGTACGCGAAAACGCATCCCGCGGGTTTGCTTTACGGGTCCGCGGGCAACGGCACTTCGAGCCACGTAGCCGCGGAGCTTTTCAAATTCATGACCGGCGCACCGATGGAACATGTTCCGTACAAAGGAAGTCCGCAGGCGATCGCCGATCTGATCGCGGGCCAGATTCAACTAACCTTCAGCAACCTGGTGACGGTGGCGCCTTTGATAAAGTCAAAAAGACTGAATGCGCTCGCCCTGACCGGGCCCAAGCGCTCCCGGCTTTTGCCGGA
>JBKJMN010000416.1:0-6963 GCA_046596405.1 Burkholderiales bacterium
GTCGCTCAAAACTTTGGCAGGCGCTTGGCCTTATTGCATGGCTCGGGCTGGTCATGATCGTCGCGGCTGCCGGCGCGCTCGCGTCGGTCGATGCAGCTTCGTTTTATCTCCAGCTCAACAAGCCCGGGTGGGCGCCGCCGGCCTCTGCTTTCGGTCCGGTTTGGTCCGTGCTCTACGTACTTATGGGCGTCTCAGCGTGGCTGGTATGGCGAGAGCAAGGCAGGAAACCAGTTGCCTGGGCGCTGGCGCTGTTTGGTGTGCAACTCGCCGCCAACGCACTTTGGTCCTGGCTGTTCTTTGCCTGGCGTTTGGGCGCGGCTTCCTTTGCCGACGTCTTACTTCTCCTGGTTCTGATCGTCCTCACTATTGCAGCGTTTCATAGAGTCCAGCGTCTGGCCGCGTTGCTCATGGTTCCCTATCTTGCGTGGGTTTGTCTCGCGTCGGCCCTTACCTGGTCGGTGTGGCGAGCCAATCCAACGCTCTTTCATTAAGCGGGGCAGACGTGTGGCCCAACGCCTCCATCGACCGGACACCCGAGAGCCAGCTTCGCTGCCGCTCGGTCGCCGCGCATGACGAACGGTTAGGCCAACAATGGTAGAGTCGCGCATGCTTCTGTATGACTTAGATCGATCGGGCAACTGTTACAAGGTGCGCTTGTTTCTCTCCATTCTTGGGATTGAGTATCGGAAAGTTGTAGTAAACACCAATGCTGGCGAGAACCAGCGCCCTGAGTTTTTGGTATTGAATCCACGCGGGCAAGTGCCGGTGCTTATCGACGATAATATGACTATCTGGGACTCCACAGCGATTCTCGTGTACTTGGCTCGTCAATATGGCGGCGAAACATGGCTACCTCTTCATCCCTTGCCCATGGCCAAAGTCATGCAATGGTTAGCGATGGAGCAGAACGAAGGCCGTTACGGGCTGGCACGCGCAAGAGCGATTAAGCTCAATAATCCAACTGTTTTTGCAAAGACCGGTAATTTAGAGGACAGCCAGGAACTGGGAAAAGTTGCGCTCCGCGTTTTGGAAAAACAACTTGCTGAAAGTGCGTGGCTTGTTCCAGAGGCTGGCGGGCCTACTATTGCCGATTTCGCCTGTTATCCCTACGCAGCGTTAAGTTCGGAGGGAGGCATCAGCTTAGAACCTTTTGCCGCCGTGAGAAACTGGTTCGAGCGTATCCGCAATTTGCCTGGGTACGTGGCTTTGCCAGGGAGCCCCAATGCCTAACGATTCATTGCAGCCGACCGGCCAGGCCGGCGGCTGAATTCCGCCGTTATGCGGCATCAACAGGTTCGCAGGAATTCCGCAATCGACCCGAAGCCGGCATTCGTTTTGCGTCAGTCTCCCGATGTATATTCCCGGACCAGTTACAATCAAATTCGGAGGTTGCCATGCGCAACGTGACGCAGCTTTTGGCGCAGTTATTCTTGATCACCGCGATTTCGATCCCGGTCGCGACGGCACAGGAATTGACCAAGCCAAAGCGTATTGGCTACGTTGTCTATGGATCGTCCGGGGTGCGCAGTCACCTGGAGCGGGCTTTTCTCGAAGGCATGCGGGACAAGGGCTATGTGGAGGGGAAGAACTTGGTCATTGAGCGCATCTACGCAGAGAGCGACTCGGGACGGCTGCGTGAAGGTGCGGGCGCTTTGGCGGCATTGAAGCTCGATGCAATCGTCACTACTTGTTCTCCGTCCACGAAAGCGGTCAAAGACGCGACCTTGCTTTCCGGTACACCGGTCCTTATGTCGGCCGTGTCAGATCCGGTCGGGCAGGGGCTTATCAAGAGTCTGTCACGTCCTGGTGGCAACGTTTCCGGACGCGCGAGTCAAGGCGAGGAAGTGATACCGAAAATGCTCGAGCTCCTTACCGCCGCATCGCCGAACGCAGGGCGGGTGGCGGTGCTATACAACACTCAAAATCCCGTCCATCCGAATCTGTGGTCCGCGCTGCAGGATAGCGCCAGATTACCCGGCGTGAAGTTGGTGCGAATTGACGTCAGCGGGCCGGCAGAAATTCCGACGGCATTCGAAAGAATGGCGAAGGAGCGTTTACGCGCGTTGTTGGTTCTTGGCGACGACCCGATGACGTTCACAAGGAGGGAGCATGTCGTCGCTCTTGCGCAAAAAGGCGGTATTTCCACCATATTCGGTGTGAGTGAGTTCGTCGAGCAAGGCGGACTGATGAGCTACGGCGAGAACCAAGCCAGCAGCTACCGCAGCACGGCCTCCCACGTCAGCAAGGTTCTCGCTGGGTCGCGGCCTGCCGAATTGCCTGTCGAGCGCCCCACGAAATTCGAACTGGTAATCAACCTGAATACCGCCAACGCGCTTGGCGTAAAGTTCCCACAGTCGATTCTCGTTCGTGCGGACAGGGTAATCGAATAGCAGACCGGCGGGCGCAGCAAACTGGCCGATAGCGGCCATAAGCAGCCAATCGAGCCGACCCGTACCCGCGCGGCTCATTGGGTACGGTAAACGCGCGCTTTTGCACGATTGCTGAGACGACGGCAGGTAGAAAGAGGTGCCCTCATGATTCGATTCTCGATTGTTAGCTTAATTGCCCTTCTCTCCATCCCATCCGGCGCGTTGGCTCAAAGCTGCGCGGGGAATCCGGTCGCGGTGCAAATCCTGGGCTCCGGCGGACCCAGGATCAACCGCGATCGCGCGTCGTCCAGTTATCTGCTCTGGATCGACGCACAGGCGAGAATACTTGTCGATATGGGCGGGGGCGCCTTCCTTCGTTTCGGCCAGGCCCAAGCACAGTTTAGCGATCTATCGTTGGTCGCCATAAGCCATCTTCATCCGGACCACGTCTCCGATCTGCCCGCCCTGTTATGGTTGAGCAATCAGATTCGTAAGGAACCGTTGCCCATTGCCGGTCCTTCCGGAAACAATCTGGCGCCCGCCTTTCCAACGTTCCTCAGTCGTCTCTTCGATGAGAAAAATGGCGCATTCCTCTTCCTCGGCAACACGCTGGGCGGCGCAGAGCCCGCCTCCGGGGGCGGTGTCCGTTTGGATATCGGGGTCGTTGATGTGACCAAACCGCAGCCATCGACAGTCTTCGATCGGCAGGGAGTGACCGTTACTGCGCTGGGAATACCCCACGGGACCATCCCGACTTTGGCGTACCGCGTGCAGACGCGCGACGTGTCGATCGTATTCAGCTCTGATCAGAACGGCACCGACCCAAGGTTCGTTGAGTTCGCGCGCGGAGCGAACGTCCTGATCATGCATCTTGCGATGGCGGCAGGTACCAGTAGCCCTCTTCACGCTTCCCCTGCGGTTGTCGGGCGCGTTGCCCAAGAAGCGGGCGTTGGGAGACTGATCGTCAGTCACATCGGGTTGTTCGATCTTGACGCTGCTATCGCTGAACTGAAGAAGTTCTACACCGGTCCCTTGACTATTGGCGCTGATCTACAGTGCACGCAGTTGAAGTGAACGGGCTACGTACGGCGAGGGCTGATCAGTTGTAGTGCGACTGAAGCCGTCTAACTTTAGTTCGAGCGGACACGCTGAAGCGCGCTGCTCAACATGACATTAATCCGCCTCACACTTTCCCACCCGCAACCGCCGATCCTTCGATCTTGGCCTTGAGCCGCGCCATGTACTTGTCGAGATCGACGATATAGCGGTCGTGCTCGGCTTCGCCGATCTGCTCGACCTCGTCGAACACCTTCATCCTGAATGTAAGCTTGCGCCGGTCTATCGCTGTTAATTCGACTTCGCAGCGCACCGGCTTGCCGAGCGGTGTCGGTGCCATATGCCGAATGTTGACCTGCAGCCCGACCTGACCCTGGCCCGGTTTCAAATGCGGGCCAACGAGCTGGTGCGCGGTCATTTCGACGAAGCGCGTCATGCCAGGGGTCGAGAACACTTTGTAGTCGCCACGAGACGTCGCCAGGTCTTCCGTCACTTCCCACACCATTTCGTCGCGCATGCCGACCTTGAGTGTATCCATTGCAATCTTTCTAATTGGTTGTTGATCGTTACTAAGAAAACGTTTGACCCATCGCTGCCCCTACACTCCCCTTGTCCCCCAAGGGAATTTTCTGCACGGCAAAGGGGAGGAAGGTATTACCACGCCGCCTGCAACACATCGTGCAGCAAATCGCGTTCGCGCACGAACTCGCGCTTCGGATCGGCGTTGAAGTTCTTCAGTGAGTTTTCCAGTACCTGCTCGAGGCCCTCGCGCGGAAATTCGAGCTCGCGCAGGCGCGTAGGCATGCCGAGACCGGCAAAGAATTTATCCAGATAATCGGCTGCGAGCAGCGGCGCATCGGCAAACGGCATGGCATCTTTCCACACGCCGAGCCCGTGCGCGAGGTTCGCCATCGCCTGCGGGTCGCGGCTGCCGAGGCGGCGCATGACGGTGCCGGTCAACGCAGTATTGGCTTCGCCCTGACCGATGTGCGGAAACGAGATGAACAATGACGTCGCGAACGCGTACGTCGCGCGGACGACCCAGTGGCGCGCCGCGGCACCGCCGCCTTCGTCGGCATCGCGGTTAAGCAAAAACGCCGCCGCGCACAATTCGATGCGCGGCGCTGCGTCGGCGGCATCCATGATTTTCGGCAGCGCACGCGCAGCGAGCCGGTACGCATGCAGGCGGACACCTTCGAGCAGCGGATTGACGTCGACCCAGCCCAGGTTCATCACGCTGCGCCAGTAGACCGAGCAACCCGCGGTGCGGATCAAGGATGACGGCGCGGTCAGCAGCGCATCGGCGTCCCAGAACAGCGCCTTGGGCCGCGTCTTCGGATCGAAGAACTCCATGCGATGATCGAGCGTGTCGTCGCGCAATGCCGAGCCGCCGCGGTTCTGCGCCGATGTCGGTACCGTCAGCACGTTGAGGATCGGCAGCTTGGGGGCGAGCAGCTTCGGGCTGATCGCCGGCGCATGGTCCGGATACTGCGTGATGAGGTCGTGCGGCGCGCCTTTTTCGGCGAGCAATATCGAGACGACGCGCGTCGCCTGCGTTACGCTGCCGCCGCCGACGCTGATAAGAAGATCGGCGTTCGCCGCACGCGCGGCCGCGGTCGCGGCGAGGACCGAGGGCAACGTTGAATCTTTATCGATTTCGTCGAACACGCCCGCGCAACCCTCCCCGAGGATGCGGCGCATGCGCGCGATAAGGCCGGTGCGGCGCGATACCGTGCGCCCGCACAGAATGAACGCGCGCTGCGCCTTGTTGCGCTTCAATTCCGCGGGCAGGCTCTCGAGCGCGTCTTTGCCGCTGTAGACGCGGAACGGCAGACTCAGCGCTGTGAAATCGGTGGCGGCCATCGGTGGGCGGTTTAGCCCCCGCGCGTATGCACGAAACGCTCGTGCGCCTGCAATGCCGCGAGGGCGTGCCCGGCGTTGCTCATTTCATCGTAAACGGGAATTCCGAGTGCCAGCGCGCTATCGCGGAACGTGCGCTTGCGCGCTTCGAGCTCGGGGTCGCCATCGGAGCGCAGCACGAGCAGGAAATGCGCCTGACCGGGATAGTGCGTCTGCACGCGCAACGCGGCCTTGAGCACATTCTCTATCACTTCGGGCGGCGTGCGGCCGGCGAAGGCCGACATGTTGAGATGCATGACGAGCGCTTCCGGCTTGCCTTTGGCGTAAATCTCGTCGAGGATTTTTTCGGCGACGCTGCCGTTTTCCTGCTGCAGCGTGCTGACCGGGCAATCGACCGGATTGGTGATGCTGGTGCCGGGCGGCAGCTTTAGCGCGGCGAGCGCATCGAGCGCGGGTTGCGAGAACGGAGTGACGTCCAGACCAAGGCGCGCGAAATAATCGGTGGCGAGCACGCTGGTGCCGCCGCCGTTGCCGAAGAGCACGACGCGTCGGGTCGGGTGTTGCGGTTGCGGCGTCAGCGTCTGGAAGATCAGCAGCGCATCCAGAAATTGATCGAGCGTATCGACCAGCACGCAGCCCGTCTGACGCGACAACGCAGTCCAGGCGCGATCATCGCCGGCAAGCGAACCCGTGTGCGACGCGGCGGCGGCAAGACCCTGGCCGGTGCGGCCGCCTTTCAATATCACCACGGGCTTCTTCGCCCGGGCTGCGCGCAGCATATTAAAGAGGCGGCGGCCGTCTTTCGCGGTTTCGATGTAGAAGCCGATCACTTTGGTCTGCTCGTCGGCCAGATAAAATTCGAGTAGGTCGGACGGCGTAACGTCAGCGCAGTTGCCGACGGTGACGAGGCCGGAGAATTTGACGCCGCGCGCGAGACCGCGCCGGATGATGTCGGTGCCGAGACCGCCGCTTTGCGATATCACGCCGACCGGACCGACTTCCTGCGGGCTGATTTCCGTGAAGGTAATCCGGCCGCGCGGCGTGTAGATGCCGAGGCAGTTGGGCCCGAGCAACCGCATGCCGCCGGCGCGGGCCGCATCGAGCAGGCGCTGCTGCAAATCCTTGCCTTCGTCGACTTCGCCGAAGCCGCTCGAGACGACTTGTGCATAGCGCACGCGTCCCGCCGCGACTTTAAGCATGTCAGGAATCTGCGCGCCCGACACGGCGATATAAGCGTAGTCAATCGGTTTCGGCGTCGCGGCAAGGTTCGGATAAGCGGGTATACCGTCGATCGTCGCCGCGGTGGGATGGATCGGATAGATGTCGCCGGTAAAACCGTATTCGCGGATACGCCGGATGAAAACATTGGGCAGGGCGTTGCCTTTGCTCGACGCGCCGACGACCGCGACGGTCTTCGGCATGAACAGCGGCGCGTATTGCTCGATTATGGCGTCGGCGCTCATGCGAGGATGAACCTTGCATCGACCGCGACCGCGCCGGTCTCCGACACGATCAGCGGGTTGATGTCGGCCTCCATGAAGTCGTCGGCGTGGCTCATCAGAAGCCCGTCTTCGCCACCGATTTTTAACAGCACATCGATGATCGCCGCGCGTGAAACCGGCGGGCGGCCGCGCGCGCCTTCGAGAACGGCGGCGCCTTTGAGTTCATCGAGCATTTC
>JBKJMN010000432.1:0-7893 GCA_046596405.1 Burkholderiales bacterium
TCATATGCGGCCTGAAAATATTCTTTTGCCTTTACTAAACCGTTGCTTGCGATGGACCCGTAATCCACCAAAACGCTCTCCCCGTGCAACGTGCTCTGAGCAATCTACAGCAGTCCCCTCTCCGCAAACGACAGCACGCCGCTGCCGGCGACGATGAAGTGATCGAGTACGCGCACGTCGACGAGCGACAACGCCTGCTTCAATGCCTGGGTCAGGGTTTCATCGGCGTGACTGGGCTCGCCGACGCCCGACGGATGGTTGTGGGCGAAGATGACCGCACCCGCATTGTGATGCAGCACGCGCTTGACGACTTCGCGCGGATAGACGCTGGTTTGCGTGAGCGTGCCGCGAAACAATTCCTCGCAACCGATCACGCGGTTTTGCGCGTCGAGAAAAAGCACGACGAAAACTTCGTGCGGGAGCGCCTGTAATTTCATGCGCAGATAGTCGCGCACCGCCGACGGCGAATTGAGCGCGTTGCCGGTCGCGAGTTTCTCTCTCAACGCGCGGCGCGCCATTTCCATCACGGCCTGCAGTTGCGCGTATTTGGCCGGCCCCATGCCCGGCAGTTCGCAGATGTCGCGCTCGCTGCCCGCGCACAGGGCGGACAGCGAACCGCAACTCGTCAACAATTCACGCGCCAGGTCCACGGCGCTTTTGCCGCTGATGCCGGTGCGCAGGAAGATCGCCAGCAGTTCGGCGTCCGACAAGGCGTCGGCCCCCTTGCTCAGCAATTTTTCGCGCGGCCGGTCGTCGACCGGCCAATCCGTGATCGCCATTGCGCCCTCCTGCAGAACAATTCGCTGAAGAAATAAACGCCGCCCCGGCCCTTCGGTAGCTACTACTTAGGTCATAGGCGCGCCGTCCGCCCGGTTTGTGCGTCGCGAAATATGGTTTACACTCACGCGCTCGTCATGCGGAAACAGCTGAATCGATAGTGGAAATGCGCCAAAAGCGGATCGTGCTGGGCGTAACCGGCGGCATCGCGGCTTATAAGGCCGCCGAGCTCGTGCGCCTGTTCGTCAAGGACGGCACCGCGGTGCAGGTCGTGATGACCAAGGCCGCGTGCGGTTTCATCACGCCCGCCACCATGCAGGCGCTGTCGGGGCGGCCGGTGTACACCGACATGTGGGACGGGCGCATTGCCGACAACATGGCGCATATCGAGCTCTCGCGCGGCGCGGACGCCATCGTCGTCGTGCCGGCCACCGCGGATTTCCTCGCCAAGGTTGCCAACGGGCTCGCCGACGATCTGCTGTCGACGCTGTGCATGGCGCGCCCGCGCGCCGGCCTCGATGGCGCGGCGTTTGACTGTCCGCTGCTCGTAGCCCCGGCGATGAACCGGCAGATGTGGCAGAACAAGGCGACCCAGCGCAACGTCAAGCAACTCGCCGCCGATGGCGTGGCAATTCTCGGCCCGGCGAGCGGCGACCAGGCGTGCGGCGAAACCGGCCTGGGCCGCATGCTCGAGGCCCAGGAGATATACGACGCGGTCATTTCATTCCTGCAAACGAAACTGCTCGCGGGTAAAAATGTGCTGATTACCGCGGGGCCGACGTTTGAAGCAATCGATCCGGTGCGCGGCATTACGAACCGAAGCTCCGGCAAGATGGGCTATTCGATCGCGCGGGCGGCGCTCGACGCCGGTGCGCAGGTCACGCTGGTCAGCGGGCCGGTGGCGCTCGCAGCGCCCGCCCCGGCGCGCGTCGTGCAAATCGAGAGCGCCGGCCAGATGTTCGAAGCCGTCAGGAAATACGCGAAGGCAGCGGACATTTTTATCGCGGTAGCCGCGGTCGCGGACTACCACGTTGCCAAAACCAGCGCCCAGAAAATCAAGCGCACCGATGCCGATCTCACGCTGACGCTGGTGCCCAACCCGGACATACTGGCGTGGGTGGCCGCCCTGCCGAAACCGCCGTTCTGCGTTGGCTTCGCGGCCGAGAGCCAGAACCTGCGCACATACGCCGATGCCAAGCGCCGTAAGAAGAAAGTCCCGCTGATGGTCGCCAACCTGGCGCAGGACGCGATCGGCGCCGACGACAACGAGGTCACCCTGCTCGACGACACCGGCATCCACACGCTGCCGCGTGCGTCGAAGCCGGAGGTCGCCCGCCAGCTCGTGGCTTACATCGCGAAACTCCAGCAGGCGAAGAAAAACCACAAAACCTAGCCGCAATCGTCCACGGCAACGCGCTGGATCCATGAAAAAACTCGACGTCAAAATCATCGATCCGCGCATGCGCGATCAGTTGCCGCATTACGCGACGGGCGGGTCGGCAGGCCTTGACCTGCGGGCGTGCCTCGATCAGCCGCTGACGCTCGCGCCCGGCCAAACCGAGCTGATCCCGACCGGGATTGCGATTCATCTCGGCGACCCGGGGCTGGCGGCGATAGTCCTGCCGCGCTCGGGACTCGGGCACAAGCACGGCATCGTGCTCGGCAACCTCGTCGGCTTGATCGATTCGGATTACCAGGGCCAGATATTCGTCTCGACCTGGAACCGCGGAAACGCGCCCTTCGTGATTAATCCGATGGAGCGGCTCGCGCAACTCGTGGTCGTGCCGGTCGTGCAGGTCGAATTAAACGTCGTGGACGACTTCGCGGCGAGCGCGCGCGGCGCCGGCGGCTTCGGCAGCACCGGCAAGCACTGACGCCCGACGATGGCCGCACCCGCGATCATCCTTTTCGCCCACGGCGCGCGCGATCCCGCATGGGCGCTGCCGTTCCGGAAAATACAACGTGCGCTGGAGGCCAAACGGCCCGGCGTCGCGGTCGAGCTCGCATTTCTCGAATTGATGCAACCGGCGCTTCCCGAGGCGGTCGCCAAGCTTGCGCGCGCAGGCCACCCGTCAATCACGATCGCGCCGCTCTTCATGGCGCAGGGCGGACACCTCAAAAACGACCTGCCGAAAATACTCGACACTCTGCGCGCCGCTCACCCGGACACTACGCTCACGCTGTTGCCGGCGATCGGCGACGTAAACGCAATTCTGGACGCCATCGCGGACTGGCTGGTCGGCGCAACCGCGCCCTGATGCGTTATAGACGTATCCGGAGATTGTCCTGAAAAACATACTTTTCATTGCCCTGCTTTCGCTGTGCGGTTCGCCGCTGCACGCACAGACCGCGCTGCCCGAAGTAGCGCTGGCTATCAAGGGGCACAAACTCACGGCGGAAGTCGCGGCGACGGACGACGCCCGCAGCACCGGGCTCATGCACCGGCGCATGATGCCGGAGAACCGCGGCATGCTGTTCGTGTTCGCTTACAGCCAGCCGCAAAGCTTCTGGATGATGAATACCTATCTGCCGCTCAGCATCGCTTTCGTTGACGAGCAGGGCGTAATCGTCAATATCGCCGATATGAAGCCGCTCACGACCAATCCGCACCCGTCGGCCAAGCCCGCCAAGTACGCGCTCGAAATGAACCAGGGTTGGTTCGCCAAACGCGGCATCAAGGCCGGCGCCCGTGTCGACGGGCTGAAAGAAGCGCCGGCAGCGCGCTAGCCTCGCGCAACAAAAAAAAGCGCACGGACTGTCCGTGCGCTTTTTTTGTGCGCCCGCGACGCGGGCGGTTTACATCGATTAAGCCTTACATGCCGCCGTGCGACTGCGCGACCATGCAGTACAGCATCGGGATCGACAGCATCGTGTTGATGCGCGACGTCATGCCCGCGATTTTCGCGGCGGCGGCTTTTTCCTCGGGCGATACGGTCACGATGCCGAGCGCTTTCTTCTGGTTAGGCCAGATGATCATCCATACGTTGAACGCCATGATGAGGCCCAGCCACATGCCGATGCCGATCGCGTGCACGCCTTTGGTCAGCGTCAGCGCCTGCATCAGATAGCCGGCCCGGTAGGCCAGGAGCAGGCCCAAAATCATCGTGGCCAGCGCCGACCAGCGGAACCAGAACAACGCCGCCGGCGCAATTACCTTGCTGACCGCGGGTTTCTGCTCATCGGGAATCTTCGGCATGGAGGGTGTCTGCACGAAGTTGAAATACCACAGGAGACCGATCCACATGATGCCCGCCATCACGTGCAGCCAGCGCATGACGAACAGATCGTTGCCGCGCATGCCGCCTTCCGACATGCCGCCCACCGCGAGCACGATGAGAATCAGCAGGACGACACCTGCCGTTATGGTTCTACCGAGTGAAGAGAAAAAAGCGCCCATGGCTCCGCTCCTTAAGTTGGTGTGACTTTTCTGAACTGCTAACGCGCGAATATTAGCACAATGCCAGCAGCATCGCTGCGGTACCGGGTCGCGATTGGACCTATCCGGAATGGTGCAATGACCAGTGGCCGGCGCGCCAGGCTCACTTCATCTTGAACAGCAAAATTGCGATTACGATCGTCAGGATGAAGCAAGCGCACTGCCAGAATACGAGGGGATTGCGCTCGACGAGCGCCGGGCCTTTCTCATTCATCAGCACCTTGTTCGGATGCCGCAGATCGTAGATGAATTCGGAGAGTTCGGCGTAGCGCTGGCGCGGGTCGGGATGCACCGCCTTTCTGAGCGCCAGATCGATCCAGGCCGGTATATCGCGGTGCTCGTCGAGCGAGGAGCGGTAGCGCAATTTGCGCTGCGCGGCCCTGGTTCTGGTCCTTGCCACCTCCGCTCCGTACGGCAGCTTGCCGGTCAGCATCTGGCATGCGATTACCCCCAGGGAAAAAATATCGGAGCACCTGGAGCCGGGTTCGCCCAGAAAATATTCCGGTGCGGTGTATTGCACAGTGCCGAGCGGGTACGCGCGCTCGTCGGGTGCCGCCATTTCCACCACACCGGCAACGCGCGTCGAGCCGAAATCGATGATTTTCACCGTGTCGGTGGTATCGATCATGATGTTTTCCGGCCGCAGGTCCTGATGCAGCATCTCCATCCGGTGAAAAGCCTGCAGGCCTTTGCCGATCTGCTCGACTATCCCCCGCACCGCCTCGAGCTCCGGCTTCGGGTTGTCAACCATCCATTGCGTCAGCGTCTTGCCCTCGACAAACTCGGTAACGATATATAAGTAATTGCGCCGTCGGGTCTGCAGGCAGGGCTTCAGCACATGCGGGCTGCTGAGGCGGCGGGCAATCCATTCTTCCATCAGGAACCGCTCGATATAAGCCGGGTCCCCCTGCAGGTCGATGGATGGGGTCTTGATGACTACCGTCGTGCCGGTTTCCGCGTCCACCGCGAGGTAAACATGGCTGCGGCTGCTCGCATGCAGTTCGCGAATGATCTTGTAGCCGTCGAACATCGCCCTTGCTTCCAGGACGGGTGGAAACGGCAGCTGCGTAAGATCGCGATGGATCTCGTTCGAATCCCGTGCCGGCAACCCGTCGACCCTGATGAGTTGCGCCGTGAGGTTGTCCGTGCTGCCGCGCGCGTACGCCTCGCCGACGATGAGCCTGGCAGCGCTATCGAGATCGTGGGCGAACCGCTGCACGGTGTCGGCGACGAAGCTCGCCGCCGCGTATTCGTAGACCCCGTCGGTCGCCAGGAAAAAGAGGTCGCCCGTCTCCAGCGCCACCGCCTGATAATCGATATCCAGTTGCGCACTCATGCCGAGCGCCCGGCTAAGGTAAGTCTTCTCGGCTGAGACGCTGACGCGATGATCCTCGGTCAATTGCTCGAGGTTGCGGCCGCGCAATCGAAAAATCCGCGAATCTCCCACATGGAAAATATGCGCGGTCGTCGCCTTGATGATCATCGCGCTCAACGTGCACACGTAGCCTCTGTCGGTGTCGTACCGGTACTGGCTGCGCCTGGTCTGCGAATAAAGCCAGGAATTCGTCGCGATTAGCACCCGCTGGGCGGACTTCTTGACCGACCACGTTTCGGAGGTGCAGTAATAATCCTCGAGAAAACCGCTGACGGCAGACTCGCTGGCGATGTGGCTAACGTCGCTGCTGCTGATCCCGTCGGCAAGCGCAATGGCGACTCCTTTCAAGCTCAACTGCGGCTCTAATGGGATGTAGACGCCGTGAAAATCCTGGTTGCGTGCCTTACAACCCTTGTCGGAATGCTGGCCGACGGAGATTTTCAGCTGGCTGGGCATGGCGGATCGCTGCAGAAGATAAAGGCGCGGCGGCCGCTTGCAGGCCGCAGCGCCTCGCGATTATCGCAAACTACTGAAGGGACCGCTTCGGCGCGGTTTTAATATGGGTGGAATACAAAGTAAGCCCGGTAAACGCCAGCCCGCCAACCAGATTCCCCACCACGGTGGGGATTTCATTCCAGATCAGATAATCCATGACCGAGAAATTTCCGCCCATGATCAGCCCCGACGGGAACAGAAACATGTTGACGACCGAATGCTCGAAGGCCATGCCGAAGAAGACCATGATAGGCATCCACATGGCAATGACCTTGCCGCCCACCGTCGTTGAAATCATCGCGCCGACCACGCCCAGAGAAACCATCCAGTTGCACAGCATGCCGCGGATAAACAGGGTCAGCATGCCGGCCGCGCCGAATTCCTTGTAGCCCACGGTCCGGCTGGCGCCGATTTCGGCGATCAGCTGGCCGACCTTGTTGGGCGCAATCGAAAAACCATAGGTGAAAACCATCGACATCATGACGGCGACCGTCAATGCACCGGCGAAATTGCCGACGAAGACGAGGCCCCAGTTGCGCAAAATGCCGTTGATCGTCACGCCCGGGCGCTTGTCGAGCCAGGCGAGTGGCGTAAGAACAAAAACGCCGGTGAGTAAATCGAAGCCCATCAACAGCAGCATGCAGAATCCGACCGGAAAAAGAATCGCGCCGATGATCGGATAACCTGTTGCAACGGTAACGGAAACCGCCCACGCGGCAGCCAGTGCGAGAATCGCTCCCGCCATATAAGCGCGGATGAGAGTATCCCGGGTCGACATGAATATTTTGGATTCGCCCGCATCCACCATTTTGGTGACGAATTCCGACGGGACTAGGTATGACATTTGCAACTCCTCCTGTTGTTATCGTTAAGCCGCGGTGAGCGGCTGGATATTCAGCAACACGACGCCATCCTCAACCTTCGTTTCAAACCGCTGCGCGCAGCCGACGTCGGGGGCCACTGCCCTGCCATCAGCAAGCCCGATGCTCCAGTTATGCAACGGGCACGCGACATGCCGCCCGAACACTATGCCCTGCGACAGCGGCCCGCCTTTGTGCGGGCATTTGTCGAGCAGGGCAAACACTTCATCCTCAGCGTTGCGAAAGACCGCGATATTGCCGTGCACGCTCGCCACGACACGCGCTCCGAGCGGAGGAATGTCTGCCACGCTTCCCACTTTTACCCAACGGTTCATGATCGGTAGCCTCGCGGGTGAGTTCATACGGTAAGCGCCTCGAATTCATGTTTCGCCACGCCTTGCGCGCGCGCCTCCCACGGGTCCTTCGCGCCCTGCAATGAATACATGAGCCGCCCGAACAGCGCTTTGCGGCCGTCGGCGTCTTCGATCACTCTCTGTTTCACATAATCGAGGCCCACGCGCGCGACCCAATGCACGGTACGATCGAGATAGCGCGCTTCTTCACGGTACACCTGTAAAAATGCGCCGCTGTACGCGAGCACTTCTTCGGCGGTTTTCACCTTGCACAGGAACTGGGCGACTTCCGTTTTGATGCCGCCGTTGCCCGCCACATAAATTTCCCAGCCGGAATCCACGCCGATGACACCCACGTCTTTGATGCCGGACTCGGCACAGTTGCGCGGACAACCCGAAACCGCCAGCTTCACTTTATGCGGCGCATACATTCCGGCGAAGGCGCGCTCGAGATCGATGCCCATTTGCGTCGAATCCTGCACGCCGAAACGGCACCACTCCGAGCCCACGCAGGTTTTCACCGTGCGCAGCGCTTTTGCATAGGCATGGCCCGAAGGCATCGCGAGATCGGCCCACACCCGGGGTAAATCGGTCTTC
>JBKJMN010000059.1:0-5274 GCA_046596405.1 Burkholderiales bacterium
ATGCGTCCGGTCTCGCGATTATTTCTCCTGCATCACCCACACGCCGTTCCACTCGCCTTCCGGCGGCTCGGCTTTAAGCTTTTCACAGCGCTCGATATAAATCGCGGACAGCTTGTCGTTCGGGTTCAGGCGCAGCGCCTCGTTGAAGGCGGCGATCGCGGCGTCCCACTTGCCGGCGCGGTACTTGGTGATGCCGTCCTTGAACTGGTTGACGACGTCCATCAGGTTCGGAAACGTCTCTTCATCGTGATAGTCGAGAACTTCATAGACGCCGACCGGCTTGGTTTTGCCTTTCACCACCACCAGATCGATTTCCCGCGTGCGATAGGTGCCGCGCAGCTTTCTGTACGTGAACTCGCTGATCAGGATGCGCGCCGCGTACTGTTTGCATGCCGACTCCAGTCGCGCAGCAAGGTTCACGCCGTCGCCGATGATGGTGAAATCCATGCGCTTCTTCGAACCGATGTTACCCGACACCACGACGTCGGTGTTGAGGCCGATGCCGATGTTGACCGGCTTCTTGCCTTCATTGAGGCGCGTCACGTTCCAAGCCGCGAGATTGCGTATCATCGAGACAGAAGCGCGCACCGCGCGGTCTTCGTCGTCATCGTGCCCCATCGGAATGCCGAACGCTGCCATGATGGCGTCGCCGATGAACTTGTCGAGCATGCCGCCTTCCTTCTGGATGCACTCGACCATGATTTCGAAATACTCGTTCAACATGCTGACGGTGGCCTGCGGCCCCAACTCTTCGGTGAGCGTCGTGAAGCCGCGAATGTCGGAAAACAAAACCGTCGCCGGCACGCTCTTGCCGCCCATGATTTCGGCGCCGGCGGCGAGCACCTGATCGGCGATCGACGGGTCCATGTAGCGCGACATCGTCGACTTCATGCGCTTCTCACTCGAAATGTCCTCGATCATGATCATCGAGCCCAACCGTTTCTGCTCGACGCTGATGAGCGGCATCACGGTAACGTTGACCGAGCGCTGCTCGCCCGCCAGTTCTATTTCCGCGTCCATCGTGAGATCGAGTTGCTGGGTTTCCTCCACGCGCTTCAGCTTGTCGAGTATCCACGCGTTCGCGCCGCCGAAAAACTCCTGCGCCGGCCGGTTGATGATGCCCGCCGCCGCGACGTGCAGGATGCGCAGCCCCGCGGCGTTGCAGGTCACTATTTTCTCCGTTTCATCCAGCGTGAGCACGCCGCTCGACATCGACTCGAGCATGCTCTCGTTGTAGTTCTTCATGTTCTGCACGTCGGCGAAGAGCTTCGCGTTCTCGAGCGCGATCGAGATCTGCGCGGTGAATGCCTTCAAGCGCGACTCGTCCTCGTTGGTGAACGGCCCGCCACGCTTGTTGAGCACCTGCGTCACGCCGATAATCCTGCCGCGCTGGTTGACGATAGGCACGCACAGGATGGAACGCGTGAAGTAACCGGTCTTCTTGTCGAACGCCGGATTGAAGCGCAGGTCGGCGTACGCGTAGGGAATGTTGATGGTTTTTCCCGTGGTGAACACGGCACCCGCGATGCCGACGTGGTTGGGGAGCCGGATCTGCATCGCTTCCAGCCCCTGCCCGACTTCCGACCACAGTTGGTTGGTCTTTTCGTCGTTCAAGAACAGCGTTGATCGCTCGGCGTTCAACATGCGCGTCGCTTCGCCCATGACTTTTTGCAGCAGCGAGCCGATCTTGATGTCGGACGTTACCTCCGACACGATGTCGAGGAATTCGAGTTCCTGCTTGCGGATCGCCTTCATGCGCTCGATGAACTGCGCGCTTTGCAGCGCGAGGGTGCCCTGCGTGGTCATCGCGACGAGCAGCTTCAAGTCCCCCTTGTTGAAACCGCCTTTCTGCTTGTTCAGCACCTGCGCGACCCCGATGATGTCGCCTTTCGCGGTCTTGATCGGCACGCACAGGATACTGCGCGTGACAAAACCGGTCTGCTCGTCGATCGTGCGGTTGAAGCGCGCATCGGCATACGCATCGTCGATGATGAGGCCTTCGCCCTTGGTGAACACATGCCCAGCGATGCCGCTGTTATTGAGGAGCCGGATCTCGCGGTGAAAGTTGCCCTGCGCGACGCGCGAGTAAAGCTCGTTGGTTTCGGGGTCGTTCAGAAACAACGTGCCGCGTTCGGCGTTCAATTCCCTGGTCGTGACTTCGACCAGGCCGGTCAGCACTTCGTCGAGCGTATCCATGCCCGACATTTTTTGCGAAATGCTGAGCAAAAGCTCGGCGAAGCGCAGGCGGCGGTCGCGCGTCGCGTTCGACGCCTGGCTCGCCGGACGCGCCGGCGCGGCTTTTTTCGCCGATGCGATCAGCTTTTTCCTGGCGTCGGCGACCATTACCGACATCGCCGGCTTGCCGCCGCCGTTGCCGTTACCCGGATGTTTGGCGGCCGCCGGCTTGCTCATGTCAGATTCCCGCGCTGCATTTCCAGCGTGTCGCGCAGCGTGGACACCGTCGCTTTCAATTGCTGGATTTCGTCGTGCGCCGCGCGCACCGCGGCCTGCACGCTGCGCTCGCCGTCCTGACGCTCGGCTTCCAGCGCGTCGCGCAGTGCCGTGGCCGCCGAGCGCAACTGCACGATTTCATGGTTTGCCGTCACGACCGCTTCCTGCACGGCCTTGTCGCGCTCGATGCGCGCCTGCTCGAGCGCTTCGCGCAGGGCCGCCGCCGTGGATTTCAACTGGGCGATTTCGGTGCTGCTGGCGGTCATCGCCTCCTGGACGCTTTTTTTCTTGTCACTCAACTCCTGCTCGAGCGCGTTTCTCAAGGCGGTGACCGTGTTCTTGAGGTCGCGAATTTCCGTGAGCCACGCGTGGATGTCTTCCTGGGTGGCGGAGGTCTGCGGGGTGTCCATGACGCATTCTAACGGGCGGCGTGATGCGGTGATAGTACGACCGGCGGCCTAATCGACTTTGGCGCCCGATTCCTTCACGACCTTGGTCCACTTGGCGAGTTCGGCCTTGATGAAATCGGCGAACTGCTCGGGCGAATTTTCGGCGGCAGCCTCGTAGCCCGCGACTTTGAGGCGTTGCACGACCTCCGGCTGCCTGAGCGCCCGCATCGCCTCCGCATTGATCTTCGCGACGATGGCCCGCGGCGTGCCGACGGGCGCGACGAAGCCGTTCCAGCCCCTGACGTCGAATCCGGCGACGCCCAGCTCGTTTAGCGTCGGCAGATCCGGCGCGAGCGGCGAGTTCTGCATGCTGGTTATGCCCAGCGCCCGGACTTTGCCGGCCTGAACCTGCGGCAAGGCTGCGGACACGATCGCGAACGCCATCTGCACCTGCCCGCCGACGAGATCGATCATGGCCTGCCCCGCGCCCTTGTACGGCACGTGGACGATGTTGATGGTCACAGCCACCTTGAACATCTCGGCCGCGAGGTGCGGCGGCGTGCCGTTGCCCGACGACGCGTAGTTAATCTGCCCCGGGCGCTTTTTCGCGAGTGCTATCAGTTCGGGCAGGGACTTGACCGGCAGCGACGGATGAACCATCAAAATAAAAGGCGCGGACGCCGCCAACGCAACGGCCGAAAAATCCCTGATCACGTCGGTAGTGCCGATCTGCAGTGCGGCGTTGATCGGGTACGAGGCGCTCGAGAGCAAAAGCGTATAACCGTCGGACGCGGCTTTGGCCACGGCTTCCGCAGCGACCGCGCCGCCGGCTGCGGGGCGCGGATCGATGACGACCTGCTGGCCCCACGCTTCGGTGAATTTCTGACCCATGATGCGCGCCACGATGTCGGGTCCGGGCCCGACGACGACGCGGATTGGCCGGGTGGGAAACTCTTGCGCATTACTCCCTGCCGCCGCCAATCCGGCAAGTGCACCAAGAAAAGCAAAAACTTTAGCCACAGAGGACACAGAGGTCACAGAGGAAAAGTCAAAATCAAGAACACGACAGGTTTCGTCTTATGCATTTTCTGTGTGTCCTCTGTGTCCTCTGTGGCAAACGCTTCTTGGTTTTGCGATAAATTCTAAAAACGTTTATAACCCCTGCGCCCGACTCCTTGGGCGCGGTATACGCAACCGTCGCCGCTCGTAAGATACAGGCTGTCGAATCCCGCATCGCCGAACGCGCAGCGCATCGGCGCGCCGCCGGGCAGGCGATGCGTTTCGAGTATCGCGCCGTCCGGCGCGAATACGTAAAGCAGCGGTCCCGCGCCCGCCTCGCGCGAACCGCCGCACGCAAGCACGTTGCCTTCGCTGTCGAGACACATTCCTTCGATGCCCCGGTGTTCGCCTCTATGATCGACGCCGAACGCGTGCAGCACCGTATAAGCACCGACCGTGCCGTCGTCGCGGAGCGGGTATGCGCGCAGTTCACGCGGACCATTGCGCCCGACCTCCCCCTCCGCCACATAGAGCGTCTTTTCGTCGGGCGACATCTGCACCGCACGCGGCGCGGCGGTGTCGTAAGTCACGCGCCTGATTTTCCAGGCGTGGCGCTCGTCGAGCTCGAGCCGCAACACCGATGCATGATCAAGCGGCGGAAAAATCTGCGGGCCAAACGCAATGACCCGGCTGAAGGGATCGCTGAACCAGATGCGGCCCGCGCGATCGACCACGAGGTCCGATGGATGGTTGTGGATCGCGCCGTCGAGCCACGTTGCGGTCACGGCCGCGGTGCCGTCAGGCGAAAACTGTATTACGCGCCGGCCGCCGTCCTGACACGCGAACAGGCGGCCATCGGGACCGAAGGCGATGCCGTTGACGCGGTTCGCGTACTTGCGGTACTCGCCGAACTGTCCCGTTGCAGGATCGTAGCTGCGGATAAAGCCTTCATCGACCGTCGAGAACAACATGCGCGCGCCGTCCCACGCGAGTCCGCCCATCGCGCCAGGATAAGGGCCGCCGATCCGTTCAAAATTCCAATTCTTTGTGAGCCGCCTCCTACCACACCGCGACACCGGGTATTTTTACCCGCGTGCGATAAACCGATTTGAACGTGGTCACGTAGAGCGACTTCCAGTCGTCGTCGCCGAACGCCATATTGGTGCAGTGCCCGGCAATTTTGAGTCGGCCAAGCAGCCGTCCGTCTGGCGCAATCACGTGCACGCCGCCGGGACCGGTGCAATAGACGTTGCCTTCGGTGTCGACTTTCATGCCGTCGGCGACACCGTCCTCAGTGCCCGTCAGCTTGTGGAAGATGCGGCCGGGCCCGACGCTGCCGTCGGCATTGACGTCGAACGCGCGTATCAGCGCGAGCCGCGTGTCGTTCACATAGAGGATCTTTTCGTCGGGCGAGAACGCGAGCCCGTTCGGATAC
>JBKJMN010000465.1:0-3342 GCA_046596405.1 Burkholderiales bacterium
TCAAAGCTTGTGACCCTAGCTGGGGAGGTTGGTCAATTTGGCAATCGACTTCTCGCGCTAATACGTGAGAAACGATAGCCTCGGCAGCCTCCGTATAAAGCACCCCGCTTTGCTGCCAGTGCCATAGGAAATCCGCAACCCATTCAGTGATACCGGCCTGTCGAGCGTCATTTTGAGGCATATTGAACTTTAGTCAAGTATACAATTCCCCCCTTGAGGGGTACGCGAAGGACGCGAAGGAAAGGCCAAAGTAAAACTATTGAGTATTACGTATTAGATGACAATGGCGCCGCTCGTCAAAGCTTTCCCTCACCCTCGGTCCCTCTCCCGAAGGGCGAGGGAAGAAAAGCCCTTCTCCCTCCGGGAGAAGGGTGGGGAGAGCAAAGCGAGGGGGCCGAAGGCGGGAACGTTTTTGTCTCAATAATGTAAAAATCAATAAATTAGTTGGTCATATAGATACTGTCGGCTCAAGTAGAAAATAATATGAAAAAAGTCGCCGTGCTGATGAAAACGCGGTTTGCAGTGCTGTCGTGATTTTACCTTCGCGTCCTTGGCGTCCTTAGCGGTTCAAGATTTTGATGTGGTTTCTGAAAGAGTTAAAAAAATCCAATGAGAGCGCAAAAAAAATCCGCGGTCAAAGCATTGCTCCCGGTGACCATAGGGCAGGGCGGCATCCGCTATGCGCCCGGCGTCAAAGCCGGCCGCTGGATCTTCGCGACCGGTCACAAGGGCAATGCGGATTTCGCGGGCGGCATGTCGACGGACGTGATGCGCGAGGCGCTGCCGGCATGGGACAGTTCCAAGCACCGGCGCGAATCCGATCAAATATTCGCGAACCTCGGGCGCGTCCTGAAGGCGGGCGGCAGCCGCTTCGGCAACATCGTGCGCGTGGACCAGTACTACACGGACTATCGCGCGGTTCCGCCGTATCACGGCGCGCGCCGGGCCGCGCTCGGCGAGCACATTCCGCCGAGCACTTCGATCCTGATGCCGCGCCTGCTGCTCGCGGGCCAGGACATCGAAATGCAGATGATCGCGGTCGAAGACGGCGTGCGGGTCCAGCACATTCGGCCTAAAGCGCACGCGATACACGCAAGCTCGGGCTACAGTCTCGCGCTGACGGCCGGCGATTTCGTGTTCGTCGCCGGGCGGCTTGCCGACGCGCTCGTGTTGACCGACGGGCTCGCGCCCGAAGTAAGGTTGCCGGCGGGCCACTTGTGGAAAGGCGTGCCGGTCAAGCTCGAAACCGAGTACACGATCAAGCAGAAGCTGGAGCCCGCTTTGCTGGCGGCGGGGTCGTCGCTCGCCGATATCGTGAAGTGCCAGGTCTACTTGCGCGATTTGGCGGACTTTGCGCCGTTCAACGAAGTGTGGCGCGAACTCTTTCCGAAGAATCCGCCGGCGACCAGCGTGGTCCCGATGGCAACACCGGGGCTCGCCATCGCGGAAGGGCGCGTCGAGATCAACGCGATCGCCTTGCGAAGCGGTGGCAAAACGCGCGCGCAGGCGATAGAGGCGAAAGTGATGCCGGCATGGTCCGGTTACAGTCAAGCGGTGCGCGCGGGCGATCTGCTGTTCATTTCCGGGCTGCTCGCGATCGATGAGAACGGTTTGATAGCCGCTGCGCGCGTCGATCCCGCGCAACCGCTGTTCGGCTCGAGCGTGCAGGCGCAAATGGACTATATGCTCGCCAACGCGCAGAAGCTGTGCGCCGCCGCCGGCACTTCGCTCGCCAACGTCGTGCGCATCCAGCAGTTTCATACCAATCTTAAGGACTTCTATCCGGCCTACCAGGTATGGGAGCAACACCTGCCGGGCCAGCATTTGCCGTACTCGGCGGTCGAGGTGCCGTTTCTGCCCGTGCCCGGTTGCACCGTGCAACTCGATTTGTGGGTGTATGTACCTTAGTGAAAGAGTGAAAGAGTGAAGGAGTGAATGCGTGAAGGAATCAAGTTTTTCCCGTTTCACCCCTTCACGCCTTCACTTTTCACCCAAAACATGGACATGACGAAACCAGCGACTGACTTTTCCGGCGTCGGCTTTGATGAAGCCGTGCGCCGCGCGCGCGAGCTGATCCCTTTCCTGCGCGAAGAAGCGCCAAAAGGCGAGGCGCTGCGCCGCTTAACACCAGCGGTGATGGATGCGCTGAACAGCAGCGGGCTCATACGCTACCTGCAGCCCAAGGCGTACGGCGGCATGGAATTGCCGTTCGTCGCTTACTTCGATATCCCCGAAATGTTATCGCGCGGCGACATGTCGGTGGGCTGGGTGGTGACCAACTTAGGCTCGCATCACCGCAATCTCGCGTGGTGGGACGCGCGAGCTCAGGAGGAAGTTTGGGGCGCCGACCGCGATGCGGGAATTGCGTCGGGCATCGCCTATCCGCAGGGACGCGGCGTGCCCGCGGACGGCGGCATCGTGCTATCCGGCGAATGGAGTTTTTCTTCCGGCTCCGACCATTCGGACTGGTGGATGCTTGCCTGCATCGTGCGCGACGGCGACAAGATCGTCGATTATGTGTATTGCCTCGTGCACCGCTCGCAGTGCGAAATCGTCGACGACTGGCGCACGCTCGGCATGCGCGCGACGAGCAGCAAGACCGTACGCTGCAAGGATGTATTCGTGCCTGCGCATCGCGCGCTGTCGATGTATGTCGCGCGCGCAGGCCATGCGTGGCCGGGGCTCGCGGTGCATCGCAATCCGATGTACCGGATTCCGATTTCGGCCCTCGGCGGCCACGGCATCGGCGGCTGTCACGTGGGCAACGCGCGCGCAGCGCTGGAGGCGGCGACTGCGATGGTAAAGGCACGCAGCACGAATTACACCGGCGCGCGCATGCGGGATTTCCAGACCGTGCAATTGCGCATAGCCAATGCCGGGGCGCAGATCGACGCGGCAGCGCTGCTGCTGCGCAACGATTGCCTCGAAGTGCAGCGCACGTACGAAGCGGGCGCCACGTTCGACATGGAAATGCGCCTGCGCTGCAAGCGCAACTGCGCGTTCGCCGCGAAGTTGTGCATCGACGCCGTGAACTCCCTCTACGAAATGGCGGGCGGCGACGGGATCTACGACGATTCGCTCTTGCAGCGGATGTTCCGCGACGCGCGCGCGGCCGCGGGCCACTTCAGCTTCAGCACCGATGCGCAGTTGCCGCCATGGGGCCTCGTTGCCCTGGGCGGCGAATTTAAAAGTCCGACGCTGTGACGAGGGCGCGGCGCCCTGGCTGGATATTATTGATCTTTACATAACCGTATGACAAATGCGTAGCGTGCCAAAAGCTTCCCTCACCCTCGGTCCCTCTCCCGGAGGTAGAGGGAAGGTAAGCCCTTCTCCCTCCGGGAG
>JBKJMN010000249.1:0-4987 GCA_046596405.1 Burkholderiales bacterium
CATCATGCGCGTGGTCGACAAATTCCTGATGCAGCTCGAAGAACAGTTGCAGGAGAAAAAAGTCGAGGCGACGTTCACCGCCGCGCTCAAAGAGCATCTCGCCAAGAAGGGCTTCGACCCGCAAATGGGCGCGCGGCCGATGGCGCGCCTCATTCAGGACACGATACGCACCGCGCTTGCCGACGAATTGCTCTTCGGCAAGCTCGCCAATGGCGGCAAGGTTACGGTCGATATCGATGCGAACGACAAGGTCCATCTGGGTTTCGACGAGGAAGTGGCGAGCGTAGTTTGATTTCCCGCGATGCCCGCCCTCGGTGGGCGGGCAGATGATAAGAATACGGTGATTCGACCGCAGTAAGCAGCGCGCCACGGCTAATTGCGGCGGCGCGAAGGAGGAGGGGCATGAAATCCACAGTTCATCCGGTGCTGACCGCGACGATGCTTTCGATCGCCATGGCATTGCCGTCGGCCGCTCGCGCGCAGGACGCCAACGCGGTTCGCGGCATGGCGGCAACGTGCGCGAATTGCCACGGTACCGACGGCCGCAGTTCGGGAGCGGTCGCGTCGCTTGCGGGCATCGACAAGTCGCATCTCGTCCAGCAAATGCAGGATTTCAAGACCGGCAAGCGCCCCGCGACGATCATGCATCAGCTCGCCAAGGGTTACAGCGACGCGCAGATCGACCAGATCGCCGCTTATTTCGCCGCGCAAAAGAAATAGGGGGTGACCATGACGCTCAGTCGACGCGATTTCATCAAGCAGCTGTCGGCCGGTGCCGCGGCTACGGCATTCGCCGGTTGCGCCAGCGACGGCGGCAGGCCGGCGGCGGGCCGGGTCGTCGTGATTGGCGCCGGATACGCGGGCGCCACGGCGGCGAAGTATATCCGCCTGTGGTCGCCCGATATCGAGGTCACGTTGGTCGAGCGCGACGGCGAATTCATTTCATGCCCGCTCAGTAACCTGGTGCTGGGCGGCAGCAAATCGTTGTCGGATATTACCGTCGGCTATGGCGGGCTCACCAAATACGGCGTGCGGCGCGTGCGCGACGATGCGCTGGCGGTGGATCCCGTCAAGCGCGAAGTCCGGCTCGCCTCCGGCGCGACGCTCGGGTACGACCGCTTGATCGTGGCGCCCGGCGTAGATATGCAATACGACACCTTGCCCGGGCTCAAAGCTGCGGACGCGCAAAGCAAAGTGCTGCACGCGTGGAAAGCCGGCGCGCAAACGGGCGCCCTGCGCAAGCAACTCGGAGCCATGCGCGACGGTGGTGTTTATGCAATCCATATTCCGAAGGCGCCATATCGCTGTCCGCCGGGGCCGTACGAGCGCGCGTGCCAGGTTGCTCATTATTTCAAGAACGCGAAGCCGAAGTCGAAAGTTTTGATACTCGACGCCAATGAGGACGTGGTGTCCAAGAAGGGCCTCTTCATGGCGGCCTGGAACGGACCGTACAAAGGCATTGTCGAGTACCGGCCCACCAGCGAACTCGAAGACGTGGACGTCTCGACCCTGACCGCGAAATTGCAATTTGGCAGCGTCAAGGCCGATGTGCTGAACGTGGTGCCGCCGCAGCGTGCGGGCAACATCGCTCTCGTCAGCGGCCTTATTACGGCCAACAACCGCTGGTGCGGCGTGAACTGGCTGACGATGGAATCGGTCAAGGCGCCGGGCGTGCATGTGCTCGGCGACGCGACCTTGTCCGCGCAATTGATGCCGAAGTCGGGCCACATGGCAAACCAGCATGCGAAAGTCTGCGCCGCCGCGGTCATCGCGCTGATCAAGAATGAACCGCTCAACCCGCAGCCGATGATGGTCAACACCTGTTATAGCTTCATCGACGACCGCAACGTGGTCCATGTCGCGTCGGTGCACACGTACGACGCGGCGGACAAGACCATGCTGCCGGTGAAGGGCGCCGGCGGGTTATCCGACAAGGCGAACGAACTCGAAGGCACTTATGCGTTGTCGTGGGCGAAAAATATCTGGGCGGATATGCTCGCATAATCGTTGCGCTAACGCGGTGTCTCGCCGCGGCCTGGTTGCCGGGTCCGCGAATGCTGCGGCGGCACGCGCCACCACGTTGCGGCAACCAGCAACGCGAACGATAGGTAAGCGCACGTGAACACCCAGTCCGGCAAAGCGTAATAGAGCAGGCGGTGCAGCCAGCGCGCGACAAAGCCCGAGTCGCCGGACTTGCCGCGCAGCGCGTCCTCCCACACGGTCAGCGGGCATGCCATTCCGACCGTTGCCTCCGCGGCGACGAAGCCGATCGCCGCGAGATGAGTCGCGCGAAATGTGAAGTTGCGCACCCATTGCCAGCCGGCTGTCGCGCCGAGCCAGATGAGCAGCAGCCCGCCGGTGACGAACAGCACAAAAGCACAGTGGATGAGCAGGATCAGATCGGCTAATAGGCCGTGCATGGTCTTTGGTCTTAGAGGGCCGCTATTCGATCAAAATCAGAAAATACAATAAAAATATACAGTTATGTTTCAACTGTCGGGTGCTGTTGATCTAAGTCTTAGAACATCAGTCGAATTTTGCCCGTTCGCACGCCGCCCAATAATCGTCCCCAGCGATACAAACAAACTGGAGACGAACATGATAACTATTCTAGTCACATGTGCTTTGACCGGGTTGGTGGCGGGGTTTCTGGCGGGGTTGCTGGGCATTGGCGGCGGCCTGGTGATCGTTCCTTTACTGATGATCGTATTCAGCACGCAAGGCTGCGCGCCGGAAGTCGTTGTGCCGCTCGCCCTGGGCACTTCGCTCGCATCGATCATTTTCACCTCGCTCTCCAGCCTTCATGCTCACCACGAACTCGGCGCGGTCGACTGGCCCATTTTCAAAACCATGCTACCGGGCATCGCATTCGGCAGCTTGCTTGGCGCGGCCGTGGTTTCCCACGTGCCCGCGAATGTGCTGCGGGACATTTTTATCACCTATGCCTTGCTTGCCGCAATTCAGATGCTGGTGAACATGCAGCCGAAGCCCGCAACCGGCGCGCCCGGGCGCCTGGGAATCATTTTCACGGGCGGCATCGTCGGCGGCACCTCCATGCTCGCCGGCATCGGCGGCGCGCTTATTACGGTGCCGTTCATGTTGCGCAACAACGTGCCGGCACGCATTGCCATCGGCACCTCAGCGGCAATCGGCCTGCCGGTCGCGCTGGCTGGCACCATCGGTTATGTCACGGCTGGCATGCATTCCGAATACCTGCCTGAGTATGCGGTTGGCTTTGTGCACCTGCCCGCACTTGCCGCCATCGTTGTCGCGAGCATGCTCAGTGCGCCTCTGGGGGCGCGTATCTCGCAGCGCCTGCCCGTCGCGGTGCTGAAGCGGATATTCGCCGGCGTGCTGCTGGTGACTGCGGGCAAAATGCTGATGGCGTAGTCGCGATTGCAGGCTCGAGTGGCTGCTTTCCGCACATGCGCATCGCGTTGCTTGCAGGGTTTCCGAAAGCGCTTATACTTTCCGGTGGAATAATGGTTGTTTTGCGGGAGTGCTGTGGCGGGTATTTTTCTCAGCTATGCGCGTGTTGATTCCCAGTTTGCCTTGCGCCTGGCTCAAGACCTTCGCGCGGCAGGCGCAGCCGTCTGGATTGACCAGCTCGACATTCTCCCCGGCCAGCGGTGGGATACGGCTGTGCAAACCGCTCTCGAAGCGGCCCCAACCCTGCTCTTGCTGCTTTCTCCTGCGTCGTGCGCATCCGACAACGTAATGGACGAGGTCTCGTTTGCGATATCAAAGACAAAGCGGGTAGTGCCGGTTCTTTATCAGCAATGCGACATTCCATTTCGTCTCGCACGACTGCAATGGGTCAATTTCAAGGACAATTACAACCAAGGGTTGATCGACCTTTTGAAGGTTTTAAAAAGCCCGGACTCAACCGCGCAATCGACGTCGAGTGCTGCATCGAAAGATGAGACTGCCATGCACTCAAGGACGTCCACGCCTGCAGTCGGAGAATCCATACCGATCGGCGCCCCCACTGCGAGTGAAAATTTTGTCCACCGCGCGAGATGGCCTCTCGCGGCAGCGGGAGCAACTGTTATTTTAGGTGGCGCTCTTTGGTTTTTTAACGATGCCGGACGGCGGGGAAGCGAATCGAATCAACCTCATTCGGATTCCGGCACCAACCGGCCTGCATCAACTCCATCGTTACCGGTTCCAAAGGTCGCAGACTCGCCTGTCCCGGCTACCAAGAAGCAACCGGAGCTGCCCAAGCTCAGGGCAGAAGGCGATCAGGTGGCGTCGGCTGCAAAACAGTATCTCTACTTTGATCGGAGTTGGCGGCATGATCAAACTGGGGATGTTTACCAGTTCCGGGCAACGTCTGCCGGGTATCTCGACTTCCGGCGCATTACGCCGCCCGAGGAGGCAGGCGCTCGTCCGATGCGAGTGAAGTCGATCGAACATTTCGATCGTGGTCCGAGTGCGTGGGATCAGCAAATCGTGATCAGCATCGACTGGGATCCTTTTTCCGGGCAGGATTTACGCAGTTTCCAGCTTACGCCGGACCGCCGGTTATTGAGCTGCATGCAGACGGAATACTTTTCCTCACGCACGGAAACCCGGAAGTGCCAGGACAGTTTCCAGGAAAAGATGCCTTGATAAGCGGCGAGCCACAGCGAGTTTTTGTTTGCAGCGGCCATATGATCGATGCGCCCGGGCGCAAGGCACCGCGCTTTCCGCCGGCAAAGGAAGAAGGCGTGCGAGAGCGGATCGCGGCGCAGTTCGAGAATTGGCGAGTGGGAGCAGGCGACGTCGCCATTTCTGGCGGGGCACGCGGTGCGGACATCCTCTTTTCCGAGGAGGGGCTCAGGCGGGGCGCGCGCGGCATGCTGCTGGTTGCGCTCCCCGAAGAGGAATACCTCGAAGCATCGGTCCGCCTGCCCGCAAGCGACTGGGAACAGCGTTACCGGGCGTTGCGTGAAAAATGCGAAACGCGATTCCAGCACGAAGCGCTGGGCCCGGCGCCCGAGAGCAT
>JBKJMN010000296.1:0-8375 GCA_046596405.1 Burkholderiales bacterium
GCGTCCGGCGACTGGCCGAGCCCGGGACCAAGCGCGATGACATTGAGGTGATCGAGCCGCAGGATTTCATGCGCGGCGCGCAGCATGAGCTCGGGCTGCGCCGAGTCGTAGCCAACAGCAGATTCATTGAGAAGGCCAATGTAAACGCGGCCCGCGCCAAGCTGCAGGGCCGCACGCCCCGCCAGCAATGCCGCGCCCGCCATGCCCGGCGCGCCGCCGATGATGCCGATGCTGCCGTAATCGCCTTTGTGGCTGTTGGCGCGGCGGCGCGGCGCGACCGCCTGCAAAACGTCAGCGCCGATGAGCGCGCCATCGTGATCCGGGGTGGCGGCCTCCAGCGTGCACAGGTGGATTTCGCCGCAATGATCGGGGCCTTCGAGCGTCAGCAGACCGGGCTTCAGCGCGATGAAGGTCGCCGTATAGTCGGCGCGCACCGCGCAGCCACGCACGCGGCCGGTATCCGAATCGAGACCGCTGGGCACGTCTAGCGCGAGCACGCGGCACGCGAGCCGGTTGATGGTCGCGACCATTTCGGCATGCGCGCCGGCAAGGTCGCGCTGCAAGCCGATGCCGAACAGCCCGTCGACGACGAGATCCCACTGACCGGCGGCCGGTATGGCGGCGAGCGTCGTGCCGCCGGCGTCGCGCCATGCATCGTACGCGGCTCGCGCATCCGCCGATAATTTCGCGGTCTCGCCCGCCAACACGACATCGACTTTGAACCACCACGCTTTGAGATGACGCGCGACGACCAAAGCGTCGCCGCCGTTGTTGCCGGGGCCTGCGATCACGAGCACGCCGCGGCCGCGATCGGCGCAAATCCTACGCGCGATTTGCGCCGCGGCGAGACCGGCGCGCTCCATCAGCGGCGGCGACGGGTGTGCGGCAAGCGAGGCGGCTTCGACTTCGCGCAGCGCGGCATTGCGATAGACCGGCAGCGATGTGCGCGAGTGAAAAGTCATAGGGAAGTAGAAAGAGTACGCGCTAGTTTAGCGTAGTTAACGTTAGGCCCGGCCGCAGGCCGCGGTTTCGGGTAAAATCCGGTTTTACGGATATCGCGCTTTTCATGCCGCACATTCTTAGTTTGCGCGGGCGCAACGCCCTCTCCGAGTTCCGTACTCGTAAGCTCGACGACGCACTCAAGCAAGCCCGCCTCGATTTATCCCGTATCAGCGCCGAGTTCTGGCATTTCGCGAGCGTCACGCGCGCGCTGGGCGCGGACGAGCGCGCGACGCTCGACCGCATCCTGACTTATGGCCCGGCGGCCGCGCCGGCGCCCGAAGCAGGGCAAATGCAGTTGATCGTGCCGCGGCCCGGCACGATTTCGCCGTGGTCGTCGAAAGCCACCGACATCGCGCGCAATTGCGGGCTGGCCAGCGTCGAGCGCATCGAGCGCGGCACTGCTTACTACGCGGCGAAGGCGGACGGCAGCCGGCTCTCGCCGACGGAACTCACGATCTTGCGGCCGCTTATTCACGACCGCATGACCGAAACCGTGCTCGACAGTCTCGATGACGCCGCGCAACTCTTCCAGCATTACGCGCCGCAGCCGCTGCAAACCGTCGATATTCTCGCGGGCGGCGTCGCCGCGCTGGAAAACGCCAACCGCGACATGGGGCTCGCGCTGTCGGCCGATGAAATCGACTACCTGTGGCAGAACTTCGCGCGCTTGAAGCGCAATCCGACCGATGTCGAACTCATGATGTTCGCGCAGGCGAACTCCGAGCATTGCCGCCACAAGATATTCAACGCCGACTGGATCGTCGATGGCGAGCCGCAGGCGAAGTCGCTGTTCGCGATGATCCGGCATACGCACGAAATGAATCCGGGCGGGACGGTCGTCGCCTATTCGGACAATTCGTCGATCATCGAAGGCGCGCGCGTCCGGCGCTTCTATCCCGGCGCGGGCAACGCTTACGGCTACGTCGAGGATGACGCGCATATCCTGATGAAGGTCGAGACCCACAATCATCCGACCGCGATCTCGCCGTATCCGGGTGCCGCGACCGGCGCGGGCGGCGAGATTCGCGACGAGGGCGCGACCGGCCGCGGGGCCAAGCCCAAGGCGGGGCTGACCGGCTTCAGCGTGTCGAACCTTCGCATACCGGGATTTCTCCAGCCGTGGGAGGATTATCGTGTCCCACCTTCACCCCCGGCCTCGCTTTCTGAGGGCGCGGGGAGGTCAGAGCGCTGCGCGCAGACGTGGATCGGGCGCCCGGCGCGTATTTCATCGGCGCTGCAAATCATGCTCGACGGGCCGATCGGCGGCGCGGCGTTCAACAATGAGTTCGGCCGCCCGAATTTGTGCGGCTACTTCCGCACTTTCGAGCAGGCGGTCGGCGGCGAGGTGCGCGGCTATCACAAGCCCGTCATGATTGCGGGCGGCCTCGGCACCATCAGCGCGCAGCATGCGCACAAAGCAGGCTTCAACGCGGGCGCATTGCTTATCCAGCTTGGCGGCCCCGGCATGCTGATCGGGCTCGGCGGCGGCGCGGCTTCGAGCATGCAGACCGGCGCCAATACCGAGAATCTCGACTTCGCGTCGGTGCAGCGCGGCAATGCGGAAATCGAGCGCCGCGCGCAGGAAGTGCTCGACCGTTGCTGGGCGCTCGGCACTGCGAATCCCATACTGTCGGTCCACGACGTCGGCGCCGGCGGCCTTTCGAACGCGCTGCCCGAGCTCGTGCATGGGGCGGGCTGCGGCGCGCGTTTCGATCTGCGCAAGATCCCGAGCGAAGAGCCCGGCATGTCGCCGGTGCAGATCTGGTGCAACGAAGCGCAGGAACGTTACGTCCTGGCGATTGCCCCCGTGCACCTGGCCCTTTTTAAGGCGATCTGCGAGCGCGAGCGCTGTCCTTACGCCGTCGTCGGCACCGCGACCGCCGACGGCCGGCTGGTCGTCGAAGACAGCCTGCTCGGCACTGCGCCGGTCGACATGGATCTCGCCGTGCTGCTCGGCAAGCCGCCTAAAATGCTGCGTGACGTCAGCCATCACAAACCGCAACCGGCGCCGTTCGATAGTTCGAAAATCGAGGTGGGCGAGGCCGCATTACGCGTGCTGCAATTGCCGGCGGTGGCTGACAAGACTTTCCTGATCTCCATCGGCGACCGCACCGTCGGCGGCATGACGGCTCGCGATCAAATGGTCGGGCCGTGGCAGGTGCCGGTCGCCGATGTCGCGGTCACCCTGGCGGGATTTCACGCGCATGGTGGCGAGGCGATGGCGATGGGGGAGCGCACCCAGCTCGCGCTCATCGACGCGCCCGCGTCGGGCCGGATGGCGATCGGCGAAGCCATCACCAATATTGCCGCGGCATCGATTGCGGCGCTCGGCGACATCAAGCTGTCGGCGAACTGGATGGCGGCGGCGGGACATCCGGGCGAAGATGCGGCGCTGTACGATACCGTGCGCGCGGTCGGCATGGAATTGTGCCCGCAGCTTGGCATCAGCATTCCCGTCGGCAAGGATTCGCTGTCGATGAAAACGACGTGGAGCGAAGCGGGAACGCATAAAGCCGTGACCGCGCCGCTGTCGCTGATTGTTTCCGCGTTCGCGCGCGTGACTGACGCGCGCCGGACGCTGACGCCGCAATTGCGCCTCGACTGCGGCAACACGGTGCTCGTCCTGCTCGATCTGGGGGCGGGGAAAAACCGGCTCGGCGGTTCGGCGCTCGCGCAAGTCTATGCGCAGCTCGGCAGTGTTGCGCCCGACCTTGATTCTCCGTCGCAGCTCGCACAGTTTTTTGCGACCGTGCAGACCTTGAATCGGGAAGGGCGCATCCTCGCCTATCACGACCGGTCCGACGGCGGGTTGTTCGTCGCGCTGTGCGAAATGGCATTTGCAGCGCGCGCGGGGTTGGCGATCGCGCTGCCGCGGCCGGCGGCGCTCGCCGAGCTCTTCAACGAGGAGCTCGGCGCGGTCCTGCAGGTGCGCGAGACGGATCTGCCGCGCGTGCGCAATGCGTTCGCGGGGGCGGGACTGACGGCGGAATTCGTCGAGATCGGCAGGCCGATGGCGGGCGATACCATCCGGATCGACTGCGGCGGCGCTGAAATCTACCGTGCCTCGCGCATCGAGCTGCATCGCGCGTGGTCGGCGACGACGTTTCGCCTGCAAAGCCTGCGCGACAACCCGGAGTGCGCGCAGCAGGAGTACGCGCGCATCCTTGACGCCGCCGACCCGGGCATCTCACCGCATCTCACGTTCGACGCTGCCGCCGATATCGCGGCGCCGCTGATCGGCGGCACGCGGCCACGCATCGCGATTTTGCGCGAGCAGGGCGTGAACGGCCAGATTGAAATGGCGGCGGCATTCGAGCGCGCGGGTTTCGATGCGTATGACGTGCACATGAGCGACATCATTGCCGGGCGCGTGGTGCTGGCCGATTTCAAGGGCTTCGCCGCGTGCGGCGGGTTTTCGTATGGCGACGTGCTCGGCGCCGGCGAAGGCTGGGCCAAATCGATTCTATTCAACCGGCGCGCGCGCGACGAATTCACAGGGTTTTTCGGGCGCTCCGACAGTTTTGCGCTGGGTGTGTGCAACGGCTGCCAGATGATGAGCAATCTGCACGAGATCATTCCAGGCACTGCCGCGTGGCCCCATTTCGTGCGCAACAAGTCGGAGCAGTTCGAAGCGCGCTTCGCGACGGTCGAAGTGCTGCCGTCGCCCTCGTTGTTTTTTGCCGGCATGGAAGGCAGCCGCCTGCCGATCGCCGTTGCGCATGGCGAGGGTTATGCTGAATTCAGCGACGAAGCGCAGCGCAATGCCGCGCTCGTGGCATTGCGGTTCGTGGATAATCGCGGCGAGGCAACCGATATCTACCCGTACAACCCCAACGGTTCTCCGCACGGCATCACCGGCCTGACCACCGCGGACGGGCGGTTTACGGTATTGATGCCGCACCCCGAACGCGTATTCCGCACGGTGCAGAATTCATGGCATCCTCCGGCGTGGGGCGAGGATGCGCCATGGCTGCGCATGTTTCGCAACGCGCGCGTCTGGGTGGACTGAGCTATCAGTTCGCAGGCAGAAGGCAGCTGGCACAGTTCAGCAGGCAGGGAAGGCGGTATGCAGAACATCGTTCGATGCGCAATAGCGCTGCTGCTGTTGACGTTCCATGGAGAATTTCACGCGCAGGCGGCCGAAGCTCGCAATACGAACCCGCATTTCGCCCGGCTCGATACCAACAAAGATGGTTTTCTGTCGTACGCAGAGGCGCGAGTCGACAAGGGAGCGGCTCAGAACTTCGCTTTGTATGATGAAAATCGCGACGGCAAGCTGAGTGAAGACGAATACCTCAAGCTCAAAGCCACTCAGGCGCGCCGTCGCTCCGGCGTCTATATCAGCGACAATGCGATCACGAGCAAGGTCAAGCTGGCGGTGCTGAGAGCAAAAGACCTCGGGTCAGCCGACATCCACGTGGCTACCGTGGCCGCGGTGGTCAAGCTGAGCGGCGAAGTCGATACGCTCAAGCAGTCCGAGCATGCCGGTAAACTCGCCGCGCGCGCGAAAGGTGTCAAGCGGGTCGAGAACCATCTGAAGGTCCGCGAGCGCAAATAAAATGTCGTAATCGTGATATTGGGGGATGTCGCAGTCTTCAAGCCGTGGCTCAATCAATTCAGCTGCTGTATCCCGGTCTCGAGAATAATCTTGCGATACTTCTCGGTGTCGCGCCGGACGCGCTCGGCGAATTGCTCCGGCGTGCTCGCGACGACTTCATAGCCTGACTTGACGAAGCGCTCCTTTACTTCGGGGATATTGACGATGCGTACGATCTCCCGGCCCAGCGCCTGGACCGTCGCGGCGGGGGTTTTCGCGGGCGCGAAAATGCCGACCCAAAATTCGACCTGGAAGCCGTCGAGCCCGCTCTCGGCCAATGTCGGCACGTTGGGTAACAGCGGATCGCGTCGTATGCCGGTCACGCCGATCGGTTTCAGCTTGCCGGCATCGATCAGCGCGGCGAGGCTCGAATACAGCGTCAGCAGCAGTTGCGCTTCATCTGCGACCACGGCAATTACCGCAGGCGAGCCGCCTTTGTACGGAACGTTGTTCAGCTCGATGCGCGCCTGCAACTTGATCATGTTGCCCGCGATCTCACCCGTCGCGCCGGCCACCGCGATATTGAGTTTTCCCGGCGCGCGCTTGGCTTCAGCGATAAGTTCGTTGATTGTATTTGCCGGCACTTTGGGGTTTGCAACCAGTACAAGGCTGCTGAACATAATTTCGCTGATTGCCGCGAAATCGCGTACGGGATCGTAGCTAGGATTCTTGTAGAGCGTGGCGTTGACTGCGTGGGTGCCGGAGTTGCCCACGGCGAGAACCGTCCCATCTGCCACCGCACGCGCAACGTATTCCGCGCCGATCACGCCGTTGGCGCTCGGACGATTGTCCACGATCACATTCTGGCCCAGCGCTTCGCCCAATTTTGGCGCGATCATGCGGCCTGCAAAGTCATTGGGGCCAGCGGCTGCATTGGGCACGACGATACGCACCGGTTTGTTCGGCAAGGCGGGCGCCTGACCGTTAGATGCGGCGGAATACAGTGCCAATCCGACCAGCACCGACATCAATCGATGGGATCTGCGCAGCGTAAACATTTTACAGTCCTCCTCAAACGTGGCCAGCGTCGTCGGATTATCCACAATGGCGAGCATTCCCGCTACGCTTGAGCATCGGGACAAAATTGCAACTGGCTACCAGTGGACATTACGCGCTTGTATGGCCTGTGTTAACATTTTTCTTCCCCACCTGAGCGAAGAAAGGCAGTCATGGCCGGTTCGCATAACGCGCCCCCGAGCACTCTCGAGCGCCCGCTTGAAGTAGGTCCCGAGGACTTCAGCTCGCGCGACTTCTACCTGCTGATGACGGCGCTGGTGATTCCACGCCCGATCGGCTGGATCTCGACGATCTCCGCATCGGGCTTGCGCAACGTCGCGCCGTATTCCTATTTCAACTTGATGGGCAGCGACCCCTTCTACGTCGCCTTCGGCTCGACCGGCGAGAAGGACAACCTGACCAATCTGCGCCAGGTCCCGGAGTTCGTCGCCAACATCGTGTCGATGGACATGATCGAGAAAATGAATTTTACGTCGGCGGACTTTCCGCCCGACGAAGACGAGTTCGCATGGGCCGGACTCACGGCGCTGCCGGCGGCCAAGGTGCGGCCGGCGCGCGTCGGCGAGGCCAAGGCGCATCTGGAATGCGAGGTCGTGCAGATCATCGATGACCGCAACACGCACATCGTGCTCGGCCGGGTGATTCACGCGCACGTCGATCCGTCGGTATGGAAAAATGGCCGCGTCGATCCACGTCTGCTCGACCCGGTGTGCCGCCTGTCGGGTTCGGCCTATGGGTCTCTCGGCGAAATTGTGAATGTTGCGCGGCCCGCGTGGCAGGATGTCAAGAGCACTCAGGGGCAGGGCGCGATGCCGCGCGTGGTCAAACGCGGCTGAGGAGGAATGAGATTGAATCGGAAGTGTTTACTGGCATTTGCTGCAACCGTTGCCGGCGTCGCGTCATTTTTACCCATGCTCGCGCGGACGAACCGGACCCAACTGATGCGTCCGGTCCTTCCGTGCGCGCGTGGGTGGCGCGGGGGTCTTAAATGCATGGCGATCGCGTTCGCCGCCGCATCGGCGATTGCGCCCGGCGCAATAGCGCAACAGTACCCGTCGAAACCGATCAGAGTCATTGTTCCTTTTCCCCCGGGCGGCGGTAACGATATCGTCGCGCGCACGCTCAACCTCAGACTTCCATCGCTGCTCGGCCAGAACCTCATAATCGATAACCGTGCGGGCGCCGGCGGCAACATTGGGGCCGAACTCGCCGCCAAGGCCGCACCCGACGGTTATACGCTGCTGATCGCCAACAACTCGCTCACCGTCAACTTGAGCCTCTACACCAAGCTGCCGTACGAGCCGTTCAGGGATTTCGTGCCGATCGCGATGGGCGCGACATCGCCGAACATGATCGTTGTGCATCCGGCACTGCCCGCGCGCAACGTCAAGGAGTTGATCGCGCTGGCGAAGGCAAAGCCGGGGCAGATGACGTTTGCGACCCCCGGGCCGGGCACGCCCACGCATCTGGCGGGCGAACTATTCCGTACGCGCACCGGCATCGACGTACTGCAAGTGCACTACAAGGGCGCGGGACCGGTGATGGTCGAACAGATCGGGGGCCATGTGATGGTTAGTTTCACCGCTCCGATCGTCTCGAAGCCCCACGTCGATTCCGGCAAGCTGAGGGCGCTCGCAGTCACCACCGAGAAACGCTGGTCCGGCATGCCCGCCTTGCCGACCGTCGCCGAATCGGGCTACCCGGGTTTCGACGTGTATGCGTGGTTCGCGGTCTTCGCGCCTGCGGGCACGCCGCGGGA
>JBKJMN010000359.1:0-4845 GCA_046596405.1 Burkholderiales bacterium
TTGCTGGCGTTGGCAGCATTCACCAGAATCGCCACACGAGTTAGCCTGGGCACTGAACTTCGAAGCATCTCCAGACGCTTGGGGCCGAGCTCGGCAGTCATGATCGAAGCTCCGGTACTATTGCCGCCGGGGCGCGCCAGGCTTTTGACTAAACCGTTACCGACCGGATCCCCTACGCCTATCATGACGATAGGTATTGTGATAGTGGCTTTTTGCGCAGCGAGCGTTGCTGGGGTTCCAGCGGTTGCCAAGACATCGGGTTTCAAACCTACCAACTCCGCCGCGAGTTCCGGCAGGCGTCCCGCTTTTCCCTCTGCAGAACGCCATTCGATCACGAGATTCCTGCCCTCGACATAACCCAGTTCGCGCATCGCCTGTCTGAAAGGGCCGTAGGAATAGTCAGTATCGACGAGTTCCAGATGACGCTGGACGAGAAAACCGACGCGCCAGATTTTGCCTTGCCGTTGAGCAAGCACCATAAGCGGCGCGAGCGCACCAGCTCCAAGCGCAATAATGATGCTGCGCCGGGTGATCACTTCATCACCTCGTCGGCGCGTATTGTTGTTCCGCTACGCCGTCGCATGGCGGTTGTCCTTGTCCGTGAGTTCCGTTGATTCCGCCCCTTTGCATTTTCTGGAAATTCCGTATACTGACCGCATGAAAACCATTGCAGGCCCAGCCATTCCCGTCAGTCCGGATACCGCCGCGCGCTTTGCAACGTTGAGCGAGGAGCAAAAACGCATCGTCCGCATGCGTGTAGCGATTGAGATTGGCCGGATGTCGAAACCCAAGACCCGCGCTGAATCCGCGGCGGAATTTAGGGCCGCGACAGCGGCCATCGGCGCCCGGGCACGGCGTAAGGGCCTCACGTTGACCAAGCTCAAGCGCATGGTCGATGCCAGCCGGTAAGCGCGTCGTTGTCGATACAAATACCATAGTCAGCGGCATCCTCCTTCCACAATCCGTTCCGGGCAGATTGCTTGGCTTTCTCGCGGCGCACGCCGCTATGGTCTTTTCGCCGGCAACGCGGGACGAATTGCTCAGCGTCATTGCCCGAGAGAAGTTCGACCGTTACGTTGCACCCGAACCTCGCGAACGGGCAGCCACGATCCTTGTGCGCGACGGCGAAATGGTTGCGCCGCGGCGCTTCTTTCATGCGTGTCGCGATCCGAAGGACGACAAATTCCTTGACGCCGCGTATGCGGGTAAGGTCGATTGCATTATCTCCGGCGACGACGATCTCACCGTCCTCGGCGCGTTTGAAGGAATCAGAATTCTTACTGCAGCGCGCTACCTCGCGCGCAACGCTCCTGAACTGCGGCGTCCGTAGTGCTCGCGGCGTTGAACAGTGCTCCGTTTCCATTACGACCCGAGGCCGCGATTCAGCACAGTCGTGTCTGCAATCGTGCTTCACTCAATCACCTTTGCAGCCTGCACGAGAATCGATTGCGGAATTTTGATGCCGAGTGCGTTGGCTGTTTTGCGATTGATCACGAGCTCAAACGTGGTCGGCTGCTGGATCGGTAAGTCGCCGGGCCTGGCGCCCTTGAGGATCTTGTCTACGTAGACGGCAGTGAGGCCGTACTGCGCCAGCGGGTCGGCGCCATAGGACATAAGGCCGCCGGCATCAACGTAAGCCGTGTCTTCAAAGATTGCCGGCAGCCGCGTTTTCATGGCAAGAGCCGCGAGTGCGCCCGCGTTCTCGTGGATCACGGGCGCGCGGATGGCCATCAATCCCTGGGAGCGCAAGCGGGCTATCGCCGGCGCGGCGTTATTAATATCTTCCACGCTGCGCACGTCGACTGGCTGCAATACAAGTCCGAGCGCGCGCGCCGCCTGATCGGCGATAGCGTATAGGTTTTTGGAGTTGGGGAACCCACCGTCCAATAGCATGACGATGCGATTTGTAGCCGGCGCCAATTCCTTCAAAAGCTCCATGCGCTTTCCATACAGCTCCGTATAGAGGCTAAAGACCCCCGTTACGTTACCGCCGGGATGGGCGAGACTTGCGGCCATGCCGGCCGCAACCGGATCGGAGTTTGTTCTAATTACGATCGGAATGGTCTTGGTTGCCTTGATGGCCGCGCGAAATGACACCGGATCAGGCGCGACGATGACGTCGACGTTCGACCGGGCCATTTCAGCGGCATATTCGGGCAGTCGCTCACGCATGCCGGTGGCAATCCGGTATTCAACGATGATATTGCGCCCTTCGATATAACCGAGTTCGCGCAGTTTTTGCGCAAATACTTTTTCAGGGCCGGCATCGTGGGCGAGGTAACCGATGCGCGGAATTTTTCCTGGCTGCTGGCTGAATACGGCGAGGGGCCGCGCCATGGCGCAGGCCGCAAACGTCCCCAGCAGATGCCGGCGAGATATCATTCGATCACCTTGTCCGCGCGGAACTCGATAACCGATTGTGTATTGCTGATTCCATCGCCTTCGGCCGTTTGCATTGATGCCTTATTCCACAGAGTTTGGGCGCTGGATAGGCAAGCCATCGCTTTTTGGCCCCAATTCACATGCGATCGACATAGTAAGCGCAGAGGCCATGTAGCGCGAGTTCAATTCAAATCCGGCCGCTCGCTTGATCGGCGCATCTCCCTTGGCGGCTTCCCTAAAAAAATTTTTCCGCACCCGGCGGGTCATTCGATGACCTTGTCTGCGCGAGCGAGAATCGAGTTCGGGACGGTAAGCCCGAGCGCTCTCGCTGCGCCGAAATTCACGGTGAGCTTGATCGCGCTGACCTGCTCGATCGGGATGTTGTTAGCACTGCCGGCCTTGATGACTTTGTCCACGTATGTCGCCAGCAGCTTGAAACTGTCGATGATGCTGGGCCCATAGCTGATCAGGCCGCCTGAATCCACGTATTCAGTCCAGCCGTACATGCAGGGAATTTTCGCTTGAGCGGCGAAATCTGCGATTTCCTTGCGGCGCACCAGCGTGAGGGAATCGGGAAACATATCATGGCGTCGGCCGGGCTCGCTCGGATCGCGGAAAACGCAGAGGTGAGTTCCGGTGGATTTCGCACGAGGTGGCGCGTAATTGTTGCTCCCACGCGGCGCGCGGCATCCTCGGTGACGCGATACTCGCTAAGTTCGCCGGAATGCTCGGGATTGGACAGCAGCGCAATGCGCGTGGCCTTCGGCACCATCTCCTTGAGCACTTCGATGCGTTTGGCCGAAAGCTCCATCGCCATGAATGTGACACCGGTCATATTGCGTCCCGGTTTGCGCAGACTATCGGCGAATCCCGATTCGACTGGATCGCCGCTGTATGCGAACACTACCGGAACACGGGCGCGGATGGTTTTGGTGAAATCCACCGAAGGTCCGCGCGATACCAGAACGTCGATTTTTTCCGCCTCGAGCTCGCCCACGAGCTTTGGCAGACGGGTGAAGTCGCCGTTGGCGTAGCGGGCGACGATCACATAGGACTTACCCTCCACGTAACCCAGTTCGGCGAGGCCCTTGTTCAGCATCGCCAGTGCGACGTCCGGCTCGGTGAGGTACGAGAGCAGGCCTATGCGCGCGACGCGCGCCGGCTTGGGTTGCGCGAAAATGGTTGCTGGCGTAATAGCCGCCGTCCCCATAGCGAACAAAAGTTTTCGGCGTGTATTCATTCGTTCGCTTTGCCTGCCTCAATTAATCTGGACGGTGGAAGCTTGCGGCTCACGTCTTTGTTGCCGTCCGATGTTTGCGTACGGATTTTAATTTTCAGCGATACGTCGCCGATTCATGCGATCACCCGGTCTGCGCGCAACGCAATCGACTGCGGAATTTTCAAGCCCAATGCATTGGCAGTCCGGTTATTGACGACCAGCTCGACCGTTCGCGGCAGCTCAACGGGAAGATCCGCCGGCCTGCTACCGCGCAGAATCCGGTCGGCAAAGCGGGCGAGGTCTTTGTAAGAGTCTTTCAGGTTGGGGCCATAGCTGAGCAGAAATCCGTTTTCAGCGAAGTTGGCCCAGCCGGACACTGATGCGATCCGGCGTTCCGCGGCGAACCGGGCGATGCGCGCAGCATTCGCGATCATCACTCCGTCGGGAAACACCAACAGCGAATCACAGCGCTGCTGGGCGAGCGCTCGAAACGCTTCGTCTAGATCCCCCGCCGTCTTGATTGGCGCATAGACAAGCGTCAGTCCGGCTTTTTGTGCGATTTCTTCCGAGGCGGCGCGTTCGCGCGGCTCGCCCGGATGCTCCAGTCGCGTCAGCACGCCCATCCGGCGCACGTTCGGCGCAAGTTCCTTGAGCAGTTCGATGCGTTTGCCCGCGAGGTCGAGCGACAACAGGCTGATGCCGGTCATGTTGGTGCCCGGCCGTGCCAGGCTGTGCACGAAACCCGCGTCGACCGGGTTGCCGCTGAAGCCAAACACCACGGGGAGTTGGGTTTGCAGCTTGTGGACCGAGAAAACGTCGCGGCCATAGGTCATGATCAGCTCGGGATTCGTTGCCAGCATCTGGCGCGCCGCCTGATCGGCTTCTTCCGGCGTCCCCTCAGTCAGATGCAGGGTGAGCGCGAGATTGCGGCCTTCGTGCCAGTTGAGCTCGCGGAAGCCCGCCTGCAATGCGGAAAAAAACGGCGAAGGCGCACCAGCACGCCCGGCGCCGAACCAGGCAACGCGGCGGATTTTTTCCTGCGCAAGCGCGTGGCGCGGCGCGGTCAGGGACGCCGCGAGGGCGATCAGCAGTTTGCGACGATTGTTCACTCAATCAACCGACCGGCGCGTACGAGGATGGACTGCGCGACCTTGATGCCGAGCGCCCTGGCGGTTTTCAGGTTGATCACCATCTCGAACTTGGTGGGCTGCTCGATTGGCAGATCCCCGGGCTTGGCACCCTTG
>JBKJMN010000099.1:0-6070 GCA_046596405.1 Burkholderiales bacterium
TCGCCACGCCCCGGCCGCTCGATCTTGATGACCTCCGCACCCGCTTCGGCGAGCAGCAAAGTCGCCAGCGGCCCCGGCAGCAGCGTGCTGAAATCGAGCACGCGCACATCCGATAGCGGGCCCTGCTTCATGCGATTTTTACGGTTGCCACCCGCGATTTTTCGACGCGCGCGCGGCGCGCGGGCGCATAAGGCTGCTCGCCGGTGGCTTCGAACAGCGCCTGCGTCACGTCGAAATGGTGCGCGAGCCCGGTGCGCTCCAACAGCGCAATCGGCCCTTCGGGATAGCCGAGACCGAGCTTGAGTGTGGTATCGAGATCGTCCGCCGTCGCCAGCCCTTCGTCGAGCCGGCGTAGCGCCGCGTTGTAATAAGGCCGCACCAAGCGGTCGATGATGCGGCCCGCGAAGTCGCCGCACAGTGCAACCTGCAGGCCGGCGCCTTCGATGATTTTGCGCGTTGCCGCGAGCGCCGTCTCGCTGGTGCGCGGCTGACGCACGAGTTCGACCAGATCGGTCGGCGCGTCCGCGCCGAGGCGAAAACGCGCGAAGCCGAGCACGTTGGAGCCTTCCTCGGCGCGGCTTTCGCCGGTGTACGCGCCGAGCGACTCCGTGCTGAGTTCGATCAGGACCGCGGCCTTGTCTTTCCACTTCTTCAGCGATTTCGCGTGCCGGCCCGCGTGCTCGCCGATGACGATAACGACTTGCGCGGACTTCAGATCCTTGACCGCGCCAGTCAACAGCGCGTGGTCATCGGGGAACGAGCGGCTGAAGCCGGTATCGAGTATGGCGTATTGCATGGGATTTCCTGACACTCCGCTACCCTCCAAACATCGCGTTGCCCGCATATTTGAAAAAACCCTGACCCGTCTTGCGGCCCAGATGTCCGGCCGCGATCATGCGCTTCACGAGCGCGGGCGGCGCCGCGCGCGGATCGTGCGTCGACGCATACAACGCCTCGGAGACGAGCAAGTGGGTGTCGAGCCCGACCAGATCGAGCAGTTCGAGCGGCCCGAGCGGATAGCCGAGCCCGGTCTTGATCGCGCGGTCGATGTCGGCGGGCGCGGCGACGCCGGCTTCGACCAGGCGAATCGCGTCGTTGTTGAACGGCACCAGGAAATAATTGAGGATAAATCCCGGGTTATCCTTGGTTTTGACCGGCGTCTGGCCCAACGCCTTGCAAAACGCCCATGCGTCGGCGAACGACTCTTCGCTCGTGCGTATGCCCGGCGACATTTCGACCAGTTTCATCAGTTGCGCCGGCAGGCAGAAGTGCATGCCGACGAAGCGTTCGTCACGCCCGGAACCCGCGGCAATCTCGGTAATCGACAGCGTCGAGGTGTTCGACGCGAACAGCGTATGCGGCGGGCAGGCTTTATCCAGTTGCGCGAGCAGGTCGTGCTTGACCTTCAGGTTCTCGAACACCGCCTCGATCACGATGTCGCAGGCCGCCATATCGGCCATCCGGGTCGTGCCGGTCAGGTTGCGCATGATCGCATCGACCTGGTCCTGCGTGAGTTTTTTGCGCTCGACGGATTTGGCAAAGAAACCCGCCGTCTGTTTATGCGCGCGATCGAGCGCGTCCTGTCGCGTGTCGTAGACGATCGTTTTGTACCCGGCGCGTGCCGCGACTATCGCGATGCCCGCGCCCATCGTGCCGCTGCCGGCGACTCCTACGGTCTTGATCGCTGCGCTCATCAAGACCTCGCGCGTGAGGCGTGAGGCGTGAGGCGTGAAGCGGGACAAGCATGTGATGCGGATTGTTTGCGGAGCGGCCTTGCCGCTTGGCCCTGTCGCGACGTAAGCGATTTTGTTTTTTCCGCCTCACGCCTCACGCCTAACGCCTCACGCTTTTGTCTCGCCGCACGCATTTTTTTGTTCCTCACTTTTTAACGAAGCTCCTGCCGATCAGTTGTCGATGAATTTGATTAGTGCCTTCCCATATCTGGGTGATTTTTGCATCGCGCATCAAGCGCTCGACGCGATAGTCTTTGCAATAACCGTAACCGCCGTGGAGCTGTACCGCGTCGGTCGCGATCCGCATCGCGAGGTCGGACGCGCGCATCTTGAGCATCGAGGCCTCGACGCCGAAATCGGCGGCGCCGGCGTCGACCATGCGCGCAACGTGCCACAGCCATGCTTCGCACATTGCGAGGTCGGTCGCCATATCGGCGAGCATGAATTGTATGCCCTGGAATTCGACTATCTTGCGTCCGGACTGCTTGCGCTCGTTGATATAGCCCACGGCATCCTCGAACGCCGCGCGCGCAATACCCAAAGCATGCGCTGCGACGCTGGGCCGCGACTTGTTCAGCGACGCGAGCAGTATCTTCAGACCATCGCCCGGATTGCCGAGCAGATTGGCGCGCGGCACGCGGCAATTGTCGAACGAGAGCGCTGCGGTGCTGGAGGCGCGCATACCCATCTTGTCTTCTTCACGCCCGACCTTGAGCCCCGGCATGCCTTTTTCGAGGACCAATACCGAAATCGCGCCCTTGCTGTCGGCGATTTCGCTCCACTTGCCGAACAACATATAGAGATCGGCCTGCCCGCCGTTGGTGATGAACGTCTTGGCGCCGTTGATCACGATTCGATCGCCGTCGGGCCGGAATTCGGTTTTCATGCCGGTCGCATCGGATCCGGCCGAGGGTTCCGTGATCGTCAACGAAGCCAGCCCGCCGTCGAGCATGACCGGCAGAAGGCGTTTTTTCTGTTCCTCGGTACCGAAATCGATCAAAGGCTTCATGGCATGAAAGTTGGTCGCCCAGACGATACCGGTCGATGCGCACGCCTTGGACAGCTCGCGCACGCATTCGAGGTAAGCCGCATACGACATCTGCGCGCCGCCGTACGCTTCGGGGATGAACATGGCGTTCAAACCCAGCGCGTTGATCGCTTTCACGTTGTCATGCGGGAACTCGCCGCTGCGGTCGCACTCCGCAGCGCCCGGTGCGATTTTCTCGCGCGCAAGTTTCCTTACGCTATCGAGTAGCGCGTCCTCTTCCGCCGCGAGCTTCAGCGTCGCGTCGAGCCGATTAAAAATGTTCATAAATCAACCCTTGGCCACAGAGGTCACAGAGGTCACAGAGGAAAGGCGAACTACAAATTTCATGGTTGTTTCTGCTTTTTTCTCTGTGAACTCTGTGTCCTCTGTGGCAAATGCCGTTGCCGTTCAATGGTTAATCCCTTGGGCGCCGTCGATATAGATGGTTTCGCCCGACAAAAACGGAATGTCTTCGGTGAAAATCGCCGCCACCAGCTTCGCCACATCCGCTGCCTTGCCGGTAGTGCCCGAAGGTATGCGTTTCTTCAGGTAGTCGGCGAGCGGTCCGCTCGTCATGGAGTCGCGGTTGAGATCGGTCACGATATAACCCGGCGCTACGTCGATGACGCGAATGCCGCGGTTCGCCCATTCGACCGCGAGACAGCGCGTGATCGCGCCGACTGCAGCCTTCGACGCGCAATACGCGACATTACGCTTCACGCCGATCTTGTCGAAAAACGAGCCGATATTGACGATGCATCCGCCGCCGCTTTTGACGAGATGCGGATAGGCCTCTCGGCACGCCGTGAATACCGCAGTCGCGTTCGTGGCCATTACTTTATCGTACGTCGCAGTCGCCAGCTCATGGCTCGAGCCATCGAGATGGATGCCGGCATTGTTGACGAGTCCGTGCAGCGCCCCGGCTTGCTCGTTGACCTTCGCGAATGCCGCCTTGAGGCTGGCTTCGTCAGTCACGTCGCATGCGACATCGACGAATCTGCCGGCGAACGCTTTCGCGCCCTGCACTTCGGGGCCTTTGCCCTTGCGGGTGAGACAGGCGACCGTGAAACCGCGCTGCGCGAGCTCAATCGCGATCGCGGCGCCGATGCCGCGGCTCGCCCCGGTGACTGCTATGACTTTCGCTTTCGCTGCCATTCAAACCTCTAAAACATTTTTTTGCCACAGACAAACACGGTTTATCTGTAGCTTATTGAGAATTACATAACGTTGTGACAATAAACCTTCACTCATCCCCACCCTTCTCCCGGAGGGAGAAGGGCTTCCCTCTACCTCCGGGAGAGGGACCGAGGGTGAGGGAAGCTTTTGGCACGCTACACATTGGTCATTCGGTTATGTAAAGATCAATAATATTTATTTGTCTTTAAACGATGGCTTGCGCTTGGCGGCGAAGGCGTCCATGCCTTCCGCCGCGTCCGCGGTCTGGAACGCGAGCGTGGACAGGTTGGCTTCCACGCGAAGACCTTCCGCGACGGGATTGTCGAGCGCGCGCTTGACCGCTTCGCGCGCGAAACCGAGCACGGGCAGGCTGTAACCGGAAAATTCGCGCGCATAAGCGATACCCTGCGCGACCGCGTCGCCTTCGATGAGCCGGTTGACCAGCCCGATTCGCGCCGCCTCCTCCGCGTCTACCGTGCGCCCCGTCATAATCATTTCGAGCGCACGCGCTTCGCCCACCGCGCGCGGCAGGCGCTGCGTGCCGCCGTAGCCGGGGATGAGGCCGAGCTTGATTTCAGGCAGGCCCATCTTCGCGTTTTTGGTTGCGATGCGAAACGTGCACGCGAGCGCCAACTCGAGCCCGCCACCGAACGCATAACCGTTGATGATTGCCACGGAGGGCATGGGCAGCTTGTCGAGCTGCGCGAACACTGCCTGCCCCATCTCCGCGCCTTCTTTCTGCGCGACCATGGACCGGCCGGTCAATTCCTTGATGTCGGCGCCCGCGCAAAATGCCTTGGTGCCGGCGCCAGTGATCAGCAGCGCGCGCGCGTCACCCGCGGCAACTTCATCGAACGCGCGGCCGAGGTCCGCGATCAGCGCGAACGACAGCGCGTTGAGCGCGTCGGGACGGTTCAGCGTGATGAGCGCGAATTCTTCAATACGGGTGAGTTCAATCGACATGCGTTTAAAGACTTTCAGCCATTCCTGTTAATACCCCCTTGAGGGGTACAGAGAGCACAGAGTTCACAGAGAAAACATCAGATTCACATTCTAAAGCTCTGTGTCCTCTGTGTCCTCTGTGTCCTCTGTGGCAAATTTAAGTTTTTCGTTTCTCAGGTGCGACCCACCGCACGGCTGCAGGCGCGATCTTCCCTGATTTCGCCATTTCGACGAGTTCGCGTTTCAGGATCTTGCCGCTGGCGGTCTGCGGAAACGCATCCATGCAGATGAAATACTCGGGCATGTCGTATTTGGACAGGCCGTGCTCGCCGAGATGCTCGAGCATCTGCGCGGCATCGAGCCGCGTGCCATCGCGCGCAATGATTGCAAGACAGACGCGCTCGCCGAGCCGCTCGTCGGCGATCGGAAACGCCGCGGCCTTGAGCACCGCCGGATGCTTGACCGTCAGGTTCTCGATGTGCGCGGGATAGATGTTGTGTCCCCCGCGGATGATCAGGTCTTTCTTGCGCCCGACGATCTGCAGATTGCCTTTCGCATCGAGGCGCCCGAGGTCGCCGGAGAGGAACCAGCCGCTCGCGTTGAACGAATTCTCCGTCGCGCTCTGGTTGTTGAAGTAACCGAGCGTCAGCAGCGCGCCGCGCGTGCCGATTTCGCCCAGTTCGCCGGCCTTCGCCTCGAGGTCCGGATTCTCCTGGTCCCACAGCCGCGTCTCATAACCGGGGCATGCCCGCCCGCAGGTCGCCGTGATCGTCTCAACGTCGTCGTCCGGCAGCGTGTACTGATGCGAGCCGTTCTCCGTCATGCCGTAGATGTTCTGCGGCTTGATGCCCATGTCAAGAAACGATTTCGCGGTCTGCGGCGGAATGATCGAGCCTGCCATGTAGAAAATGCCGACCCGGCCGAGTTTTTGCATGCCGCGGCGTTTCATGTCCGCGAGGATATCCATCGCATGCGTCGGCACGCCCATCACGTAGGTGGCGCCGGTCTCGACGATCCAGTCGAGCGGCTTCTTGCCGGGGGGAAGATCGTTAACGACGACTTCGAAGCCGGCCACCAGGCTTTGCTCGAGTGCAACCGTGCCGATGTGATGCGACAGCGGGCTGTGGCTGAACAGAATCGTTTTATCGTCGTGATGCCAGTCCTTGACCATCGCGCGCCCGTTCGCGAGCAG
>JBKJMN010000239.1:0-36558 GCA_046596405.1 Burkholderiales bacterium
CGGGAGCGCGGCGCGGAGTCAATCCGGCAAGCGTACCGCAATAGGCTGTCGCCCGCCGGTCGTCGAGCGTGCGCTCATCTGCGGCGCTGCGGTTAATGCTTCAGCAATTAATCGCCGGCCCCGTGGACACCGGGCTCGGCATCGATCATTAACGCATCGTTAAAGCGGTTAAAAAAACCGCACAACGCAATGCGCAGCGTGAGCTCGACGATTTGCGCTTCGCTGAAATGCGCGCGCAGGCGCTCGAACATTTTGTCGCGGATGCGCTGCGGGGTGTTGGTGACCTGTATGGTGTATTCAACCACCAGTTTGTCGACTTCATCGAATTCCGGATGGTTCTCGTAGTCAAGCACGCGGTCGACGCCTGCCGCTGAAAGGCCTTCGATCGTCAGCAGCGGCGCGTGATGGGCGACGCAGTAGTGGCACTCATTGAGTTTCGACACGGCGACGATCGCCAGCTCGATATAGCGGAACGGCACATTTTTCTGTTCGCGCAACTCCAGTAACATGCCCATCAGGTGAGTGACCGACGAGGGCACGTGCGCGAACACGCCGACCTGATTGCGGAAAGGGCCATAGCCGTTCGCGAATTTTTCGTAAACGTCCCGCACCCCGGCGGGGACCTGCCCGGGCGGTATATCGCTGACTCGTGCCATGAAGGTTCTCCGTGAAAAATTATTTACCCGCCAGCCATTCCGCGAACACTTCCTCGTTGTGTTGACCGAGTTCCGGCGGATCGCGGTAGACGCTGAATTCGTAACCGGAGATCTTCATCGGGAACGCAACCGTTTTGGTTTGCTTGCCGTTGGGCAAAGTCATGTCGCGCACGAGCTTGTTGAACTGGACGTGGGGGTCGTTGAGAATTTCGGGATAGGTATTGATCGGCGCGCACGGCACGCCGCGGCGGTCGAATTCGGCGAGCCATTCCACCTTGGTGCGGGTGGAGAACACCGGCTGCAGTATTTTTTCGAGTTCCTTCTGATTTTTCGCGCGCAGCGTGTTGGTCTCGAACCGCGCGTCATTTTTCAATTCGGGCATGCCGGCGGCCGCGCACACATCCGCCCACAGCTTGTCGTTGCCGGCGGCAATCATGAATGGCGCATCGCTCGCCTGATAGCCTTGATACGGCGCCGAACGCGGATGGGCGGAGCCCAGGCGGCGGGGTGTCTGGCCGGTGCCGAAGTATTCGCTGGTCTGCAGCGCGGCGATGCCGAGCAGGCCGCCGAGCATGGAGCAGTCGATGAACGCACCGTGGCCGGTCTCCTTCGCCTGCAGAATCGCCGCCGTCATGCAGAACGCGCCGTACAATCCCGCGCCGAAATCGCCCACCGGCACGCCCGCTTTCACCGGCGGACCGTCGGTTTCGCCGGTTACACTCATCACGCCGCTCATGCCTTGTATCGTGGCGTCGAAAGCGCCTTTCGACGCATAAGGCCCGGTGTGGCCGTAACCGTTGATCGAGCAATAAACCAGCTTGGGCGACGCAGCGCTTAACGTTGCATAACCGAGCCCGAGGCGGTCGAGCACGCCGGGACGGAAATTCTCGACGATCGCGTCGGCGCGCTCGCAGAGTTTGCGCAGGCGCCCGACCTGCGCCGCGTCTTTGAGATCGACGGCGATGCTGCGCTTATTGCGGTTTACCGATGCGAAGTTTTCGCTGTAATCGGCCCCGCGCGGCCCCGCGCTCATCGGCGGCCAGCGCCGCATGTCGTCGCCGCCGTCGGGCTTCTCCACTTTGACGACGTCCGCGCCGAGATCCGCGAGCAGCGAACCGGCAAATGGTCCCGCGGCGATCTGACCGAACTCGAGAATCTTAAGGCCGGTCAGCGGGCCGCCTGCAGCGTTGCTCATCAGCGCTCCGGTATATTTATGAAAAAGAGGCTCATTCTATGCTGCGGCCAGGGGTATGGTCATTACGTATCCTTATATGCCGGATAACCAATCTCGTTCGCCGAGCGCCGGGCTATGGAGTATCTTGGCATCTCATCGCGGCAGCTGCGCCGAACCGGGCCGCACTGCACCAGGAGGATTTCATGATTGCCAACACTTTCGTCACCAACGCGTGGTATGTGGCCGGCATGTCGCCGGAATTCGAAACCAACCAATTGCACGGCACGGTGATTGCGAAGAAACCGATCGTCATCTGGCGCACGGGCGAGGGCAAGGTGGTCGCGTTCGATGACCGCTGCGTGCACAAGCGCATGCCGCTGTCGTGCGGGAAGATTCTGGCCAACGGCGCGCTCGAATGTGCGTATCACGGGTTTTCCTACGACGGCAACGGCAAGTGCGTGGCGATTCCGTCGCAGACGGACGTGGCGATTCCGTCACGCGCCAAGTTGAAGCCATTTCCGGTCATCGAGCAGGACGGCGTCGTCTGGGTATGGCCGGGCGAGCCCGACAAGATGGGCAAGGCGCGGCCCCCGCGCACGCCCGAGTTCGTGAGCGACGAATGGGACAACTACACCTGTCCGCCGATCCACGTGCCCGCGAATTATCTGCTGCTCATCGAGAACCTGCTCGACATCACGCATTTTTACCCGCTGCACGACGGCAACATCGGCGATCTCGCCAACAGCAAGATCCCGATCGAATTCATCGAGCAGGAAGTCGACGGCAACCCGTCGCTGAAGACCGTGCGCGAGGTGAAAAACTATCAGCATCCGCCGTTTTTGGTCGACTGGTTCGGTTACGGCATTGTTGATCGCATTCATACGCACCAGATGTCGAATCCGGGCCTCACCCGTGTGCGGCTGCGCTGCGCGCCGCCGGGCAAACTCGATACCGCGGCCGAGCGCGGTTACATCCTGCATCACTCGCACACCCCGATCGACGAGGTCAGTCACGTCTGGCGCTGGACCATTACCGTGCCGAAAGGCCAGAAGGGAACGGATCCGGCGAAGACCACGATGGAACTCATGAAGGAAATGTTCCCCATAGTGGTCGATCAGGACCGGTGGGCGCTCGAACGCCAGCAGAAGATGTTCGCGTTCGCGGAAGACGGCTATTCCGAAGTGCACCTGCGCTCGGACAAGTCGATCCTCATCGTGCGCAAAATCCTGGAAGCGCTCGAAAAAGGCGTCACGAAAGACCCCAACAAGTCCTGGCTCGCTGCCTGACGCAGTCTGTGCCTGAAATTGGTGCGCGCCGGGGCCGCGCGCACACTTCAGGGGCCGACATCCATCGCGATGTTTGGCCCCTGTTGCATTGCTCCGCTCGAATAACCGTTTGAAATTGCGCGCCTGCGTAATGCGGCCGCGGCCTGGTCGTGCCGCGGCACAGGACTTGCTTCCCGTCCTGCGAGACATTGACGCGGGACGGTGAAGATTATGCAGCAGGAAAATCCGGCCGCGATGCTCACGCATCGGATCGACGGCAAGCAGGCGTGGGTGAAGGCGAGCCTGCACGAGGGCGACTGGTTATTCAGGCTCGATGACGCCTGCGTGCGCGAACTAACGGCGGTCGTCGAAGACATGCGCGCCAATCCGCTGCCGCTCCTTCTGCTGAGTCCCGACATGTTCGAGCTTTCCGTTTGCCGCGCGCTCGCAGTCCGCGTGCGCAGTGCGCTGAAGGAGGGGGTGTCTTTCGCCGTGGTCGATCGTATGCCGCTGGACGGCATAACGCCCGCCGAAGCGAAAGCGCTGTACTGGCTGTTCTCGTCCATGATTGCGCGTCCCGTGGCGCAGAAGCTCGACGGCACCATGGTCTACGACGTGCACGATACCGGCTTGCAGGCGCTGCCCGGCTCCGGCGTGCGCCCCGACAATACTAACGTCGATTTAACTTTTCACAACGACAATGCGTACAACCGCACGATGCCGGAAATCGTCGGCCTCTTTTGCCTGCGTCAGGCTCAGGCCGGCGGCTTGAGCCGCGCGATCAGTTTCCAGGCCGCGCACAACTGCCTGCTCGCCGATTATCCGGATTTGCTGCCGCGGTTTTACCGGCCGTTTCCGTTCGATCGCCAGAAAGAGCATTTTCCCGGCGAGAACCCGCTATTCTCCGCGCCGATGTTCGAATACGACGGGCGCTTGCGCGCGCGGCTGGCGCCGTACCAGGTAAAGAATGCGTTCGCCATGCGCGGGGAGCCGCTCGACACCGAAACCGCCGCGGCAACTGCGGCGCTCGACGAAATCTTTTCGCGCCCCGAGTTGATCGCGGAGCATTGCATGCAGGCAGGCCAGATTCAATACGTGAACAATCGCGAGATCGGGCCTAGCCGCACCGCGTTTACCGATCATGCCGAGCCGGAATTGCGCCGCTACCTCGTGCGGTTGTGGCTGCGCGATGCCGGGCATCGCAGCTACCGCGGATAACGTTTTGCAGTGCAAAGAAAATGCCGGCGTGGCCCGCGGCAGGAGGTCGTTTGCCGCCGGCGCGCCCGGGTGTTAGATTCGGTTTGCGCGCCTGCCGATAACCCGCGCGGGCGCGACCAACCCCATGGAAATCTATCAGATACGCACGTTCGTGACGGTGGCCGAACACGGCAACTTGACCAAGGCTGCGTTGCTGCTGCACGTCACGCAGCCGGCGGTCAGCGGGCATCTGAAGTCGCTCGAACAAACGTTGAATCTCAAGTTGTTCGAGCGCAGCGCGAGCGGCGTGACGCTGACGAAGGCGGGGCAGGCGCTACTGCCGAAAGCCAAGGCGATACTTGCGGTCGTCGGCGATTTTCGCAACCATGCGCACGGCCTGCAGGGGCAGCTCGCGGGCAAGGCAAGCGTCGGCACCATCCTCGACCCTTCATTCATCCGGCTCGGGCAATTCATGAGCGCGGTGCTCGATCGCTACCCTTGGCTTGAAATCCAGTTGCAGCACGGGATCTCGACGTGGGCGATCGAAAACGTGAGCACCGCGGTGCTCGACGCGGCGTTCTGCATGGGACGCGTGACGTTGCCGCACGTGCAGGCGGTGCAGTTGACCGAGATGGCCTATCGCGTCGTCGCGCCGCCCGCCTGGAAGGGAAAAATTGAAAATGCGGACTGGGCCGACGTTGCTGCGTTGCCGTGGATACGCGCGCCGAAAATGTCGCCGCACCTGCAGATGGTGAACGAGATGTTCGCGCAGCATAAACTCGAGCCGTTCAAGGTCGTCGAGGCCGATCAGGAGCAGACGATCCGTACGCTGGTCACCGCGGGCGTCGGGCTCGGACTCATGCGCGAAGATGTCGCGTTCGCCGCCCAAAGCGCGGGCGAAGTGTGTGTGTGGCGCACCGCGCGGCCGACCACGGCGCTGTCGTTTATCTATCTGCGCGAGCGCGCGAGCGATCCGGTGATCGCGGCGATGGATAATGTCGTGCGCAGGATCTGGCTCGACGCCGGCGGTCGCGACAGCGCTGAAACGGCGTGAGATTTTCTATTGCCCCATAAACGATAGTGATAGCGGATATCATAAAAAGTTTTTTCCACCGTCCGCAGTATTGCGGTTAAGCTGAAAAGCAGCCTATTTACAACTAAGCAAAGTACGGGTGGACGTTGTTACTTGGCGCCTTAACCTTGCAGATTCAGGATTTCTCGCCGTTTATGCTCAGTGCGCACAACGTTTCGAAATCCTTCGGCGGCTTCCAGGCCTTGAACGGCTGCAGCATCGAGATCGCCGCCCAAAGCATCACCGGCATCATCGGCCCCAATGGCGCCGGCAAATCCACGTTGTTTAATATTCTCGGCGGGCTGTTTGCGCCGGACGCGGGCAAACTCAGATTCAACGGTAACGATATCTGCGGACGGCGGCCGGACGAGCTTGCGCGGCTGGGACTGGTGCGCACCTTCCAGATTTCGCGCGAGCTCGGCGAACTGACCGTGCTGGAAAACATGCTGCTTGCGGGGCCTGCCCAGGCGGGCGAGAACGTGTGGCGCAATTTCCTGGAGAGCCGGCGGGTGCGCGCGCAGCATGGCGCGGCAATCGCGCGGGCGCGGGCGTTGCTCGAGCAGGTCAACCTGTGGATGCTCGCCAACGAGCCCGCGAAGAATCTGTCCGGCGGGCAGAAGAAACTCCTCGAGATTTCGCGCGCGCTGATGCTCTCGCCCAAGCTGATGCTGCTCGACGAGCCGACCGCGGGCGTGAGCCCCCTGATGAGCAAGACGCTCGGCGAGGTGATCGCCAAACTGCGCGCGGGCGGACTCACGCTCGTCATCATCGAGCACGACATGGACGTCATCGCCGAATTGTGCAGCCCGATCTACGTGCTCGCCGAAGGGCGCACACTGATGTCGGGCACTTACAACGAAGTCGTATCCAATCGCGATGTCATGCATGCCTACCTCGGCAAGGTTGCCTAGCGCATGAGCGACATCCTCCAGATCTCCGGGCTGCACGCGGGTTACGGTGCCGGCGATATTCTCAAGGGCATCGACGCTGCGCTGCCGGAAGGTCGGATCGTCACCGTGATCGGGCCCAATGGCTCGGGAAAGTCGACGCTGATCAAGACCCTGGCGGGACTGCTGCCGGTGCGCCAGGGCGAGATCGTTCTCGCGGGGCAGCGGGTTAATGACTTGAGCGCACCGCAGCGCGTGCGGGCCGGGATGTCATACGTACCGCAGGAATACAACGTGTTTCGCAACCTGACCGTGCTCGAAAACCTGCAGATCGCGCGCGAGTTCATGAGCGGCGGGCGCGCGGCGAAGAAAAACGGCAAGGTCATCGACGACGAGCTGCTCGCGCTGTTTCCGGAGCTGCCGGGAAAATTTCGCGCGCTGGCCGGTAATCTGTCGGGCGGACAGCGCCAGATGCTCGCGTTCGCATGCGCGCTGACGGTGCAGCCGAAAGTGCTGATGCTCGACGAGCCGTCGGCGGGCCTGTCGCCGAAATACATGGCGGACATTTTTGCCACCGTCAAACAGGTGAACGCGCGCGGCGTGTCGATTTTTATGATCGAGCAGAACGCGACCGAGGCGCTGCGCATTTCGCATACCTGCCTGGTGATGGCGAACGGCCGCGTGCGTCTCTGCGCGGCTGCCAGCGAAGTACTCGGCATGCAGGACTTGCACAGCCTGTACCTCGGCGATGCCCGCGAAGAGCCGGCGGCGGTCTGATGCTGCAGACCGCGTTCAACGGCTTAGTCACCGGCATCATCGTTACGCTGCCGGCGCTCGCCATCACGCTGCTGTTCGGCGTGCTTAAATTTCCGAATTTCGCGGTCGGCGCGATGATGACGCTGGCGGCCTACATGGTCTACGCGCTGAATGTTCAGTTCGGCTGGCCGCTGCTTGTCGCAACCGCGGTCGCCGCCGTGGCATTCGGCTTCCTGCTGATCGTAGTCGATTATCTGACCTTCAGACCATTGCGCGAGCGCGGATCGATCACGCTGATGGTCGCCTCGCTGGGCCTGGGTTTCGTGCTCGAAAATATCGCGCGTCTTGCGTACGGCAATACGGCGCGCAGCTTCGCGATCGAGCTCGCGCGCCCGTTCCGGTTTCTCGATATTCGCATGAACCGCGAGCAGATGATCATCATCGGCGTGTCCACGCTCGCGATGCTCGCGATGTACGTGCTGCTCACGCGCATGCCGATCGGTCGCGCGATGCGCGCGGTCGCGGACAATCCCGCGCTCGCGCTGGTGCGCGGCATTGAAAGCCCGCGCATCATCCGCTGGACGTGGTTCATCGCCGGCATGCTGCTCGCGGTCGGCGGCGTGCTGATCGGCATGGACCGCGCGCTCGAGCCGCCGATGGGCTCGTCTTATCTGATCGCGGTATTCGCGGCGGCGATACTCGGCGGGCTCGGCAGCCCGCTCGGCGCATTTGTCGGCGCGCTCGTCATCGGCATGGTCAGCGAGTTGTCGACGCTGGTGATCCCGCCGAACTACCGCATCGGCATCCCGCTGTGCGTGATCGCGCTGATCCTGATCTTCCGCCCGCAGGGCCTGTTCGGGCAGCCGTATATACGCAAATAGAACACCGATGATTTCCTTCCTGATCCTGATTTCCATCGTCGTGTGCTTCTCCGCGATTCTGGCGCTCGCACTGAATTTCCAGTGGGGGCTCGGCGGCATGGTCAATTTCGGGCTGGCGGGGCTGTATGCACTTGGCGCTTATGCCTGCGCATTGCTGATGCTCAAGGCCGGCATGAATACGTTTTTTGCGACGCTCGGCGCAATGGCGATCGTCGCCGCAGTCTGTGGCATCGTCGCATTCGTCACGTTGCGCGTGGCCGAGGAAGATTACTTCGCCATCGTCACGCTCGGTGTCGGTGAGATGCTGCGGCTGGTGGCGCTCAACGAGGATTGGCTCACCAAAGGCGCGCTAGGCCTGACGGGCATACCGCGGCCATTGGGCGACGTCGTGCCGCCCGAGTACTACCAGTACTTCCTGCTCGGCCTGTCGGTGGCGCTGCTGCTTGGCACGTTATGGTTCCTGAATATGCTCGCGCGCTCGCCGTTCGGGCGCGTCATGCGTGCGGTGCGCGAGGACGACGTGGTCGCGGCTACGCTCGGCAAGCACGTGCTGTGGGCACGGGTACGCATCTTCGCGATCGGCGGCGCATTCATCGGGCTGGCCGGCTCGCTGCATGCTTTCTACTATCAGTACATCGATCCGACCCAGTTTTCCACCATCGTGATTGCGTATGCATTCATGGCGGTAATCGCCGGCGGACGCGGCGCGCATCGCGGCACGATTATGGGCGCCGCCGTTGTCATGCTGCTGCTTGAAGGTTCGCGGTTCGTCAAGGACGTGATACCCGGCGTAGACTCCGATCAGCTCGCCGCCATCCGCATCATCATCATCGGCGTCGGCCTCATAGCGCTGTTGATTTACCGGCCGCAGGGATTTCTGCGCGAGTACCGGTTGCAGGTTGATTTAAAGTAAAGTTTAAAGCACGGTTTTATTTCGCGGTCAGGCCTTTCAATCAGGAGACGTCACATGCAGAAATTTACCCGCCGTAAAGTTCTCAAAACGCTGGGCGCCGCCGCGGTGACGCCGCTTGCCGCACCTTTCCTGAATCTTGCGCATGCGCAGGGCGCCGCGATTCCGATCGGGGCGGCGTTGCCATTCACCGGAAACTCCGGCCCGTACGGACCCGACATGGCGGAGGCCGCCAAGCGCACGGTTAAGAAAATCAACGACGCCGGCGGCATTCTCGGCGGGCGCAAGCTCGAGCTCTTCATCGAGGATTCGGAATCGAGCGCGTCGGTGGCGGCCAACCTGTCGCAGAAATTCATCAATGTCCACAAGTGCCAATCGCTGGTCGGTTACTGGGGAACGCCGGAAGGCATGTCATCGCGGCCGATCGCCATTCAGAACAAGGCCGTCCTGATGGTTTCCAGCGCTGCGAACGCGATCACCGAGGGCGATACGCAGGGCTACGTGTGGCGCTTCCAGATGAAGGCGACCGATTGGGGCATCGTGATCGGGCGCGCGGTCCAGCAGTTGGGTTACAAGAGCATCGGCCTCATGGGCCTGCAGAACGCGTTCGTGCTGCCGATCATGAAAGGCGTCGAGGAGAGCGTAAAAACGGCCGGCCGCACCGTCACCGATTCGCTGATCTATAACCCCGAGCAACCGTCGTATCGCGCTGAAGTCGAGCGCATTTTTGGCAAGAAGCCGGAAGCCGTGTGCTGTTTCGGCCTTCTGCCGGATTTCGTGTCCATCATGAAGGAAGTCTATCGCGGCGGCTTCGACAGCAAGATCGTCGCGCTGTCGATCATGGCCGACGCAGAAGGGAAGTTCGTCGAGGCGGTCGGCGCGCAGGTCGCCGAAGGCATCCGCCACTTCCAGCCGATGCCGGATACCGCCTCGCCCGCGTATAAGAAGTTCACCAAACTAATGGGGGCGCCGGAGGACAAGTTGTTCCTGTTTCCGCCGAATACGCATGACCAGATTGCGGTCGCCGCGATGGCGATGGAAAAAGCCAAGAGCCCGATCGCAGCAGATTGGTCAAAGCAGATCATGGCCGTGTGCAACGGCCCCGGCGAAAATGTCGATGACGTTGTCGATGCGCTGAAACTGATACGCGCCGGCAAGGCGATCAACTTCAACGGCGCCGGCTCGACCTGCGACTTCACGCCGAATGGCGATCAACTCGGCCGCGGCATGGGCCAGTGGATCATCAAAGGCGGCAAGAGCGTATTCGTCGAGTACGCAAAACCGTAAGCGTGCCTCTTTTATCCAACAGGAGAAATCATCATGAGCAACGTCAATATACATCCCGCAGTTGATGGGGGATTGAAACCTGCGGCAGCGGGCTTTACCGGGGGAACGCTGGTGTGCGACTGCGCACAGGACAAGGTCGAGATCGCGATCAAGGGGCAGTGCGCGCACAATCACGTGTGCGGCTGCACGAAGTGCTGGAAACCGAAAGGGGCGCTGTTCTCGCAGGTCGCCGTCGTCGCGCGCGAAAATTTGAGCGTCAAGGCGAACCCGAACAAGTTGGCGCCGGTGGACCCCAAGGCGACCATCCAGCGGCATGCCTGCAAGGAGTGCGGTGTTCACATGTATGGCCGCATCGAAAACAAGGGCCATCCGCTATACGGATTCGACTTTATCCACACCGAGCGGTCGAAGGAAGCGGGCTGGGCGCCGCCGGAATTCGCGGCCTTCGTGTCGTCGATCATCGAGTCCGGTGCAGACCCCGCCAACATGGGGGCTGTCCGCGCGAGGTTGAAGGAACTCAAGCTCGAGCCTTACGATTGCCTGTCGCCTCCTTTGATGGACGTCATCGCGACCCACATGGCGAAGGCCGCCGGCGTGCTCCACAAGTGACGCTGAGCTCGCGCCAGGTGCGTGCCGCGGCGCAGTTGGCTAGGCCGCGGGCGCTGCGTCTTCCAGGTAGTACTTGAGAGGCGCGGGTGTGAGTTCGACGATGCAACGGTAGAGTTCGCGGTACTCGTCGGCGAGCTGCGCGCCGAACAGCGGATCGGTATTGTCGCCGAATGCGCTGGCGACGCGCTGCCAGTCGCCGGCCGTCAGATGCGCCAGAGCCAGCGGCAGCAATTGCTTTTCCTCCGTGCGCATGTGGTCCCAGTAGAATTCCGCGAAGTCGTCGACCGCCGTGGCAAGCTGGTTTAGCCCGTTCGCCGTGCCATAGCTGAATGCGTGAAACGCGCTGCGTAGCGCACCGATCAGCGGCGTGCCGCGCACGTGATCGCGCTCGAGCCGGCCGATTAATTGCATTGCCGCCCGCGAATTTCGCGTCAGCGCCGGGAACAGCACCTGGTCTTCCTTGGGGTGATGCAGGCGGTCAGGCACATTCTCGATGTAGCGCAGCATCGCATCGAACAATTCGACGTTGCGATCGCCGCCCGCGTCACGTACGCGGGAGATCCACGCCTGCATCGCGCCGAGCACGCATGCCAGCGCGCGGTGCTCGTCCTTGATCAGCGTGATCGCGCGGTCGGCGGCGGGCAACGGTGCGTTGGTAGCTTTCATGGAAGCACTCCGGACGATAGTCTGCGCTCAGCATGCCAGCTGCGGGCGGGGGATGGATTGATCTACATCAAGCGCGGCGTGAGACGGCAACGGCAGCGGGGCGGCCGGGACTGAGCTTTCCAGTAGAATGGCGAGGCATTTGCGCATGGAGAACCCATGGTTCACGTAAGTACCCTGGCGGCATCGCTGGTCATCGCAGTCGCGACTGTTACGACAGTGTCGGCCCAGAACGCCGCGCGCAATTATCCCGACCGGCCGATCCGGATCATCGTCACGTTTCCGTCTGGCGGGCCTACCGATATCATTGCGCGCGCCGTCGGGCAGAAGCTGGCGGAAGCCTGGGGGCAGCCCGTCGTGATCGATAACCGCGCCGGCGCCGGCGGCAATATCGGAACGGAACTTGCCGCCAAATCCGCCGCCGACGGCTACACATTGCTGCTTTCCAATTTCGGCCCGCTTGCGATCAGCCCTTTCGTGTATTCGAAGCTCCCGTACGATCCGGTCAAAGATCTGACGCCGATCACGATGGCCGCGACGAGCTGGTTTTTTCTGGTGACTAATCCGGCGCTGCCTGCGACATCGGTCAAGGAGCTGATTGCGCTCGCCAAAGCCAAACCCGGCCAGCTCGCATTTGCGTCCGCGGGCAACGCGAGCCCGAGCCATCTCGCTTCCGCGCTATTCCAGTCGAGCGCCGGCATCCGGTTGATTCATGTGCCCTACAAGGGCGGCGCGCCATCGGTCAGCGCGGTGATCGGCGGCGAAGTCCAGATGGCGATCGAAAGTCCGCCGCCTATCGTGCCGCAGGTGAAAGCCGGGAAATTGCGCGCACTGGGCGCCGCGCGGTCGACCCGTTCGCCGCTGCTGCCCGACGTGCCGACCGTCGGCGAAGCAGGACTGCCCGGCTTCGAAGTCGGCTCGTGGTACGGCTTTCACGCGCCGGCCGGTACGCCCAAGCCCGTGATCGACAAGCTGCAAGCGGAAATGGTGAAAGCGATGAACACGCCGGAGCTGCGCGAACGTTTCGCTGCGGTGGGCGCGGACACAGTGGCCAACACGTCGGCGCAATACGGCGCGTTCGTCGAAGCCGAACTGAAAAAATGGGGCGCGGTGATCAAAGCAATGGGCGTGAAAGCCGATTGAGCGCGCAATCTCGCGTTATCGAATCCGCTTCAAATCGAAAGGAACCTGCCGTGTCCGACCGTGCCCGACCGCAATATTTGAGGACGCTGGCCGAATTCGCGGCCACTACGCAACTACCCGACATCAGCGAGGCGGCGCGCACGCGTGCGCGCTGGGTGATCGCGGATTCGATCCCCGTCATCGCGGCGGGCATGCAGCAGCCTGAGATGCAGGCGTTCGTCACGCGCCACCTGGCGGGCGCCGGATCCGGCAATGCGTGGGTAATAGGCGCGCGCAAGCGCACCGGGCTCCTTGATGCCGCGCTGCTCAACGGCACCGCCGGCACCTGGCTCGAGCTCGACGAAGGCAATCTCTTCGCGAAAGGCCATCCCGGCATCCAGATCGTGCCGGCAGCCGTCGCGCTGGCCCAGGAGAGCGGCAGCAGCGGCGCCGAACTGGAGCGCGCGGTCGCGCTCGGATACGAGGTGTCCGCGCGCATCACCCGCGCCGCGCAGATGCGGCTCGCCTTTCATCCGCACGGCACCTACGGCGTCATCGGCGCGGCCATTGCGGCCGCGGTGTTGAAGCGATTCGATGCCGGGCAAATGCTCGAGCTCATCAATTGCGCCTCGACCATGGGCATGGCGACGAGCCGCCAGACGCTGCTCGACGGCGCCACCGTGCGCAACATCTTTACCGGCCATTCGGGCTATATGGGACTGACCGCCGCCCGGCTCGTCGAATGCGGCTTCACGGGTGAAGTCGACAGTGTCGGCAACGTTTACGGCAAGGGTGTGTACTCCGAGAAGTTCGACCCCGCGCTCGCGATTGCGGGTCTCGGCACAAATTGGCTGATCACGCAAAGCTATTTCAAGTTGCATCCGATTGGACGCTACGGGCACTCCGCCGTCGATGCGCTCGAGGATCTGCTCGAAAAAGTCCCGGACGGGCGCCTGCCGCTCGACGCGATCGAACGCATCGAAGTCAGGGCGTACATGCTGGCGGCAAGCCTGGCCGGCAAGAACATCGTGTCGAGTTTCGGCGCGCGCTTTTCCGTGCCGTTCGCGCTCGCGAGCATTCTTTACCACGGCCGCTCCGGGCTGAAAAGTTTCGACGACGCTGCTGTCGCGAACGCGCAAGTGCAGGCGCTCGTGCAGAAAGTGGATTTGCAGGAAGACAAGTCGTTCACCGCGCGGTTTCCGCAGGAGCAGCCGGTCACAGTGCGCGTCGTGATGCGCGACGGTGCCGCGCACGAAGGACGCTGCGTGATAACCAAGGGCGAGGCCGCGAAGCCGCACACCGAGGCGGAACTGACCGGTAAGTTTTTTGAGCTTGGCGAGCCGGTGTGGGGCAAAGCCGTCACGCAGAATCTGTACGACGGGCTCATGGGGCTCGAGGAGATCGCCGACTTTCGCGCATTCGCCGCGTCGCTCGACCTTTAGCTGCGCGGATCTTGAGACGATGACGGTACTCGTAACCGGCGGCGCGGGCTATGTCGGCATGAACGTGGTCGAGGCGCTGCTCGCGCGCCGCAATCGTGTCGTGCTGCTCGATGCCGGAGAAATACCGGCCGCGATCAAGGCGGTGCTGGAGCCGCATGACGCGTTGGTCGAGGTGGTCAACGCGGACATTCGCGATGCGGCGGCGATGGACCGTCTATTTGCGGCGCGCGCGATCGACGGCGTCATCCATTGCGCGGCAGTCACTGCCGGCCCCGCACGCGAAGTGGCCGATCCCGCGTCCAGCATCGAAGTCAATCAGCACGGCACGCTCAATCTGCTGACGGCCGCACGGACGCATCGCGTACGACGTTTTGTTTTTACGAGCTCGGCGGCGGTATACGGCGAATCGCTGTACCGGCTGCAGCGCATCTACGAGGACAGCTCGCCGGTGGCGCCGGTGTCGTTATATGGAATCACCAAGTTCGCCGCGGAGCGCATGTGCGTGCGGTTGCGCGAATTGTGGCAGTTCGACGTCGTGTGCGCGCGCTTGGGAACGCTGGTTGGGCCGTGGGAGCGCGCGACCGGCGTGCGCGACAATTTTGGCACCCATTCGCAGCTTGCGCGCCGCGCGTTGCTTGGCGAAGCCGCCGTCCTGCCCCGGCATGCCGTGCGGCGCGACTGGGTTTACAGCCGCGACGTGGCAGCGGGCCTCATCATGCTGCTCGATGCCCGGACGACCCGGCATGCCGTGTACAACCTGAGCGCGGGCGGCGACTGGGGGCCCGTCGATGAATGGTGCGCGCGGCTCAAGGCCGCCTATCCGCGCTTCGACTGTCGCGTTGCAGCGCCGTCTGAACCACCGAACATCGGCTACACCGACCGCGACCGCTGTGCGCTCGACATCGGGCGCATGGTCAGCGAATTCGGTTTCAAACCGCGCGCGACCGCCGCCGGCTTCGATGACTATCTCGATTGGCTGCGGCGCACGCCGGACGCACACGCAGGGTAACGCTGATTTTCTAGCGAAGACGAAACCAGCCGCGTTTGCCGTCGACCCGGGCAATCAGGCTGGCGAGCGCAGCGCCGTGCAGCAGGCGGATCGATTTTTGCGTCGCGAAAGTGCGCGCGTTGGCGGTGAAATCGCCGGCGGCGACGTAAATGCACTCCGCAGCATCTTGTGCCTCCTTCGCTTCCAGCAAATCGCGTAACGGCCCCACGCCGGTCTGCGCGACTTTCCAGCGCTTGCAGCTGACGACCGTCATGCGCCCGGCTTTGTCGAGTGTCAGGTCGGCGGCGCCGTGGCGGGCCTCGCTCACCGAGTAACCGTCGCGGCGAAAGGCTTCGGCCAGCACGCTGGAAAAATTCTCCCACGACATGCCGCGGACCCGGTCAAGCGTTGCCGCGACCGACGTTGCGCCCGGCGCGCGCAGTTGGCGCCAGCCCGCATAGCAGGCGATTCCCAGGAAGGGCACCGCGATGGCGGCCGCAATCATGCCCGGCAAAAACAACTGCGCACTGCCGAACAGCGCCGCGCCTGCCATGACGCTCAGCCACCAGGGTTGGCGCGACAGCACGCCGAACAGCGAGTCCTTGTTGGCCATATTAGAATAAGCGATCAAAAAAAGAATCCTGGATTATATGAGCGACACCGCCGCACCGCCATTAAAAGGTATCAAGGTGATCGAATTGGGCACGTTGATCGCCGGGCCGTTCTGCAGCCGCATCCTCGCCGAATTCGGCGCCGACGTGATCAAGATCGAGTCGCCCCACGGCGGCGACCAGTTGCGCGAATGGCGCAAGATGTATAAGGGCACGTCGCTGTGGTGGTACGTGCAGGCGCGCAACAAGAAATCGATTACGGTCAACATGCGCGTGCCGGAAGGGCAGGAGATCGTGCGCAAACTTTGCGCGGATGCCGACATTGTCGTCGAGAACTTCCGCCCGGGCGCGCTCGAGAAGTGGAATCTCGGTTTCGATGAGCTAGCAAAGGCGAATCCGCGCCTGGTGATGGTGCGGCTGTCGGGCTACGGTCAGACCGGCCCTTATCGCGACCGCCCCGGTTTCGGCGTAATCGGCGAGGCTATGGGCGGAATGCGCTCGGTAACGGGCTATGCCGATCGCCCGCCGGTGCGCCTCGGCATTTCGATCGGCGATTCAATCGCGGCGCTTTACGGGGTGATCGGCGCGATGATGGCGCTGCACCATCGCAACGTGAATGGCGGCCGCGGCCAGGTCGTCGATGTCGCGTTATATGAAGCGGTATTCAGTATGATGGAAAGCCTGGTGCCCGAGTTCGACGTGCTCGGATTCGTCCGCGAACGCGCCGGCAACGCGCTGCCGGGCATCGTGCCGTCGAACACGTATCCGACGCGCGACGGCAAGTTCGTGATTGTCGGCGCCAACAACGACGCGATTTTCAAGCGCATGATGACCGCCATCGGGCGCGCCGATCTCGGCGATGATCCGACGCTCGCGACCAACGCCGGCCGCGTGCCGCGCACCGCGGAACTCGACGGCGCGATTGCCGACTGGACGCGGCGGCACGATCTCGATCACATACTTGAAGCGCTGGAAAAGGCCCAGGTTCCTTCGGGCAAGGTGTTCGACGTCGCCGATATCGTCAAAGACGCACACTACATTGCCCGCGGCATGCTCGAGCAACATCGGCTTCCGGACGGCAAGCCGGTCAAGCTGCCGGGCATAGTCCCTAAGCTGTCCGCGACGCCGGGGGCGACGAAGTGGGTGGGGCCGAAGCTCGGCGCTCACACCGACGAAATACTCGCGGCGCTCGGCTACGATGCTTTGAGCCGGCGTGATCTGAAGGCGCGCGGCGTTATATGACCGCGATGGTTGCTGCTTGACACTGAATGTGCCGCATGTGAGCATCCCTCGCCAAATTATGAACCCCGCCGGAGGAGCCATGCGTACTGCCATAAATGTTTTTGCGGCGCTGCTGATCTTGTTGGGAGGCGCGCCGTGCGGCGCGTACGCGCAGGCGCTCGAAAAACCGAAAATCACCATCGCGGTCGGCGGCAAGAATCTTTTTTACTATCTGCCGCTGACGATCGCCGAGCGGCGCGGTTACTTTAAAGACGAAGGGCTCACGGTCGAAATTGTCGATTTTCCGGGCGGCGCCAAGGCGCTGCAAGCGATGGTCGGCAGCAGCGCCGACATCGTATCGGGCGCCTACGAGCACACGATCAACATGCAGGCGAAAGGCATCAACATCGTCGCCATCGCGCTCGAAGGTCGTTATTCCGGCATCGTGCTCGGCGTACATAAGAACAAGGTTGCGCAATACAAGTCGCCGAAAGACATGAAGGGCTGGAAAATCGGCGTTACCGCGCCGGGCTCGAGCACCAATATGATGGTCAGCAGCCTGCTTGCGAAGGACGGGCTCGCGCCGGATGCGGTCGCCATCATCGGCGTTGGCGCGACCGCAGGCGCCGTCGCGGCCATGCGCAAAGGCGAGATCGACGGCATTTCCAATCTCGATCCGGTGATCGCGCGGCTCGAAGCTGCGGGCGACATCATTCCGGTCATCGATACGCGCACGGCGAAGGGCATGAAGGAAGTGTACGGCGGCGCTTATCACGCAGGCTGCATTTACGCGCCGGTGGAATGGGTGAAGAAGAACCCGAATACCGCGCAGGCGGTCGTCAATGCCATCGTGCGTGCTAATTTATGGCTGCAGAAAGCGCGCCCCGAAGAAGTGCTGGCGAGCGTGCCGCCCGAATACTACGGCGACGATCCAACGATGTACAAGGTCGCGCTCCTCAAGAACATGGAAGGCTATTCGCCCGACGGCCTGTTCTCGATGGAAGGCGCGAAAAACGTGTACAAGGTGCTGAATTCGTTCGAGCCCACGGTGCAGGCCGCGAAGATCGATCTCGCAAAGACTTTCGACAATAGTTTCGCGCAAAAAGCGCTCAAAAAATATCGCAAATAAGCGCTGATCGTGGACGCGTCCGCCGCATCAGCTTCGCGAATACGAACGGACAGCGCAACGCTGCCGTTCGATTCGCGCGGGCCACGATGCCGGGGATGAGGGGCGGAGGAATCCCTACACCGTTATAATCCGCAGGCTTATGTCATTCGCACCGGCTCTCGCCCTTTCCAATATCACCGTCACCTTCGTCGCCGGCGACGCGGGCGGCAAGACTTATACGGCGGTCAGTGACACCACGCTGACGGTCGGCGCCGGTGAGTTTGTCTCCGTAGTGGGCCCCACCGGCTGCGGAAAATCGACTTTGCTCAATGTCGCGGCGGGATTGCTGGCATCGTCCGCCGGCGCAGTGAACGTGTTGGGTCGGCCGCTGGCGGGCATCAATGGCGACGCCGGCTACATGTTCCAGTCGGACGCGTTGCTGCCGTGGCTGACTGCTTACGACAATGTTGCGCTCGGCCTGCGTTATCGCGATGTCGAGGAGAAAATCGTGCGCGAAAAGGTCGAGTCCTGGCTCAAGCGCGTGGGGCTCAGCGCGCACGGCGACCGCTATCCGCATCAGTTGTCCGGCGGCATGAAAAAACGCGTGGCGCTCGCGCAAATGCTGATCCTCGATCCTAAAATCCTGCTGATGGACGAGCCGTTTTCGGCGCTCGACATCCAGACCCGGCAATTGATGGAAAACGAGCTGCTCGAACTGTGGTCGGCCGACCGCAAGTCGGTTGTCTTCATCACGCACGATCTGGAGGAGGCGATCTCGCTGTCGGACCGCGTGGTGATTCTGTCGGCGGGCCCGGCGACGCATCCGATCGGCGAATTCGCGATCGACCTGCCGCGGCCGCGCGACGTGGCCGAGATCCGCATGACGCCGCGCTTTGTGCAGCTGCATACCGAAATCTGGCATACGATGAAGGACGAAGTGCTCAAAGGGTATGCGCAAGGTCAGCGCATATGAAGCGGGTCCTGCACCCAGGCTGCGCGACTGGGCCGCGTCATGCGTAAGCCGCTTCCCGCCGGCCGACTCGCGCTGTTCCACGCGCTATTGCTCGGCGCCGTGTTCGTATTCTGGTACGTGCTGACCGAGCCGGGCCTGATCCCGCCGTTTTTCTTCGAGGATGCCAACCAGGCCAAGTTTTTTTTCGGTCAGCCCCTGCAGGTTTTGAGCCGCATCTGGGAATGGTTCGCGGGCGGCAAAATTTACGTGCATCTGTGGATCACGCTGGTCGAGACTTTGCTCGCCTTCGTGATCGGCACGCTCCTCGGCCTGATCGTCGGGCTGTGGCTCGCATTGTCGCCGACCGCGTCCGCGCTCGCCGATCCCTACATCAAAGCGATGAATGCGATGCCGCGTGTGATACTGGCGCCGATTTTCGCGGTCTGGTTCGGTCTCGGCATTCTGTCCAAGGTCGCGCTCGGCATCACGCTGGTGTTTTTTATCGTGTTCTTTAATGTTTACCAGGGTGTCAAGGAAGTGAGCCCGGTCGTGCTGAACAACGCGCGCATGCTGGGCGCAAGCTCGCGCCAATTGCTGCGCACGGTGTACGTGCCGTCCGCGATGTCGTGGGTATTTTCCAGTCTGCATACGTCGGTCGGCATGGCTTTCGTCGGCGCGGTGGTCGGCGAATACCTGGGTTCGGCGCGCGGCGTCGGTTACCTGATACTGCAGGCCGAAGGCGCTTTCGACATCAATACGGTGTTCGCCGGCATCCTCGTGCTGACCGCGTTCGCGCTCGCGCTCGACGCAGTGGTGTCGTTCGCGGAACGCCGGCTGCTCGTGTGGCGGCCCGCGCAGGGGGAGACGGAGCGGCTATAGCCGCGAGAGGCGAGAGGCGAGAGGCGAGAGGCGAGAGGCGAGAGGCGAGAGGCGAGAGGCGTAAAGACCTAAAGGACCTCCTCCTCCCTCCTCACGCCTCTCGCCTTTGCTATGATGGTAGCGAGGAGGCCGCGATGATCATCCGTGACATCTTGAACATGAAGGGCGGCGCGATTTTCAGCGCTGCACCCGACGAACGGGTCTCGGCGGCGGTGCGCCTGATGGTGAAGCACGACATCGGGTCGCTGGTCGTCATCGACGGCGCGCGCATGACGGGCATGCTGACGTTTCGCGAGGTGCTGAAGGCGCTCGATGCGCAAAGCGGCGATCTTGGCGGCTTGCGGCTGCGCGACGTGATGGTCGCTGGTCCCCTCTGCGGGAGTCCCGCCGATACGCTGGACCAGGTGCGCGAGGTGATGACGCAGAACCATATTCGCTATCTCCCGGTCATGGAACACGCCAAGCTGCTCGGCGTCATCTCCTTTCACGACATCGCCAAAGCCGTGATCAAGGAAACCAGTTTCGAGAACCGCCTGCTCAAGCGCTATATCGAGAACCAGCCGGAAGGCGGCGACGCCGCCGCTTGAGGCGCGGCGGCGCGCAGGCGTGCGGCAAAGATTTGCTTCTCAATTCGCGTGTCAAGGCATCACGGCGCATCCATAGTCACGGTTTACGCGTAAAATCCGCGCTACTAAATCGGTTGAGCGTGAAAAAAGGGGCGGAGGAATGGCTTTGTTCGGAGGCAGCAAGCCCGATCATCCGATGGCGGATCCTAAACAGGCGCGGTCTCTCATCGCGGAATTTCCTGTGCAGGACGCCACCAAAGCGCTGGAAGAAGTCACGTTCTGGCTTGACTCGGTAAGCCGCACCGAGGGTTTCAAGCTCGACTATCGCTTGGAGCTTTACGACGCACTCGACCAGGCGGCCAAAATCCATCAGCGCAGGCTGGCGCAGGATTATCTCGCCACCGACCGCCAGGAAAAATTCCGCGAGAATAAGCTGTGGAACACGATATTCGAATTCTGGAAGACGCTTGGCGCCTGCTACAACCAGTGCATTGAGCAGTTCCAGGCCGGCGCGAGCGGCGCGAGCGCAATAAAAAAAGACCTGCCGGTGATACTCGCGCGCGCGTTACGCACGCTCACGCTGCAACTCAAGTGGAGCGCGCTGCGCTACGGCCCGGTCGATGACCGCGTGTGGGGCGAACTCGGGCGCATATACCTGTTTGCCGAATCCAAGCGTCTGGCCGCGACGCCGGTCGACATCTACCCCGGCGCGCACGGCCAGGGCACGGCCGTGCAGGAATTTTTGAAAGCGCTGATGCTCGGCGTATCGTCGACCGATGGCTTGACGCCCATCAGGCAGGAGATTGCCGAGCGCCTCGTTGCGCACTTCGGCCGGATGTATCAAATGCAGACCAAGCCGGGGCCCGGCTGCAATTATTATTTCGACCTGTCGATGCGCAAGCCCGCGGCGCGCGTGATGAAGGATTTCGAGGCGAATCCGACGATCCGCTATTTCGGCCCGGGCAAAGCCCTGCCCGCGCTGCGCGAGATGATGGACGACATCAAGGAAAAAGGCGGCATGCCGTCAGCTGTCAATCTTGGCGGCTCGTACGACCTCGATCTCGTGCTCGCCGTGATGCAGCACCTCGCCCTGTACTGGGCCGACAAGCCGCCGGCGCGCACCTCGGAGCGCCGCCAGATCGCCACCCGCCTGACGGTAGTGCATGGCATGGAGCAGGTTCTGCGCTGCATCCGGCCACCCGAAGACGACGTCTCGCTCGATTTTCAGGTCAAGAACGTCGGCGAGAGCTGGATCGTCGAAAACATCAGCGAAGGCGGATTCGGCGCGATCGTGCCGCCGGTCAAGGGCGACTGGATTAAGGTCGGCAGCCTGCTCGGCGTGCAGGGCGAAACGTCGAAGTTCTGGGGGGCCGGCGTCGTGCGGCGGCTGACGTGTGACGCGTTTCAGCAGCGCCGCGTCGGCATCCAGCTCATCTCCAAGGCAATCATCCCCGTGCGCCTGTCGCCTGCCGGCGGCGTGTCGTCGATCAATGTGATGCGCGACGGCGACGCAGCGGTTCTGTTGTCGACGGCGCCGGACAAGAACGGCGACATTTCGCTGCTGCTCAAAGTCGGCAGCTACACCCAGACCCAACCGCTGGAGATGAGCGTGCGCGGCAAGCAGTACTATCTGATGCCGCGCCGGCTGGTCGAAGGCGGCGACGATTTCGACTGGGGTAAATACAAAGTCATGAAAAACAATTGACCCCGCCCGTCCGGGCAAGCGGCCGGGCAACGGCGCGCTTACGCGCGCACCACTTCCGAGAGCCAGGCGCTGATCGCGCCCACTTCCTCCGCGCACACCGAATGCTGCATCGGGTACTCGTGCCATTCGACGCGATACCCGGCGCCAGTCAGTTTGTCACGCGACGCCGTGGCCATCGCGAGCGGAATGACCTGATCGTGCGTGCCATGTGCGTAGAAGATCGGCACTTCGCGGTTCTCCGGAGAGGCTTCGGCCGCGAGGCTGTCGCCGATCGGCAGGTAGGTCGACAGCGCCATGATGCCGGCAAGTCGCTGCGGATATCGCAAGCCGGTTTGCAGCGCAATCGCGCCGCCCTGCGAGAATCCCGCGATCACGATGTTGCGCGCGGCGATTCCGCGTCCGATCTCGCGCTCGATCAACCCGCCGACCTGCGCCTGCGAAGCGCGCACGCCTTTTTCGTCGGCGCGGCGCGTGGTGCCTTCCAGATCGCCGAAGCTTACGTCGTACCACGCGCGCATCACGTGGCCGTTGTTGATCGTGACCGGCATCATAGGCGCGTGCGGAAAGACGAACCGGATCGCGGGCGCGCCGGCGAGCCGCAGTTCCGGCACTATTGGCGCAAAATCGTTGCCGTCGGCGCCAAGACCGTGCAGCCAGATGACGGTGGCCGATGGATTGGGGGCTGTCTCAATTTCGATGGCGTCGAGGAGTTGGGTCATAGGATGTAATGGTGAAGGAGTGAAAGGGTGAAAGGGTGAAAGGGTGAAAGAGTGAAGACCCATTCACCCATTCACTCTTTCACGCATTCACTTCGGCCGAATGGCCGATTTGGGACGAAACACTTTGATGATATTTTCATGGGTCTCGATGTACGGGCCGCCGATCAGGTCGATGCAGTAGGGCACCGCGGCGAACACGCCGTCCAGCGTCTCTTTGATTGCTTTGGGCTGCCCGGGCAGATTCAGTATCAACGCCTGCTTGCGGATGACGCCGACCTGGCGCGACAGGATGGCCGTCGGCACGTACTTGAGGCTGACCTGGCGCATCTGTTCGCCGAACCCCGGCATGACCTTGTCGGCGACCGCCAGCGTCGCTTCGGGCGTCACGTCGCGCGGCGCCGGGCCGGTGCCGCCGGTGGTGAGCACGAGGTGGCAGCGCGCTTCATCGACGAGTTCGCGCAGCGTCTGCTCGATGACCGGCAGCTCGTCCGGGATGAGGCGGGTGACCATTTTCCACGGTGACGCGAGCGCCGCGCCGAACCATTCCTGCAATGCGGGCAGGCCTTTGTCTTCATACACGCCGCTCGATGCGCGGTCGCTGATCGAGACCAGGCCGATCAAGAGTTCGTTATGCATGGTGGAAGTATAGCGTGAGGAGAGAGGCGGGAAGTGCGTCAGCAGCTGCCCATGGAGCACCCCGGGAGCCCCTCGGGGTACGGGGACCGCATTGCCTCTTTATACAGATCAAGCTAAATTGCCCGGTATTTATCCCATAATTCCGATCAAGTTGCGGTAAGGTGGAGCCTCAATTTTACATTAGACAAACTATCCGAGGTACCGGGATCGGTTAAAGCTCCACCATACACACGTCCATCCGCAAAGATCGTTGGCGAGCGGATTGATTTTCCTGTTTCTCGGTAAATTGCCACTGCTTACCCCAGGATCGAAGCGAATGAGGGTGACCGCGTATGCCTGACGTCGACAAGTTTCTCGATTCACTCGGCCTTGCGCAGTACACCGCGACCTTCGCGCAAAATGACATCGACCTCGCGACCCTGCGGCAGCTGAACGAAGTCCACCTCAAGGAGCTAGGGGTGTCGCTCGGGCACCGCCTGCGCCTCTTGAAGGCGATCGCTGAATTGCCCCCGGCTGGACAAGCGTCCCCTGTGAGGGAAACATCGCCGACCGCCGGCGAGCGGCGCCAGGTCAGCGTGATGTTCTGCGATCTTGTCGGCTCGAGCGCGCTCGCACAGGGTGTCGATGCCGAGGAACTGCGCGACATCATGCGCGATTACCAGGCGGTGTGCGCCGGCGTGGTAGCTCGCTTCGAAGGCCATCTCGCGCAATTTCTGGGCGACGGCGTGCTTGCCTACTTCGGCTATCCGCAGGCGCACGAGGACGCAGCCGAACGCGCAGTGCGTGCGGCCCTGGACATTGTCGAGGCTGTCGGACGCCTCGCGCCGCGCGTCTCCGGTCCTCTCAGCGCGCGCCTGGGAATAGCGACCGGCATGGTGGTCGTCGGCAAGGTCATGGATACGCAGGGCGTCTCCGAACTGTCCGCGATCGGCGAAACGCCGAACCTGGCCGCGCGCCTTCAGGCGATCGCTGAGCCCAACACGGTCGTCATTGCCGAGAGTACACGTGCGCTGACGCTGGGCTCGTTCCGGTACGTCGATCTCGGCAGCCTGGAGCTCAAGGGTTTTCGCGAACCCGTGCGCGCCTGGCGCGTCGCAGGCGAGGCGGGCGCCAGCCGGTTCGAGGCGGCGCACCTCGCCGGCATGAGTGGCTTCGTTGGGCGGGACCAGGAGGTTGCGCTTCTGCTCAGCCGCTGGGAGCAGGCAGCCGGCGGGGAAGGCCAGGCGGTGCTGCTTTGCGGAGAGGCCGGCATCGGCAAGTCGCGCATTGGCGAGCAGTTCCGCCAGCGAATGCGCGACGAGCAGCATACGCGCGTGCGCTATCAATGCTCGCCGTTTCACGCCAACAGCGCGCTGCAGCCAGCGATCGCCCACTTAGAGTTTGCGGCCGGAATGAATGCGGACGACGACAACGCGAAGCGCCTCGCCAAGCTCGAGGCGCTGCTGCAGCCGACGACGCTGCGGCTTGCCGACGTGTTGCCGTTGTTCGCTTCGGTTCTCGGGATAGCGCTCGATGAACGCTACAAGATGCCGGTGCTCACGGCCGACGCCGTCAAGCGTCGCACGCTTGACGCGCTCGCCGACCAGGTGGTGGCGCTCTCGCGTTTGAGTCCGGTGTACTGGCAGGTTGAAGACGCGCACTGGATCGATCCCACAACCCGCGAGTTGATCGGCCTGTGCCTCGCGCGCATCCGTGACGCGCGGGTATTCGTCCTTATTACGTTCCGCCCGGAGTTTGCGCCGCCTTGGAGCAACCTGCCTCACGTAACGGCGTTGACCCTCAACCGGCTCGCGCGTCGACAGAGCCTGGAGCTTGTCGAGCACGTGTCGGGAGGCCGGCCGCTGCCCGCCGAAGTTGTCGACCAGATCCTCGCAAAGACCGAGGGGATCCCGCTGTTCGTGGAGGAACTGACCAAGACGGTGCTTGAGTCCGGATTGCTCGCGGATCACGGCGGCCGCTACGTGCTCACCGGCGCCCTGCCGCCGATGGCGATCCCGGCGACCTTGCAGGATTCGCTGATGGCTCGTCTCGAGCGGCTCTCGCCCGTGAAAGAGGTGGCCCAGATCGGCTCCGTCATCGGGCGTGAGTTCACCTACGAGTTGATGCTGGCGGTTTCTCCGATGGATGCTGGCGAATTGGCCGAAGCGCTGTCCAGCCTTGTCAGCGCCGAACTCGTGTACGTTCGCGGCGAACCGCCGGAGGCCACCTATGTATTTAAGCATGCACTCGTCCAGGATGCCGCCTATGCGAGCCTTCTGCGCGCGCGGCGTCAGCTGTTGCATACGCGCGTCGCAGAGGCGTTGCAGGACAAATCAGCCGAGGCGGTGGCACGCCGACCGGAATTGCTCGCATTCCATTACGCGGCGGCGGGGCTCGAAGACCGGGCAGGGGAATACTGGACGCGCGCCGGGCGCCAGTCGATGGAGCGCTCGGAGTACGCGGAAGCGGGCAGCCATTTCGTTAACGCGGTGGCACTGCTGCGCAAGGCGCCTGAGTCGCCGGCCCGGCAGCGCGAGGAAGCGCAACTCGTTCTGGACCAGCAGATTACGCTGCAAGCACTCAAGGGACCAGGTACTCCAGAGGCAGGCCGTATCGCGGAGGAAGCGGTCAGGATCAGCGCCCCGCTTGGCGACGATCCGCTGCACTTCCGGGCTCGCTGGGCGGACTGGATTTACAACTCGATGGGGGGCAATTTGCCCGCGGCGTCCGAGCGCGCCGACCGCCTGGTCGAAATGGCCGGCCGGCTCGGCAAGAGCGACCTCAGGCTCCAGGCCCATCATGCGCGTTGGACCACGGCATTCCTGCGCGGGCAGGTCACCATTACGCGTGACGATATCGAGCAAGGTCTCGCCCTCTACGACATCGACCTGCATGGAGGCCACTGGGCGATCTACGGCCTGCACGATCCTGGAGTCTGTGCACGTGCGACAGGCGGCTGTGCGCTGTGGCAGGCCGGGCTCGCCGAGCGCGGTGCCGACGTCGCGCTTGATGCGATCCGTGTCGGCGACACGCTGGGACATCCCTTCAGCCGATCGGTCGCGCTCTGGTATGCCGGGTTCTATTCCATGATGGCTGGCGATGCCCGGGCGGCGAGCGGCCACGCCGAACCCATGGCCGAGATCGCGGCGGAGGCCAAGCTCGCCTTGCCGGCGGCGCTGGCCACGTTCACCAGCGCCTGGGCGACAAGCCGGCAGGGTGAGCCTGGACGCGGCGCGGAGCAGATGGAAGCGACTTTTCGCGCACTGCTCAATGCGAAGCAGCGTGGATACCTGACCTTTCTGGGAACGTTACTCGCGGCGGCCAAACTCGAGATGGGGCGGGTGGACGACTGCCTCAACCTGCTCGACGAGTTGCAGCAGATCTCGGTGGAGACTCACCTGAAAGTATTCATCTCCGACGTGCACCGGCTGCGGGCCGAAGCCTTGCGCCAGGCGGATGCCCGCAGCCCCAGGATCGAGGAAGAATATCGCAGCGCGGTTCGCATTGCGCGGGAGCAGGGCGCGCTGGCATTAGAATTGCGCGCAGCTACGGGGTTCGCGGACTGGATGGCCGCAGTCAGTCGTGAAGAGGCTGGCTACAGGTTGCTAAAGCCAATTTACGAAAAATTCACACAAGGATTTGACACGCCGGACCTCAAGGCGACCCAAGCGCTGCTCAATCGTATCTGCTGAAGCCTGGTCAGTGCCGAAATAGGCTGAGGGATAAGACAATCTATTCTGCTTATCTCACGGTCTCGCGCCGGTCACAGTGATTGCGCGCCAGTTCAGAACGTGCTTAACAAATAAGCCCGGTCAAGTTGCGGAAACGTGGAGCCTCATTTGAACATAAGTCAGACTATACGAGGTTCCGGGATTCGTTAAAGCTCTACTACACACACGTCCATCCGCAAAGATCGTTCGCGGGCGGATTGATTTTCCCATCCCTTGATTCTCTTTGCGTCCTTAGCGTACTTCGCGGTCAAAGAATTTCTGTCTGCTCTGGAGATTTGGCGACGATGTCGCGGATCGTGCGGAACAGCTCGCGAAAGTTTTTTGGCGTGCGCTTGAGTGCAACGTCGCGTTTGACGCTCGCGATCAGCGACCGCAGGTGTTGCAAGTCGCAGCCCGCGTATTCAGCCGCGAACAGCGTCAGTTCGGCATCCCCGGCGAGCAGGCGCTCGCGCCAACGCTCGACCAGCTTTTGCTGCGCGGTGCCCGCGCGCGCAGCGCCGCTCCACAAGTCAAGCCTGGCGCGGATCGGCGCCGGGTCGATTTCGCGCATCAGCTTGCCGATGAACTGCATCTGGCGGCGGCGGCCTTCGAAATCGCGGATGCGCTGGGCATCGACGATGGCCTGAAACAGGCGTTCCGGCAGATCGATTTGCGCGAGTTGATCGGCGTTGAGCATCGTGAGTTCGGCGCCGATGTCCTGCAGCGCCGCCATGTCGCGTTTGCGCTGGGATTTGCTCGGGCGGGCGGGTTCTTCCTGGTCCTCGATCGCGGTATTCATGCTGGTATGATAACGGCTTTTGGGAAAGCTCCGCTGATGTCCACCGCCGTCAAATCGCGCGCGCCGTCGCGCACTCAGTTCGCCCACGATGACGCAAGTCTCAAGGCGATAGTCGCCGACGTGCTCGATTACGCGCGCCAGCACGGCGCGACCGCGTGCGAGGCCGAAGTGTCCGAGGGTCTTGGCCAAACCGTCACCGTGCGCCAGGGCGAGGTCGAAACCATCGAATACAATCGTGACCGCAGCATGGGCATCTCGGTGTACATCGGACAGCGGCGCGGCCATGCGAGCACCTCGGATTTCTCCCCGCCCGCCGTGCGCGCGACCGCCGATGCCGCGCTGTCGATCGCGAAGTTCACCGCGAGCGACGAATTCGCGGGGCTCGCCGACGCCGACCTGCTCGCGCGCGACATTCCCGATCTCGATTTATTTTATCCATGGGACCTGGACGTCGAGCACGCGATCGAAGTCGCGCGCGCATGCGAAGACGCGGCGTTCGCCGTCGACAAGCGCATTGCCAATTCCGAAGGCGCGACGGTGTCGCTGCAGCAATCGCATTTTGCCTATGGCAATTCGCTGGGCTTTCTGGCCGGCTATCCGAGTTCGCGTCACTGGATCAGCTGCGCGGTCATTGCGGGCAAGGGCGACGCGATGCAGCGCGACGACTGGTACACGTCGGCGCGCGACCCGGCCTCGCTCGATGCGGCCGAGCACGTCGGCAAGACGGCCGGCGCGCGTGCGCTGGCGCGCCTGGGCGCCAAGAAAATCGCCACTGCGCAGGTGCCGGTGGTGTTCGAGGCGCCGGTGGCCGCTTCGCTGCTCGGCCATTTTGTGTCGGCCGTCAGCGGCGGAAGCCTTTATCGGAAATCGTCATTCCTGGTCGACAGCCTGGGCCAGCAGGTGTTTTCACCGCTGGTCGAGATCACCGAAGACCCGCTGATCGTCAAAGGCGAGGCCAGCAGTCCGTTTGACGAAGAAGGCGTGACGACGCGCCGGCGCGCGGTAGTCGAAGCGGGTGTCGTGCGCGGCTATTTTCTCGGCAGCTATTCAGCGCGCAAGCTCGGCATGCAGACTACTGGCAATGCCGGGGGCGCTCACAATCTCATGTTGAAAGACACCGGCCAGAATCTGCCGCAAATGTTGAAACAGATGGGGCGCGGACTGCTGGTGACCGAGATGCTGGGATCCGGCATCAACATGGTGACCGGCGATTACTCGCGCGGCGCCGCGGGGTTCTGGGTCGAAAACGGCGAGGTCGCGTATCCGGTGCAGGAAATCACCGTCGCCGGCAACTTGAAGGACATGTTTCTCGGCATCGTCGCGGCGGGCAACGACATCGTCAAACGCGGCTCCAAGCAGTGCGGCTCGGTATTGATCGACCGCATGACCATCGCGGGGGATTGACCGCGCGCGGCGGCTGCTGTTCAATACGGGCGGCATAGCCGGAATTCGAGCGCGTCGGCCCGGCGGTTTTGATCTAAAAATATAACGGAGGAGGAAACCATGAAGCGTCGTGCATTTCTGACCAAAGCCGCGGCTGGACTCGCTGCGGGAACGGTTGCCGCGCCGGCCATCGCGCAATCGCAGCCGGCCATCCAGTGGCGTCTCGCGTCGAGTTTTCCGAAAAGCCTGGACACCATATTCGGCGCGGCCGATATCGTTTCCAAGCGCGTCGCCGAAATCACCGAAAACAAATTTCAGATCCGCGTTTTTGCGGCGGGTGAAATTGTGCCGGGTCTGCAGGTACTCGATGCGGTGCAGAACGGGACCGTCGAATGCGGCCATACCGCGCCGTATTACTACGTCGGCAAAGACCCCGCTTTTGCGTTCGGCACGGCCGTGCCGTTCGGCCTCAACGCGCGGCAGCAAAACGCCTGGAAGTACTACGGTGGCGGCATAGACGCGCTCGCGCTGCTGTTTAAGGATTACAACGTCGTGCATATCCCGTGCGGCAATACCGGCGCGCAGATGGGCGGCTGGTATCGCAAGGAAATCAAAACGGTCGCCGACCTGAAAGGCATGAAAATGCGCATCGGCGGACTCGCCGGCCAGGTGCTCGCGAAACTGGGCGTAGTTGCCCAGCAACTCGCGGCCGGCGACATCTACCCCGCGCTCGAGCGCGGCACCATCGATGCGGCGGAATGGGTCGGCCCCTATGACGACGAGAAGCTCGGCTTCAACAAGGTCGCCAAGTTCTATTACTATCCGGGCTGGTGGGAGGGCGGGCCCGAACTATCGCTGCTGATCAACGACAAAAAATGGGCCGAGCTGCCGAAGCATTATCAGGCGGCGCTCGAAGCATCCTGCGCCGAAGCGAACGTGCACATGGTCGCGCGCTACGACGCCAAAAACCCCGACGCGTTGAAGCGACTCGTCGGCAGCGGCACCCAGTTGCGGCTGTTCCCGCGTCCGGTGATGGAAGCATGCGAGAAGGCGGCCTTCCAGCTCTATGACGAACTCTCCGAGAAGAGCCCGCACTGGAAGCGCATTTATCCGGCGTGGAAAAAATTCCGCGACGAGCAGTACCAGTGGTTTCGCGTCGCCGAGTACGGCTTCGATAATTTCGCCTACAGCCCGCGCAGCAAGGCGGCCGCCGGTTCGGCGAAGTAACGAAACGTCCGCCGGCAATAAAAAAGCCCCGCCGCGGCGGGGCTTTTTGTTGGCACGCGCTGTTTACTTGCCTTCGCGGATCGCTTTCTCGAGCTCGGCGGCCGTGCGGTCTTCCTCGGTTTTGCCTTCGGTATCGGGCGTTGTGTTGCGCTGCTCGTCCATCTGCAGCTCGATCGTGCTCGGCGTGCCGGTCGGGCCGTTATTGACAAAGCTCGTCACGAGTCCCGGGAAGAAGATGAGGATGGCCACCAATATCAGTTGCAGCCCCACCCACGGAATCGCGCCCCAGTAGATGTCCGAGCTCTTGACCTCCTTGGGCGCCACGCCGCGCAGGTAGAAGAGCGCGAAGCCGAACGGCGGATGCATGAAGGAGGTCTGCATATTGGCGCCGAGCAGCACGCCGAACCAGATGAGGTCGATGCCGAGCTTGGTGGCGACCGGCGCCAGCAAGGGGATGATGATGAAGGCGATCTCGAAGTAGTCGAGGAAGAACGCCAGAAAGAAGACGAACAGATTGACGAAGATCAGGAAGCCGGTGACGCCGCCCGGCAGCGAGGTCAGCAGGTGTTCGATCCACAAGTCGCCGTCGACGCCGCGGAACACGAGGCCGAACACGGTGGAGCCCACGAGAATGAAAATCACCATCGAGGTGATGCGCATGGTCGAGCCGAACGCTTCGCGGATCAAGCCGCGCAGCTCGGGGATAAATGCGGCTTCCAGCAGCAGCACCGTCAGTGCGGTGTAGAACAGCGCGAACAGCGGCGTCTGCGCGACGCGCAGGAAGGCGCTCCCGGCGGCGACCAGCGGCGCCGGCATCCAGGCGTCCTGCCACACGAATATCGCCGGTATCGCGAGCAATGTCAGGGCCGCGAGCGCAATCCACGCGGCGAGCTTGCCGCGGCGCGAAAAATTCTGGTGATGCAATACCGCGAGCACAATCGCGCCGACCGCGCCCATCGCGCCGCCTTCGGTCGGCGTCGCCAGCCCCATGAGGATGGTGCCCAGCACGAGGAAGATCAGCACGATCGACGGCACCATGCCCCACAGGCATTTGCGCACGAGCTGCCAGCCTTTCAGCGTGCGGGATTCCGGCGGCAGCGCCGGCATCGCGGCCGGCTTGATGATGCTCAGCGCAAGTATGTACAGACAGAACAGCAGCACCTGCACGATGCTGGGGCCGATCGCGCCGGCGTACATATCGCCGACCGAACGGCCGAGCTGGTCGGCGAGCACCACCAGCACGAGCGACGGCGGAATCAACTGCGTGATGGTGCCGGAGGCGGCGATCACCCCGGTCGAGAGCCGCATGTCGTAGCCGTAACGCATCATGATGGGCAGCGATATGAGGCCCATCGCAATGACCGAGGCCGCAACCGTGCCGGTGATCGCACCGAGAATCGCGCCGACGATGATGACCGCGTAAGCGAGCCCGCCGCGCACCGGCCCGAACAACTGGCCCATGCTGTCCAGCATGTCCTCGGCCAGCCCGCAACGCTCGAGTATCGCGCCCATGAACGTAAAGAATGGGATGGCAAGCAAAAGATCGTTTGAGATGATGCCGAAGACGCGTTCGGGCAGCGCCTGCAGCAGTGCGACCTGAAAAAAACCCAGTTCGATCCCCCAGAACCCGAAGAAGAGTCCGACGGCGGCGAGCGAAAACGCGACCGGATAACCGATCAGCATGAAGACGACCAGCCCCCCGAACATCAGGGGCGCCATCAATTCGCGGGTCATTGCAGCGGCCTTTCGTAATGCACGTCGGCCGGCAGGTGGCCGGTGAGCATGGCGATGCGCTTGATGATTTCCGAGATGCCCTGCAGAGACAGCAGCCAGAAGCCGAGCGGAATCATGATTTTGATCGGCCAGCGCAACAGTCCGCCGGCGTTGCCCGACATTTCATGCTGCAGGTAGGAATTGTGGAACATCGGCCACGCGAGCCACGCGATGATGATGGTGGCCGGCAATAGAAACAGAATGCCGCCCAGAATGTCGATCCAGATCTGCGCCCGCGTCGGCAGGTGAGCGTAGACGATGTCAACGCGCACGTGCTCGTTTTTCTTCAGCGTATACGAGGCGCCGAGCAGGATCATCGCACCGAACATGTACCACTGGATTTCGAGCCAGGCGTTGGAGCTTATGCTGAACGCATAACGGGAGAACGCGTTGCCGGCGCTGATCAGGCACGCCAGCAGCACCAGCCAGTTGGCGATGACCGCCATCTTTTCGTTGAACGCGTCGATGACCCGCGATAGCGCGAGCAGGATCCGCATACCGTATCGCTCCGTGTTGTTGCGCGGTCGCCCCGCCACGCCGGGCTAATCATACGGGCAAGTCGCACAGCGGGCAAAACTTCCGGAGTGCCCGGCGCATTCCACGGGCGCGTTGCTCAGGGCGCCAGGCTGCGCGCCGCCATCAAGCGGTAGGTCACTATTAAAGATGGTAAAATCAACAATTTACGGCAAAACACAGGCATGTACTCCAGGCACGAAACAATCGCGGGCTTCGATCCGGAACTGACGTGGGCGCTCGAACGCGAAACACAGCGGCAGGAAGACCACATTGAATTGATCGCGTCCGAAAACTATGCGAGCCCGCGCGTTCTCGAGGCGCAAGGCTCGGTATTGACCAACAAGTACGCGGAAGGTTATCCGGGCAAACGCTATTACGGCGGTTGCCAGTACGTCGACGTCGCCGAACAGCTCGCGATCGACCGTGCGTGCGAATTGTTCGGCGCCGAATTCGCGAACGTGCAGCCGCATTCGGGTTCACAGGCGAATTTCGCGGTGTATTCGGCCGTGCTGCATCCAGGCGACACCATCCTCGGCATGTCGCTCGCTCACGGCGGCCACTTGACGCACGGCGCCAGCGTCAACATCAGCGGCAAGCTTTATCACGCGCTGACTTACGGGCTCGATCCAAAGACTGAAGCCATCGACTACCATCAGGTCGAGGAACTGGCGCGCCAGCACAACCCGAAATTGATTGTCGCCGGCGCCTCGGCCTATTCGCTCGCGATCGACTGGGAGCGCTTTCGCGAAATCGCCGACGGCGTCGGCGCCTTGCTGATGGCTGATATGGCGCATTACGCCGGCTTGATCGCGGCGGGCGTATATCCGAGCCCGGTCGGGATTGCCGACTTCGTCACCACCACCACGCACAAGACATTGCGCGGGCCGCGCGGCGGATTGATCCTGGCGGCCGCGGAACACGCGAAAGTGCTCAATGCGGCGATCTTCCCGGGCAGCCAGGGCGGGCCTCTGATGCACGTGATCGCCGCCAAGGCTGTCGCCTTCAAAGAGGCGTTGAGTCCCGGCTTCAAGGAATACCAGACTCAGGTGGTCGCGAACGCGCAGGCGATGGCGGCGCAATTGCAGCAGCGCGGCTGCCGCATCGTGTCGGGCCGCACCGATTGCCACCTTTTTCTGGTCGACCTGACGGCCAAACACGTGACGGGCAAGGACGCCGAGGATGCATTGGGCCGCGCGCATATCACGATCAACAAGAATTCGATTCCGAACGACCCGCAAAAACCGGCGGTCACGAGCGGCATCCGGTTGGGTTCGCCCGCGATCACGACGCGCGGTTTCGGACTTGCGGAAACCCGCGAGCTCGCCAATCTGATCGTCGATGTGCTCGAAGCGCCGCACGATGATAAGGTGATAGAGCGCACCGGGTCGGCGGCGAAAGCACTGTGCGCGAAGTTTCCGGTGTATGAAAACAAAGGATGAAGGCGGAAGGATGAAGGCGGAAGTCAGGGCAGAAGGCTTAGTTCATCCTTCATCCTTCATCCTTCATCCTTACTAACTATGCATTGCCCTTTCTGCAAAGCGCCCGATACGCAGGTCATCGATTCGCGTGTCAACGACGACGGCGACAGCATCCGCCGGCGGCGGCGCTGCGCCGCGTGCAACAAGCGCTTCACCACTTACGAAACGGTCGAACTGCGCATGCCCCAGCTCGTGAAGCAGGATGGCAGCCGCACCGAATTCGATCTCGGCAAGTTGCGCACGGGTTTCATGCGCGCGCTGCATAAGCGGCCGGTGCCCACGCCGCTTGTCGACGATGCGGTGGCCACGGTCACCCAGCAGGTGCTGGCGCTCGGCGAGCGTGAAATCGACTCGCGACGCGTCGGCGAGATGGTGATGAAGGAGCTCTACAAGCTCGACAAGGTCGCCTATATCCGTTTCGCGTCGGTCTACAAAAGTTTTCAGGATGTGGACGATTTTCAGGACGCGATCAAGGAATTCCAGAAGCCCGCGGGCAAAGGCAAGTAGCCCACCATGCGCAGTGCGGCGGACATCGAATTCATGGCGCAGGCATTGCAACTCGCAGAACGCGGGCTGTATACGACGACCCCTAATCCGCGCGTTGGCTGCGTGATCGTGCGCGAGGGCGTGGTGGTCGGCGCCGGCTGGCACGAGCGCGCCGGCGGGCCGCATGCAGAAGTAATGGCCTTGCAGGCGGCGGGCGCCAGCGCGCGCGGCGCTATCGCCTACGTGACACTGGAACCCTGCCATCATCAGGGCCGCACGCCGCCATGCGATGAAGCGCTGATTGCTGCGGGTGTTGCGCGGGTGGTGGCGGCAATGCAGGACCCCGACCCGCGTACCGCCGGGCAGGGCATGGCACGGCTCCAACAGGCGGGGATCGCGGTCGAAACCGGAGTGCAGGAAAGCGCCGCGCGCGTACTCAATCGCGGATTCATTTCGCGTGTTACGCGCGGCCGGCCGTGGTCGCGCATGAAAATCGCCGCCAGTCTCGACGGCAGGACCGCATTGATGAACGGCCAGAGCCAGTGGATAACGGGCGAAGCGGCGCGCAACGACGGCCATCATTGGCGCGCGCGTGCGTGCGCCGTGCTGACCGGAATAGGCACTGTGCGCGATGATGATCCGCAATTGAACGTGCGCGCGGTGACGACGTCGCGTCAGCCGCTGCGCGTGGTGATCGACAGCCGGCTCGAGTTGCCGCAGACGGCGCGCATCCTCGAAGGCGGCGGCGTTTTGATCGCGTGCGCGGTGGAGGACAAGGCGAAAGCCGCGCGCTTGCAGGACAAGGGTGCTGAGATCCTGGTATTGCCCAATGCAGCGGGCAAGGTCGAACTGCCGGCGCTGATGCAGGAACTCGGCCGCCGCGGCATCAACGAATTGCATGTCGAGGCCGGCCGGAAATTGAACGGCTCGCTGTTGAACGAGCATTGCGTGGACGAAGTGCTGTTCTATTTCGCGCCGTGCGTCATCGGCGAGCGCGCGCGCGGCATGTTCGATCTGCCGGAACTCGTGGACCTGGGCGGGCGCCGCAACTTCAAGGTCAACGACTTGCGCATGGTCGGCGGCGACGTTCGCCTGTTGGCGGGTTGGGAGCAGGCCTAACGTGTTTACCGGAATAATTCAGGCAGTCGGCCGCGTGCAGGCGGTAAAGCCCGCCAAAGGCGGCGTGCGCATCGCGATCGATGCCGGCGCATTGCCGGTCGATGATGTGAAAATCGGCGACAGCATTGCCGCCGACGGCGTGTGCCTGACGGTCGTGGCGCGCGGCGGGCGGCGGTGCGAATTCGACGTCTCACAGGAAACGCTGTCGTGTACCGCAGGCTTTAGAGAGAGCGCGCCGGTGAATCTCGAAAAAGCGCTGCGCCTCGCCGACCGGATCGACGGCCATCTGGTCAGCGGGCACGTCGACGGCGTGGGCACGATCGTGAGCTCAGCCGCGGTCGGCGACAATCGCCGGCTGGTGATCGAGATGCCGCGGGAGCTCGCGAGATACATCGCGCGCAAAGGCTCGGTCGCCGTGAATGGCGTAAGCTTGACGGTCAACGCAGTGCAGGACACGCGGTTCGAAATCAACTTGATTCCGCATACGTTGGCCGTGACCGCCCTGCACGCACTTGCGCAGGGGCAACAGGCCAATATCGAAGTCGATATGCTCGCCCGTTACGTTGAACGGATTTCTGAGGCATCCCGTTAAGTCCCAAGCCCCGACAGGTTCCCTGCTGTTCATTCGTAAAAGTCGTTTCAGGCAGTCCCGCAGAATCCCATTGCATCCTTAGCCCCTTGACGGTATCGTTGACGGTATCGGGGTTTCAGACCCCGCTAATACCGTCAGGAGGCGCGATGATCACCGACACGAAAGCGCGGGCTGCCAAACCCACAGGGAC
>JBKJMN010000265.1:0-8187 GCA_046596405.1 Burkholderiales bacterium
CGTCATCGAGTCGGCAATGCCGGTCAAAAGCCGCTCGGGCTCGGTGCTCACGTCGTCAAAATGCAAACGCGGGCATTCGACCATCGCGACGGTGATCACGTCGTCGTCGGGCCGGTAGCCGCGCGACACCGCGAGCGTCTCCCACGGCGTGCGCTCCATGTTCTCCGTGATGCACGCGGTGTAGCGCATCGGCGAGCTGAATATCGTCGCCGATGCGAGCCCCGAAATGCCTCCGCCGAGATTGAGCAGCAGCAGCCGGATCGCGCGGCCGATCGATACATTGGCGCGAAAGCCGGGACCGAGGCAGCCGTTGCCACCGTGCAGGCCGATTTTTTGTGCGTACGGGCCGTTGACGATCATCATCGGCGCCACGCCGTGCATCGTGCACTGCACGCCGCCCATGTTGAGTTCTTCGCGCAGGATCTGCGCGAGGCCGCCGAGCACGACCGGCAGATACTCGGGCTTGCAGCCCGCCATCAACGCATGGATAGCCACTGCGCGCACCGTCGCCGGCTCCATTGCGGGCGGGACGCGTCCCACCTCTTCGTCGTGCTTGCGCCGGGTGCCGGTCAGCATCCATTGAATGCGCTCCTCGGTCGGCGTGACCATTGGAAACCCGTCCGACCATTCCTTCGCGAAGAAAAATTCGAACTCGTCTATCTTGCCCAAATCAGTTGCTCCTTGTGAATCCTTACCGACGCGGTCTTACGACTCCCACGCCCCGCTTCAGCAGGGCGAGGGCCGGGGTGACGGGCGCATGCTTGATTGCTGCAAATTCTACTTTGTTTCGGCTTTACGGTTTCGCGCCCGGACGCGCCTGCATCACGACCGCCGACCACTTCGCGATTTCCGTCTTGATGAAAGCACCGAATTCCTCCGGCGTGCCGCTGCCGGGTTCGGCGCCGCTCTCGATGAGGCGCTCGCGCATGTCGGCACGATTGAGAATACGCAGGATCTCGCCGTTCAGTTTGAGCACGACGTCGCGCGGCGTGCCGGCCGGTGCGAGCACGCCGCTCCACTGAATCACGCTGTAGCCGGCGATGCCGCTTTCGCTGATGGTCGGCACGTCCGGAATCGTCGGCCAGCGCGCCGGAGTCGTCACCGCGAGCCCGCGCAAGCGACCGCTCTTCATGTTCGGCAGCGCTTCGAGGATGTTGACGAAGCCGGTCTGCACATGGCCCGCGATCAGATCGATCAACGCCTGACCGCCGCCTTTATAAGGCACGTGCACCATGCCGGCGCCGGTGGCGCTCCTGAACAATTCACCCGCGAGATGACTGATCGAACCTTCGCCCGACGACGCATACGTGAGTCCGCCGCTCCTCGCGGAGGCCAGTGCGATAAGTTCCTTCACCGACTTAGCGGGAATCGCCGCCGGCACGACGAGCACCAGCGGCACCGTGGTCGTGCGCGCAACCGGCGCAAAATCCCGCACCGGATCGAACGGCACCTTCGCGAACAGCGGATTGATGACGACGGTGCTCGCAGTCGCCATGACGAGCGTATAGCCGTCCGGCGCCGCGCGCGCCGCCATTTCCGTGCCGATCGTACCCGCCGCGCCCGCGCGGTTGTCGATCACCACGGACTGCTTCCACGTTTCCGTCAGCGGTTCGCTGAGCATACGCGCGACGATCGACGCGCCGCCGCCGGGCACGAACGGCGAAATCAGGCGAATCGGCTTCGATGGATATGCCGCCCCGCCGCCTGGCGGCTGCGCGAACGTCGACAGCGCCGCCACTGCAAACGTTGTTCCCGCCAGCGCGGAGAGCCCGCGTCTGTTCATGCGGTAGCAACCATTTCGAAGTCGCATATCTGCACCACGCCTTGCAAAATCTGGTTATTGAGCGGTAGGGAATTGAAAAATCCACTTGGTTGGCGGAAAGCACAGCTGGTTCGCGAAACGAAGCGTCACGGATTTCTCCATGCCGTTTGAGCGGCACATTATGGACCAGCGCCTACCCGCTGATTTTAGCATTCCTGAAATTGCCGACGCGGCGGCATTCAGTTGTGCCGAAGCGGCAGATTTGCTTTCTGTTTCGCTTCGGTTTTAAATGTCTCTGGCATTTGCTTACGCAATCGGAATACTCCTCTGCTCATATTCACGCCGCAATGACATGAACTTTGAAAACGTCTATTGGGACTGGCCTTCGATGCAGGCCCACCACCATGCGCCGTCGATCATCGCGATCGGCGATTCGTGGTTCTGGTATCCGTTCGCCGGCGGCTCGCTCATCAACCGGCTCGGTCAACTGGTGGCGCCGCGCCAGCATTACATTCTCGCGGTGGGCAATAACGGCGCGGAGGTGCACGACTACGTTCACGGCAAATACAAGGATGCCGTAACCACCGCGCTCAACCTGCACGGCGACGGCACGTCGGCCGTGTTTCTGAGCGGCGGCGGCAACGATTTCGCGGGCTTGAACGATCTGCTGCCGCTGCTCGGTGTGGACTGCTCGGCGGCGAGCGCCGCCGGCGATTGCTTCAAGCCGGGCGACATCGACGGCACGCTCGGTGGGTTGATGAAAAGAGCCACTGAGGATTATCACTTGCTCATCGGCCAGATCCTGATGAAGTGCCCGGGCACCGTCAAAATCTTCGTCCATAATTACGATTACGCATTGCCGTCCGGCCACGGCATCTTCGGCCATCCGGCCGACTGGCTGAGACCCGCGCTCGACGATGCGAAAGTCCCGCTTCCCCTGCAAGCCGCCTGCACCAGATACATCATCGACGAGTTTTCGAAAGTGCTGAAGAGCATCGAGACCCTCGGCGGCGGCAGCGTCGTCTTCATTGACAGCCGCAACACGCTCGCGGCGTCCGATTGGGCGAACGAGATCCATCCAACGCCAGCAGGGTTCAGGCAAATCGCGGACACGAAATGGCTGCCGGCGTTGCGCAAAGCCGGGCTGGCGCCCTAGATGCCTGTCGAATCCCTGATCGAGGCCGGCGCCAACGCCGTCGAGCATCACGCAACTCCCTGAACTACGGGATTTGATCGGTTGCGCCGGCGTGGCGAACGTTTCGGCGCGGGCGCTGCCGAATATCCTGAACATTTGAATTTGCGGCCTAACGATATGCGCTATTCCCTCTTGTGATGATCAGTCGATTATTCAGCGACTTTCATTTTGCCTTGCTCATCGCCGGGCTTCTGATGTCGTCGTACGCGCTGTCCGCCGAGAACTGCGCCGACATCAAATCTCTGGATACCAAAGGCAGCGAATTGCAGTTGTTTATCGAAAACGACATGCTGTCACACACCGATCGCTATTACACGAACGGGATCAAGTTCGGGATCGGGGTGCCGGGCGATACCCTTGCGGAATTATTCTGCAATTCGGCGAAGCTGGCGCTGGCGCCTTTCACGAACGATGCCGACCGTCTGCATTTCGGCTGGTTTGCCGGCCAGAATCTGTACACGCCGAAAAAGATCACTATCGCGGGGCCGCAGCCGGGCGATCGCCCATGGGCGGCGTGGGCCTATATAGGCGGCGTCGGGCAGCGCGTAAACAGGGAGAACAGCAAGCTCGACACCGTCGAGATCGACGTCGGCATGGTGGGCCCGCCGGCGCTCGGCGACCAAGTGCAGACGACGTGGCATCGCCTCATCGGCGCTTCCCGGCCGCAGGGCTGGGGCAATCAGATTCCCGCGCAGCCGGCGCTGGTGGTTTCGTACGTGCACAAGGAAAAATTAAGATTCGACACGCAGAATTTAGAGGTGATTCCGCACGCCGGCGTCACCGTTGGCAACGTATTCACGCTGGCGCGCGCCGGCGGCATCGCGCGTTTCGGCATGAATATGACCGGGTTCGGGCCCGACAGCATAGAGCCGGGCGGCGCGATGCTGCAGAACACGCGCCACGCGGCCGATGCGGATAGCCGCGGAAAATTCGAGCTCTACGGTTTCGTCGGCTTCGACGCGCGACTGGTCGCACGCAACATTTTTCTTGACGGCCCTTTGTTCAGCAACAGCCCGAGCGTCAGCAAGCGCCGTTACGTGAATGACTTCAGCATCGGTGCATCAGTCCGCTACCAGTGGCTGCGGGTTTCGTTGACGCACATACGACGCAGCGAAGAGTTTTACACCACGCCGGGCGGCGGCGGATCGCAGCGGTTCGACTCACTGAACGTGGGCCTGGAATTTTAATATCTGCGGTTGCGCGTCAGGCCGCAATCACACGCGGCCGCCATCGGCAAGACCGGATTTGTGTAATATCGTGGCGCGCTGTTAATGCACGCCCTTCCTGCGGAATGATGCGGCCACTCCTGTCTGCGTTGATCATGCTGGCCTCCGTCGCCCAGAGCGCTGCGGCAGCGGAAGCCTACCCCGCCCGCCCCATCCGCCTCCTGGTCGGCTTCACTCCTGGCGGCGCGGCGGATGTTTCAGCACGAGTTATCACCCGCAAGATGGCGGAATCGCTAGGCGTCAACATCGTTGTCGAAAACCGCGCCGGAGCGGGCGGCAATATCGCGGCGGAGATCGTCGCGAAGGCGAATCCGGACGGTTACACACTGTATTGGAGCAGCGTGGGTCCGCTTACCGTGAGTCCGGCGCTGGGCATCAAGCTCCCTTACGATCCGCTGAAAGACTTCGCACCGATCGGGATGGGGGTTACTTCCTGCAACGTGCTGTCAGTGCGACCAACATTTCCGGCGAATACGCTCGCGGAAGTCATTGCGCTGGCCAAGGCGAAGCCGGGGCAGTTGAATTACGGAACGCAGGGCATTGCATCTACCGGCCATCTTGCGGGCGAATTGCTCAGGTCGCTCGCGGGCATCGACATCGTGCAGGTCGCGTACAAGGGCGGCAGCGAAGCGCTGTCGGCGCTATTGGGTGGCGAGATCGAGCTGGGCTTTCTCAGCGGACCGAGCATACGTTCCGTCGGGCCGGGACGCATCAGGCCAATCGCAATTACGTGTGCAAGGCGGGATGTAACTCTCAAGGACATCCCGACATTTGCCGAGGCCGGCGTGCCGAACTTTGAAGCGACGTTCTGGTACGGTTTGCTGGCGCCCGCCAATACGCCGCAGGCGGTGATCACGAAACTCAATCGTGTGATGCAGTCTGCGCTTACCGATTCAACCGTCGTGCAGCAATTGGAAGCTCAGGGGCAGGGACCTGCGCCGACGACACCCGAGCAATTTACGCAGACGATCCGCAATGATCTGGCGAAGTGGAAAAAAGTGTTTGGCGCCAAGTGATCGCGCCAGGGTCGCCCCCGCCCTAGCCCTCCCCCGCGCATGCCTGCGCAAGGGAGGGAATCAAAACCCCTTCCCTTGCGAAGCGGGGCAGAATCAGTCGGCCTTGACGTTCGCCGCTTTAACGACGGCCGTCCACTTAGTGATTTCCGACTTGATGTAAGCGCCGAATTGCGCGGGCGTGTTGCCCATAGGCTCCGAGCCTTCCTGCACGAGACGCTCCCTGATATCCGGCAACGCGAGGACCGCCATGGTCGCCGCATTAACCTTCGCAATGAGGTCGCGCGGCGTTCCCGCCGGATACATGAGTCCGTACCACGCCGCCGTTTCGAATCCGCGATAGCCGGACTCGGCAATCGTCGGCACGTCGGGCGCGGCCGGCGAGCGCTGGAGGCTGGTGACGCCCAGCGCGCGCAGCTTGCCTGCTTTAGCCAGCGGCAATGAACTGGGCAAGGTGCCGAAGTAATAGGCGACCTGCCCGGCAATGACATCCGTCAATGCGGCGGCGCCGCCTTTGTAGGGAACGTGGACGACGTCGATGCCGGCGACCGATTTGAAAAGCTCGCCGGCCAGATGCGTCGACGTGCCGGTTCCGGCGGAACCGAAATTGAGTTTTCCCGGCCGGCTCTTTGCGTATGCGACCAGTTCCGGCACCGACTTGACGGGCAGGCCGGTATTCGCGACCAGAATATTTGCAAATGACGCGATCATCGTGACCGGCGCAAAATCGCGTACCGGATCATAGGGAAGCTTCGGATACAGCGCCGGGCCTACCGCGATCGGACCGACATTGCCGAGCAGCAACGTGTAGCCGTCGGGCGCGGCTTTCGAGGCGAGCTCGACACCGAGCGTGCCGCCAGCGCCGCCGCGGTTGTCGATTATCAGCGGCTTGCCCAGTTGCTCCGACAATCGCTGGCCGATGATTCTGCCCACGACGTCGCCACCACCGCCGGGCGCGAAAGGGACGATGAAGCGGATCGGACGCGCGGGCCAGGTTTCGGCGAGTGCGGGCCACGCAAAGATAATTCCGACCGCAACTATCAGTGCAGTTAAGAATGATTTATGTGACATATTATTGAGTTTTACATTATTGACGACAAAAACTTTCCCGCCTTCGGCCCCCTCGCTTTGCTCTCCCCACCCTTCTCCCGGAGGGAGAAGGGCTTTTCTTCCCTCGCCCTCCGGGAGAGGGACCGAGGGTGAGGAAAGTTTTGACGAGCGGCGCCATTGTCATCTATTACGTAATGCTCAATAATAAAACCCGGCCATCGCTCTAATCCTCAAACCGCATCGACAGATCGACCGCCTCGACGTCCTTGGTCAGTCCGCCGATCGAAATCCGGTCGACGCCGGTCAACGCGATGGCGCGCACGGTGGCCAGCGTGACCCCGCCGGACGCTTCGAGTTGCGCGCGTCCCGCCGTTATCCTGACCGCCTCGCTCATTTGCGCCGTATCCATGTTGTCGAGCAGGATCATTTTTGCGCCGGCCGCGAGCGCGGCTTGGAGCTGAGCGAAGTTTTCGACTTCGACTTGCGTCCATACGCCGGGCGGCGCGATGCGCGCGGCGGCGGTCAGCGCGGCCTCTATGCCGCCGGCGGCCGCGATGTGGTTTTCCTTGATCAGCACGCCGTCGTAAAGGCCGATGCGGTGATTGGTGCCGCCGGCGGTGCGCACGGCGTACTTCTGCGCGAGCCGCAGGCCGGGCAGCGTTTTGCGCGTGTCCACTATGCTCGCGCGGGTGCCGGCAACCGCTTCAACATAGCGGCGGGTCAGCGTAGCGACCGCAGAGAGCATTTGCAGGAAATTGAGCGCGGTGCGCTCGCCGGTGAGCAGCGCACGCGCTTTGCCGCGCACGCGCACGAGCGTTTGGCCCGCGCGCGCCTGCGCGCCTTCCGTTACCAACCACTCGATCTGAATCGCGGGGTCGAGCCGGCGAAAGCACGCATCGAACCACGGCGCGCCGCAGATGACCGCATCGTCACGGGTAATCACACGCGCGACCGCATCCGCGCTCTCTGGTATCAGCTGCGCAGTCCAGTCGCCTGCGCCGATATCCTCCGCGAGCGCCGCCGCGACATTGCTTTCAACGGCCGATGTCAATTCATTCATTTTTGCCCTATATTCGACGCCAACAAAGACGCTGAATTCTACCCGAAGGGGGCGGATATGACCGGCATCATGGGCGTAATCTCGTACGGGCTGGGCACCCTGATCGGCTTCGTGCTGATCGGCGTGCTTGCGTTCTGGTTCATCCAGGACGTCACGCAGAAAAAGCACACCGTGCTGCGCAACTATCCGGTGATCGGGCGCCTGCGGTTTTTTCTCGAGGAAATGGGCGAGTATTTCCGCCAGTATTTTTTCGCCAGCGACCGCGACGAAATGCCGTTCAACCGCGCGACCCGCGGCTGGGTCTACAAGGGAGCGAAGAACGAAGGCGGCATCATCGGGTTCGGCTCGACCATAGATTCGCGCGAGCCGGGCTCGATCATCTTCGTCAACCATCCGTATCCGGTGCTCGAGGAAGACCGGCTGCCTACGCCGTCGCTGCTGATCGGCGAAGGTTATTGCCGGTATCCGTTCGAGGCCAAATCGGTGGTCAACGTGTCCGGCATGAGCTTCGGCGCGATCTCGGCGCCCGCAGTCCGCGCGCTGTCGCGCGGCGCGGGCGTCGCGGGCTGCTGGATGGATACCGGCGAAGGCGGCCTTTCACCCTATCATCTCGAAGGCAATTGCGACGTTATCATGCAGATCGGCACGGCGAAATATGGCATACGCAACGCCGACGGCACGCTGTCGGCACCGCGCGCGCAGGAGCTCGCCCACGTCGTGAAAGCGTTCGAAATCAAATTGTCGCAGGGCGCCAAGCCGGGCAAGGGCGGCGTCTTGCCCGGCAGCAAGGTCACGGAAGAAATCGCGCGCATCCGCGGCATCCCGGTCGGTGAAGATTCGATCAGCCCCAATCGTCATCACGACATCGCCAACGTCAACGA
>JBKJMN010000407.1:0-3241 GCA_046596405.1 Burkholderiales bacterium
CACCGAGGCATACATCGCGATCGGCGCGAGATCCTTAAGCGGATCGTAACCGAGGTTCTTGTATACAGCGGGACCAACCGCGAGCGGGCCGGCGACGCCGATCAACAGTGTGTAACCATCGGGCGGCGACTTGGCGACGAGTTCCGAACCCATGGTGCCGCTCGCTCCGGAGCGGTTGTCGACCACGACCTGCTGCCCCAGTTCTTTCGTGAGGCGCCCCGCGAGCGCGCGGCCGAGAATGTCGTTGGTGCTGGAGCCGGGCGGGTAGGGGACGATCAGGCGGACCGGCCGGTCGGGATAGGCCTGCGCGGACGCAAAACCGGCGGCGGCCACGCAAGTTATAGCGATCGCAATCCGCGCGGCGAATTTTGCGCAGGCAGGGTGATTGTTCATGTTCCTCCGAAGTTGGCGCGCCGCGAGCCGGCTTGCGCGCGGCCGGCGCATGCGCATTCTACTTGGAACGCGGATGGCGCGAGGGCGCGGGCCGTCAGCACAAGAGCCGTGCGATTTCCATGATGTCCGCGCTGTCTTCGAGCTTTTGCAGCGCTGCAAAAGCCCGGGCGGCGGACGCGTCCTTGACCCCTTTTGAATGGCGCGCGCAATCCATGAATTTTTCGTGCAGGTCGTCCCAGCTCAATTCGCGCTGCGGCGAGCCCGGCGGGCGGTCGACCCGTATCTTGTCGTGGCGCCCGTCGCGCAGGCGCACTTCGACTTCGACAAATCCCTTGCTGCCAGAGCTGCGCGTCTCGAACAGCGGGTCGTCGCCGCGGCAGGCGGAATCTTCGCGCGCGTCGATCCGGGCGTACAGCGCGGTAATTTCAGGACGGCGCACCACTTTATCCGTAAACGTCGCCAGCACGCACTTGCCGTCGAGCACTGCGGCGGCCAGTGGATAGTCGAGACTGAATTTTCCTTCGAGCCCGGTCTGCGGGCGCGGATAGGTAAGCACGTGCATCCCGCCCGGCGGCATCCGGCAGGTGACCTTGTCAATCGTCGCGGCGTCGAACCCGAGCTTCGCGCGCAGCGTGAGCAAGCCGTCGATCGCGCGGTGCGAAGCGTAGCAGCACGGGAATTTTTTGAGCGCGAGGCCGGGATCGACGATGATGTACGGCTTGCCGAGGCCGCGGGCCACGACGTTGGGATTGGAGTCGGACACGCCATAGGAAGCGAAGAACCCGGCTTCCGCTTCAAGCACGTCGGGCGCGGCGGTGAAGCCGGCCGCGGCCAGGTTAAAGGCGGTCAGCGCGCTGCGGGCCGCGATGCCGGTATGGAGTGGCTTCGTCATCGTACCGAAATTGCGCCTGAGCCCGCTCGACATCGAGGACGCGATGCCGAACGCCTGAACTATCGTCGCCGCGTCGGCGCGATGCAGTTTGGCGAGCGCGCCGAGGCCGGAAAAAATCGCCAGCGTGCCGGTCGCGTGAAAACCGCGCTGGTAGTGGCCATTGGTCATGCCGATGCCGACGTTGCCGCCGACTTCGATGCCCGCGAGATAAGCTTCGATGAACGTGCGGCCGTCGACTTTTTTACCGTCAAGGCTCGCGAGCAATGCGGCAACGATTACCGCGCTCGGATGCGCCGGCATGATCGACAATACGTCGTCGTAATCGAGCGCGTGCCCATACGTGCCGTTGATCAGGGCGGCCGTTTCCGGCGCGGCGGTCATTGGCGTGCCGAGTATCGGCACCGGGCCCGGCGCGTGCGCAGCGGCAAGATATTTGCGCAACGGTTCCGCGACCTCGGAGCCGGCGCCGGCGATGATCACAGCGAAAGTGTCGGTGAGCGCTTTTTTTGCTTTTTCGGTACTCGATGCCGGAAAGCCGGCCGTGGATGCATTGACGATAAATTCCGCAATCGCCGAAGTGGCGCCCATGCTGCTGCCTTTCTGTGATCTTCCGTATGATCTTCCGCGTCTGCCTATGATACCGCGCGCAAGCGGCAAAACGCCGGTCGCGAAATTGCGTAAAATCGCGTACTCCCGTCCGGCCGCGTTCCGCTCGCGGCGCCAATCGTTTTTACTTCAGGCGTTCATTCAATGCAGCGCGCAATCTGGTCATGGACATTGCTGGCGTTGGCCGGCAGCTTCGCGCAAGCGCAAGCGTATCCCGTCAGGCCGATCCGCATCGTCATTCCGTATCCGCCCGGCGGCGGCACCGACATCGTGATTCGCGCGGTCAGCGGGCGCCTGTCCGAGCGGCTCGGCCAGCCCGTGGTGGTTGATAACCGCGGCGGCGCAACGGGCACCATCGGCAGCGAAGCGGTCGCACGCGCCGCGCCGGACGGTTACACGTTGCTCGCCCACACCAACGCAGGCATTACGATCCTGCCGCATCTCAACAAAAAGCTCCCGTACGATCCGCTCAAGGACTTCGCGCCCGTGACGCTCGCTGCGTCCTCGCCGTACCTGTTCGTCGTGAATCCGAAATTAAGCGCGACGACGGTCGCGCAACTAATCGCCTACGCCAAAGCGCATCCGGGGGAACTCAATTACGCGTCGTCAGGTAACGGCGCTTCGACGCACCTCGCGGGGCTGCTGTTTTGCCAGATGGCGGGTGTGAAAATGGTGCACATCCCGTATAAGGGCTCGGGTCCCGCGACCACCGAATTGCTCGCGGGCCAGGTGCAGATGCGCTTCTCGAGCATCCCGCCGGTGCTGCAGCACGTGCGCTCCGGCCGCCTGCGCGCGCTCGCGGTCACCAGCGCGCAGCGGTTCAGCCTGCTGCCCGACATTCCAACCGTCGCCGACACGGTGCCCGGATTCGAAGTCGAATCGTGGTACGGCGTGTTCGCGCCGGCGGGTACGCCGTCCGCGATCATCAAAAAACTGCACGCGGATTTCGCGGCGGCGCTGAATTCCGCCGACGTCAAGGCGCTGCTCGCGACGGATGGTTCCGAAGTCGTCGCGTCGTCGCCGGAGCGCTTCGGCACGTTGATTCGTGCCGAGTACGCGCGCTGGGCGCCAGTGGTCAAAGAATCGGGCGCCAAGATCGACTAAAACGCTTCTAGCCACAGATACACACGGATAAACACAAATGATTCCAGGGCGGCTTTCATCTGTGTTTATCTGTGTTCATCTGTGGCTCAAATGGAGGGCATTCCGTTGCTCGTGAAGAAGTTCGAGACCAACCTCGCACGGCGTTTTTCGCCCGCCCGCCAGCGCGCGATACTGGCGCTTTGCGCGGACCACCAGCGGCTGGCCGCGACGCCGGTCCATACGTTCACCGATTTGTTCGCAGCCTGA
>JBKJMN010000163.1:0-3482 GCA_046596405.1 Burkholderiales bacterium
CGACATGATAGGCCAGAACGTGCGCGTTCCCGAGCAGACCCTGGGCGACATCTGGGCGCAAGTGGCGGCGTGCAAGATGCTCGAGGAACGCCTGCAGCCGCTGTTGCGCGACATCGATCTCAATGCGCTGGGCATTGAAATCCGCCGCCGCTCCGAAGCGGCGATGAAGAAAAGCATCCGCGCGGTGCCCGACGGCGTGTATCACGCGCAGACGCAGCACGACGGTTTCGAGGAACCGATACTCATCAACTGCACGGTCACAGTGAAAGGCGAGAAGTTATCCATCGACTACACGGGCTCCAGCGCGCAGGTGCCGCGCGCGGTGAACGTGGTGCCGATTTACACGTTCGCGTATTCGGCATTCGCGGTGAAGGCGTTGCTGTGTCCCGACGTCCCGAACAACGAAGGCAGCTTCACGCCAATTACGACCTCGGCGCCGCTCGGCTCGATATTCAATCCGGTCTACCCGGCGGCGAGCGGCGGGCGCGGCATGATAGGTCACATGATGGTGCCCGCGATCATGATGGCGCTGGCCGACGTGTTGCCGGAGCGCGCGATTGCCGAGGGCTCCTCGAATTCTTCGATTACCGTGACCGGCGAGCATCAGGGCCGGCCGTATGCCGCGGTCAACTTCATGAACGCGGGGCAGGGCGCGACCAAGCACCGCAACGGCTACACGATGCTGTCGTTTCCGTCGAACCTCTCGAACACGCCGATTGAAGTGCTCGAGCAGATGGCGCCGCTGCGCGTGGTCGAGCGCAGCATCCGGCGCGACAGCGGCGGCGGCGGCAAACATCAGGGCGGCAACGGGCTGCGCTTCGAAGTGGAGGTGGTGGCCGACTCGCCGATGATGGCGTCGATGATCATGACGCGCTTCAAAACCGCTCCGCAGGGCATCTTCGGCGGCAGTTCGGGCAAGATCGGCGCCCTGTTGCTGAACGGCAACGCAATCAATCCGGCCGATCACTGGGTACTGAACAAAGGCGATCGCGTGGTGATGGAAACCGCGGGCGGCGGCGGTTACGGCGACGCTTAGTTTAGGCGCAGGTCGATGTCAGACATTCATGCGCCGCGCGTTCAGTGCGGAGCAACCAAATACTCGAACGCCCAGTAATGCTGCCAGCATTTGAGCCTGGCATTTTGGCCTGATGCTGCAACCAGAGTTTTGAGGTCCTGCTCGGAGGGAAAATTCTTGAGCACGCGATGGGTCGAGCCATCGGCAAGTTTTCTCGTTTGATAGGTATTGCCGATGTCATCCTGCTCGATGATCGGCGAACTGCTGCCCTCAACGTAGCGATTGTCGAGCAACACGACTCTTGCGCCGGGTCGTAGCAATGCGTTGAGACCGGCAAGAAACGCTAGTTGACGTTGCTTTGGTACATGCGAAAACCAGAATCCAGCGAAGGCGGCATCGAAATTGTCATTGTGCCGGGGAAGTTCATAGGCATCGCCAACTACGAATGTCACCTTCTCCTGCGGCACCCGGCTCTTCGCGATCGTCATGGTTTCAGGCGCCGCATCGACCGCGAGAACGCTGTCAGCCACAGGGGCGATGAATTGCGTCCAATATCCGGTGCCGCAAGCCACCTCCAAAACGCTTGCCCCGGCGAACAAGGGCGGCAGCCACGATTCGATAGCACGCAGATCGGCTTGACGCTCGGGCTTCAGATAAATGCCATCGTACTCAAGTGCGCGCGCTGCGTAGTAGGAGTGCATAGATGATTCGACGGAGGTCATGGCGTATCCTCGCAACGGTTGAACGATACTTTTCCCGAAACGGTCTTTCAAATTTGCAGGACGTAATTTATGCTGACCCGGCTTCCCGCGAATTGCTGAGCGCCCCGAACGTCAATTACAAGCCAATCGGAGGAGATGCGCAATGATGATGTCCCGTACATCGAGAGGTTTTTTCACCGCGCTGGCAGCAATATTGTTATGCGCAGGCGCGGTGCATTCCGCCGATGATTTTCCGTCCAAGCCGGTACGCCTGATCCTGCCGTTTGGCGCGGGCGGGTCCACGGATATCGTGGGACGGATCTTCGCGCAGCGCGTCAGCGACGTGTGGGGACAGTCGCTTGTCGTCGACAACCGCGCCGGTGCGGGAGGCATCATCGGCACCGAGCTCGGCGCCCGTTCTGCGCCCGACGGCTACACCATCATGACGTACGGCATCAATCAGGCGATCACCGCCACGCTTTACAAAAAACTGCCGTACGACCACTTGCGCGATTTCACGCCGATCTCGCTGTACGCGACGATGCCGAACATCCTGTGCGTGACCCCGTCGTTACCGGCGGCGGACGCCGCCGAGTTCGTCAAGTTCATGAAAGCGAGTCCGGGTAAACACAAATTCGCATCGTCGGGAATCGGGGCATCGCCGCATCTGACAATGGAGTATTTCATGGCGAAGACCGGCATAAATCTTATTCACGTACCGTACAAGAATTCCGCGCAGGGCTACACCGATACCATCGCCGGGGAAGTGCAGGCATTTTTCTTCAACCTTCCAGGCCCGCTGCAGCACGTCAGGTCCGGGCGCCTGCGCGCACTCGCCGTTACGTCGGCGAAGCGGGCTCCGCAAGTACCGGACGTGCCTACGATTATGGAATCGGGCTTTCCCGACTTCGAGGTCACCGTCTGGCAAGGCTATGCCGTGCCCAAAGGCACGCCTCAACCGATCGTCGCGAAAATCCACGCTGCGATGATGAAAGCGCTCGCGCTGCCCGAACTGCAGAAGCGGTTCATCGATGCCGGCGTCGCTCCTGCGCCGCAGACGCCAAAAGAATTCGTGACATTCGTCAATGCGGAAACCGCCAAGTGGCAGAAAGTGGTGACGGAAGCGAAAGTCACGATCGAGTAAAGCCTCGGTGCAGTGCCATCGATAGCGACCGCGGGCGGCGGGTATGGCAACGCCTGAAGTTTTATCGCTGCGCCTGCGGTTCTAATCGGGTTTCATGCCCGAGTCTTTGATCAGCTTCGCCCACTTCTTCAGTTCCATCTTGATGAGGGCGTCGAATTCAGCGGGCGTGTTGCCGACGGCATCCGCGCCTTGCGCAAAGAATGCCTCTTTCACTGCGGGCGCCTGCAGCGCCTTCACAAACTCCTGGTGCAGGCGAGTCACCACGGCGGGAGGGGTTTTCGACGGGACCAGCGCGCCGAGCCACGACGGTACGTCGTAACCCGGGATGCCGGATTCGGCGATCGTCGGAATTTCAGGCGCAGAGCCCGAGCGTTTCAACGTCGAGACGCCGAACGCTTTCAACTTGCCGATCTTCGTGTACTGCAACACCGCCGGAATCGACACGAACAGCAGCGGCACTTGGCCGCCCAGTACATCGGCCACCGCCGGGCCGCCGCCTTTGTAGGGCACATGGATCATGTCGGTTTGGGTGCGCAGCCTGAAAAGTTCGCCGGCGAGATGACCGGGCGAGCCGGTGCCTGCGGTCGCGTACGCGAGCGCGCCGGGTTTTTTCTTTGCGAGC
>JBKJMN010000179.1:0-15107 GCA_046596405.1 Burkholderiales bacterium
GCACCACGCATACTTTTTTAAGTCCGAGTCCGCGCCAGCTGCTGACGCGGCAGAGCACCGATACCAAACGCTTTATGGGCATGCGCCGCAACTCCGCCGCCTGCATACTCGCCGAAGAAGTCCGCGTCGACGGACCCGCTGTGGCGCAGCGCGGCCCCGGCCTGACAACGGCGCCGGTCATTCAACTCGGTAACTACAATACGGCGAGCGCCGCAGTCGAAGACGATCTAGGCGCGTGGTACGCGCAGGAGCGCCTGCCCTTGCTCGCAGCGCTGCCTGGTTGCGTCGGCGCGCGCAAGATGCTCGCGACGGTCGGGGAATACAGGCACGCAATACTCCACGAATTCGTATCCCTCGAATTGCGCGAGCAGTATTTCGCGCCACACGAAGCCGCGGCGCGTGACCCCGCGACCTGGATGGGGCGCGTGCGGCCGAACCTCACGCATGCACCGCGCTCGCCCGCGGTAGGCCTGCGCGTCTGGCCGCCACGCGTTTCATGATGTCAGGCACTCTTAGTCGAGCGGGCTGACCCGCGCATCGACAGCGGTTGCGCAAGAATCAGGAATCGAGCTTGATCAGGTTGAGCCGGCTGCCGTCGGGCAACCTTTGCGTGAGCCCGTTTTCCAGGCGGTCGAGTTCGCGCAGCGCCGGGCACAGCCGCCCGATGTCCGGCTGCAGCAAGTCAAGCTTGGCGCGGATCCGCCTTTCCAGCGAGCCGCGCAGCGCGACCGCCCGGTCTTTCAGCGCGATTACGCCGGCCAGGTCGCCTTTCAGCGTACGGTCGAGCGCTTGCTGCGCGAGATCGCCGGTAAGCAAGGGCGCAACGTCCGACAGCAATGCCGCCAGATCGCCCTGCAGGGCGTCGGCATGCCATTCCTTGCTTGTCGTGCTGCGCGCGATCTTGAGCTTGAGTTGCCGGGCGCGGGCGTCGACTCGCGCGTTAATGTCCGGTTGGGACGCCGATTCCGGCGCCGCGCTGACGGCTTCCTCCCGGATCGCCATCACCATGAGGTCGACGCCGCGCTGCGCGATGGTTTTAACTTTCGGCACCAGTTCGCGCACGCGGCTTTCGAATGCCGCCACGCGTTTGCGGTCGTCCACACCGAGAACCACCGCCCGGCTGTCGATGGCGAGTTCGCCGCGCCGCATTTCGAGCCGCTGACCTGCCGTGTTCTTACGCTCGAATTGCAACGCCGTTTCGGTTACCGTGACGTCGTAGTCACTGCTCGTGTGGCACGTCGGCTCGAGCGCGTGGCCGGCGCCTGGAAACGCCAGGACCATCGTAATGAAACCGGCATAAAAATTTCGGGATGGATTGCGCATGCGGGACGCCCACGGTTGCAGGATTGAGATACGACAATGCGCGTACCGAAGCATTCCCGGCAATTCACGTTTTATTAATTTGAACCGGGCTGGTCCTACAGACACTTACAACCGAGCCGGCTACCCGTACTAAAGTGCGTCCCGCGCCGGGAACTGCACCCGGTGTCATCGGTTTGTCGTAATGGCCGCCCCCCTCGTTTACGAATTCGAAAGGAAAGAAAGACCCGCGTCGATTAAACTAGCGCCGCACGGGGACGAGAACAATGAACGGCGAGCTGGAAAAAAACATGCGCGAACTGGTCGAGGGCGTCTATCGCGCCGAGTCGCGGCGCGTGTTCGCGACGTTGATCCGGTTGCTCGGAGATTTCGATGTCGCGGAGGAAGCCCTGCACGACGCGTTCAGGGCTGCGCTTGAGCAATGGCCCGAGGATGGCGTGCCTGCGAATCCGCGCGCGTGGCTCGTTTCGGCAGGCCGCTTCAAAGCGATCGACAGCCTGCGCCGGCGCGCGCGCTTTGATGCGCTGGACGACGCGCAGCTCGAGAATATCGCGGATGAAAGCGCACCGCCGGACGCCGACGAAATTGAAGACGACCGGCTGCGCCTGATGTTCACCTGCTGCCACCCGGCGCTGCCGCCGGATGCGCAGGTCGCACTCACGCTGCGCGAGGTGTGCGGGCTCACGACCGAGGAAATCGCGGCGGCGTTCCTGATCGGCGCGCCGACACTCGCCCAACGAATCGTGCGCGCCAAATCCAAAATTCGCGACGCGAACATTCCTTATGCAGTGCCATCGCCGCCAGAATTGCCCGCCCGCCTCGACAGCGTCCTGCGCGTGGTCTATCTGGTTTTCAATGAAGGCTACTCGGCGTCCTCGGGCGATGAACTCATACGGCGCGACCTCACGGGCGAGGCGATCCGGCTCGCGCGGCTGCTGGTCGAGCTGTTGCCCGAGCCCGAGGCGATGGGCCTGCTCGCGTTAATGCTGCTGCACGAATCGCGGCGCATGGCGCGCGCGTCGCCCACCGGCGATGTGATATTGCTCGACGCGCAGGACCGCGCGCAATGGGACCGCGGGCTCATCACCGAAGGCGTCGCGCTCGTTGAGCGTGCACTGCGGATGCGCCGGCCCGGTCCGTATTGTTTGCAGGCCGCCATCTCGGCCGTGCACGCCGAAGCCCCGCACGCCGGCGCCACGGATTGGGACGAGATTGTCGGGTTGTATGATTTGCTGGTGGCCACCGAACCGTCGCCGGTGATCGAACTCAATCGCGCGGTGGCCGTGGCGATGCGCGACGGCCCCGCGGCGGGACTTCGGCTCGTCGATGCCCTGCTCGCGCGCGGCGAACTGGCGGATTACCGCCTCGCGCACGCCGCGCGCGCGGACCTGTGCCGGCGGCTCGGCCAGCAAGCCGGAGCACGAGAGTCGTACCAACGCGCGCTGGCGCTGACGCGGCAGGGCCCCGAACGGCGGTTTCTTGAGGGGCGACTGGCCGAATTAAAAAAATAAACGGCGGGTGTCGAAACGGGCGCCGGCCATTCGACTACTGAGTAAGAACGGCTGCGAGACCGCCGTTTTTATACATCAGTTACAAGGAGATCCCTATGCGCTTCGTGGTCATCGTCAAGGCGGGCTTTGATTCGGAAGCGGGAAAAATGCCATGATGAACTCCGCAAAAAACGCGGGCCGCTGAATCAGGCCCCAACGAAACCCATTCACCGCCAAGGAACCCCATGCATATTCAACCGTATCTATTTTTCGACGGCCGCTGCGAAGAAGCGATCGAGTTTTACCAGCAGGCGGTCGGCGCCAAAGTCGAAATGCTGATGCGCTTCAAGGAGAGTCCCGAACCCCCGCAACCGGGCTGCCTGGCGCCCGGCTCGGAAAATAAGGTGATGCACGCGTGCCTCAAGATCGGTGACACGGCGATCATGGCGTCCGACGGACGTTGCGAAGGCAAGCCGAATTTCCAGGGCTTCTCGCTTTCGCTGACCGTCAAAACCGAGGCGGAAGCCGACCGCTATTTCGCGGCACTCGGCGCGGGCGGACAGGTGCAGATGCCCATGACGAAAACGTTTTACTCGCCGCGCTTCGGCATGGTGGCGGACCGTTTCGGCGTATCGTGGATGGTTATCGTCATGGCGTGATGCGCGTCAACTCAAGGAAGCTCTCATGTTAAAAATCATCGCCCTCATCATCGTCGTCGCCATCGCCGGCATCCTGATTCTCGCCGCGACCAAACCCGACACGTTCGCCGTTCAGCGCTCGATCAGCATCAAGGCGCCGCCGGAAAAGGTTTTCCCGCTGATCAACGACTTCAAGCGCTGGGGCGCATGGTCGCCGTGGGAGAAAAAAGATCCCGCGATGAAACGCACCTACGGCGCGGTGACGAGCGGCAAAGGCGCCCATTACGGATGGGAAGGCAACAGCGACGTCGGTCAGGGCAGCATGGACATCACCGACTCGGTCCCGTCGTCGAAAGTCGCGTTAAAGCTCGATTTCGTAAAACCGTTCGAAGGCCACAACACGGTCGATTTCACGCTGCAGCCTACAGGCGAAATGACGAACGTGACGTGGGCGATGCGCGGTCCCGCCCCGTTCGTCACGAAGGTGATGCAGGTGTTCTGCAACATGGACACCATGATAGGCAAAGATTTTGAGTCGGGCCTAGCCAATCTCAAAACCGCGGCCGAAAAATAATTCTGTGAGGAGCCGACGATGAAATATTTATGTCTGATTTGCGCCGACACGATGATGGAGCACATGGCGGAGGCGGCCGCAACCAAACACTATGCGGATTACCGCGCGTTCATCGACGAGATTCAACGCAGCGGTCATTACCTTGGGTGCAACCGGCTGCAGCTGCCGGTCACCGCCACGACCGTGCGCGTGCGCAACGGCACCGTCTCGACGACCGACGGTCCGTTCGCGGAGACCAAGGAGCAGCTCGGCGGTTACTTCTTGATCGAGGCGAATAATATGCAGGAAGCCGTCGGCATCGCCGCGCGGATTCCCGGCGCCTGGCACGGCTGCGTCGAAGTGCGGCCGATCGCCGACGATGCGCAAACGCTCAGCGCGCTGGGGCTCGCCGCGGCCGCCCACCATTAACCAACTCTCAAGCTCTGGAGCCAGCCATGAAATATCTGTGCCTCGTCTATCTCGATGAAAAGCGGCTCGACGAACTGCCCGACGAAGATTGCGTGGAATTCGACACGTCTATCCGCAAGGGCGGCTACTGCCTCGCCTCGGAAGCGCTGCAATCGGTGCAGACCGCGACCACCGTGCGCCTGCGCAACGGCAAATTGTCCGTCACCGACGGCCCGTTCGCCGAAACCAAGGAACAGCTTGCCGGTTTCTACATGATAGAAGCGCGCGATCTCAACGAAGCGATTCAGATCGCCGCCAAAATTCCGCCCGCGCGGGTGGGCTGCGTCGAAGTGCGGCCGATCCGCCCGATCCGCGAGACCGTCGCCGCGAAAGCGAACCAGGACCACGTCCGGACTTGAAAGGGAGACCCCAATGGCCATTAAGAAACGTACGTCGATAACCAGCAAGCGGCCCGCCGCGCGCCCGGTCGCGCTGCTCGTGGCGACGCGCAAGGGCGCGTTCATTCTAAAATCCGACGGCGCACGCCGCACGTGGAAAACCACCGGGCCGTTTTTTCTCGGGCAGATCGTGCACCACTTGGTGCTCGACCCGCGCGACGGACGCACCCTGCTCGCGTCCACCAGCACCGGGCACCTCGGGCCGACGATGATGAAGTCGATGGATCTCGGCCGAACCTGGAAAGAAGTTGCGAAACCGCCGGCGTTTCCCAAGGCGCCCGAAGGCGCGCAGGGGCGCAGCGTCAATCACACGTTCTGGCTCGCGCCGGGGCACGCCAGCGAGCCCGGCGTATGGTTCGCCGGCACGGCGCCGCAGGGCTTATTCCGCAGCGCGGATAGCGGCGATTCATGGGAACCGTATTCGCCGATCAACGACGACCCGCAGTATCGAAAATGGATGGGCAGCGAGAAAGACGGCACGCCCGACGGTCCCAAGCTGCATTCGATCATCGTCGACCCGCGCGACCGCAAGCATATGCTGTTCGGCATGTCGGGCGGCGGCGTGCACGAATCGTTCGACGCCGGGCAATCGTGGCGCGTCATCATCGACGGCATGGATGTGGTCGAAGGATTCAATTTCGACGCCAAGGACCCGGCTTTTCACGATCCGCATGTCGTGCGCATGTGCCCCTCCAACCCGGACCGCCTGTATCAGCAAAATCATTGCGGCATTTACCGGCGCGACGGTAAAGGCGCGTGGGTGCGCATCGGCCGCAGCATGCCGAAACAGGTCGGCGACATCGGATTTCCGCTCGTCGTACATCCGCGCGACGACAATACCGCGTGGGTGTTCCCGATGGACGGCACCCGGGCATGGCCGCGCGTGAGCCCCGACGGCAAGCCGGCGGCATACGTCACGAAAAACGGCGGCAAGACTTGGCAGCGCCAGGACAAGGGTCTGCCGCGCGCGCAGGGCTGGTTCACGGTGAAGCGCCAGGCCATGGGCGGCGACACCCGCGATCCGGTCGGGCTTTATTTCGGCACCACCGGCGGCGAAATATGGGCGAGCCGCAACGAGGGCGCGCAATGGACATGCATCGCGCGCCACCTGCCGGAAATTTACGCCGTCGAGGCGGCCGTATAGCCGATGACGATGTACATCCCGCGATGAAGGTGTACATCCCGGATACGCTGCGCTCGTACACGGGAGATCGCCGTACCGTCGATGCGCAGGGCGCAACGCTCGCCGCGCTGATGCTCGATCTCGAACGTCAGTTTCCAGGTATCCGTTTTCGCATGGTCGATGAGCAGGACGCAATCCGCCGGCATATGCGCGTCTTCGTGAACGGCGACGAAGCGCGCAAGCTCGACCTTACGCTCGCCGACAGCGACGACATTTCAATCGTGCAGGCATTGAGCGGCGGCTGAATCCAACAACGCTGTAGATGACGAACATCGACATCGCGTGTTTAAAGCGCATACGAATAACGTTAAACCGGCAGCGGAGGCGGGCGACGCTCGCCCCCGCTGCCGTATTGCGCGGATCTATTTCTTATAAAAAGCGTAGTCGGCCTGGTATTTGACCTGCTGCTTCGCACCCACATTCGCCATTGCGCACGGCACGGCAGGCGCCACGCCGCCCTGCGTGTTCAGACGCTGGATGTAGGTCACGTCGGTCATCGCCCCGCTGCCCGTCGCCGGATTGGCCTGCACCAGCTGCAGCGGAATATTTTGCGGGCCGGATGACGGCGCGACCGCCAGTTGCTTGCCGGTCACTTTGCTGCCATCGGCGGCTTCCCAGGTCGGTCCGCCGTAGTACTTGCCGACTACCGCTTTCTTGCTGTCATACAGCGTCGCAACCGGGGCAACAAACACCCATTCGAACGCATCCGCCGCGCCCGCCTTGGCGCGACACTCGTAAGTAATCTCGCCGATGCCGACCGCCGTCATCGAATATTTGCTCCCGGCGGGAGGCGTCACTGCTGATGGTGCATCCGGCGCCTGCATCGGCGCCGCGCAGGCGGCAAGCGCCAGCGGTAGTATTAAGGCTGAAGTTCGCGATATTTTAAACATGGGTCGTCCTCGGTTATTTATAGAGGCACTCCGCCCGGAGTGCCTCCTCAATACTACGTTCCAAAGTGTCGGTTGGATGCATCCCAACGCGAATAAAACTCCCGCCGCGCGGATACGGTGTAATTTTTACACCGGGATCGCCGCGAACCCGCCGAAATCATTGCGAAAGACAGATGTCGAATTCGCGCCGTGGCGAACGACTAGAAAACGCACGCTGTCACAACCTGCTGAGAACCCCGCGACCATTTCGAACAGGAGACCATGCTTGCAGGACCTCGAGGGCCACAGCGGGGAAATGGTCTGCTTGGGCCCGGTCAAGGTAAAGCCAGGGTAAGCAAGGGAAACAAATGCGAAGGTTTCGCCAGCGCTAGGTTCGGCGCTCAACATAACAATCAACAGGAGATTCACATGTCATACGTGGACGGATTCATCGTGCCGGTGCCGAAGAAAAAATTGCCGGCGTATCGCAGCATGGCGCGCAAGGCGGGGAAAATCTGGCGCGAGCATGGTGCGCTCGAATATCGCGAATGCATTGCCGACGACGTCAAGACCGGCAAGCACACGTCCTTCCCGCAGAGCGTCAAGCTCAAGGCCGGCGAGATCGTGGTTTTTTCCTATATCGTCTACAAGTCCCGCGCCCACCGCGACAGTGTCTTCGCCAAGGTCATGAAGGACAAGCGGCTCGCCAGCATGATGGATCCGAAGGCGTTGCCGTTTGACGGCAAGCGCATGATTTACGGCGGCTTCAAGCTCCTTGTCGATCTATAGCCCGGACGTGAGAGGCACGGGGCAGCCGCCGGCCTCGGTGCTGACGCTTACCAAAATCCGGGAACTCACGCTGGCGGCGGCGGCAGTTCCCGGGCAGCCGCTATACCTGAGCGCGGCGAGCGGGCTCGTGCACGCCGGTCAGCGTCTTTACGTGGTTGCCGACGATGAACTGCATCTCGGCGCGTTCGGTGCAACCGACGCCCGGCCGGGCGAACTGATCCGGCTCCTGCCGGGTGAGCTGCCGGCGCTCACGGCGCAGCGCAAGCCGCTGAAGCCGGACCTGGAAACATTGATGCGGCTGCCGCCGTTCGCCGGCTATCCGCACGGCGCGCTGTTCGCGCTTGGCTCCGGCAGCAAGCGCAATCGCCGGCTCGGTGCGTTGCTTGCCCTCGATGCCGGCGGTGCGGCGAGCGGTGCCCCGCGCGTGATCGATCTGGAAAAAATGTTCGACCGACTGACGGATCTGTTCGAAGGCTTGAATATCGAAGGCGGAGTCGTCAGCGGAACGCATTTGCGTCTCTTGCAGCGCGGCAATAAGCGCGACGGCCGCAACGCGCTCATCCTGTTTGAACTCGCCCCGCTGCTCGCTGAGCTGGCCGCCTCCGCCGGTATCATGCGCCAGCGGCCGTCAGCAGTACAGCCGGTGATGCTCGGCGAGATCGACGGCATTGCGCTCGGGTTCACCGATGGCGCGGCGCTGGCGGACGGCAGCATCGTGTTCAGCGCCGTCGCCGAAAATACGGCGGACAATTATAACGACGGGCCATGCGCGGGTGCCGCGGTAGGAATACTCGGCCCGGCAGGGAAGCTGCGCTGCCTGTACCGGCTCGATCAACCGCACAAGATCGAAGGAATCGACGCGCAGGTGAAGGACGGCGTTATCCAGTTGCTGCTGGTGACGGATGCCGATGACCGGCGCGTCCCGGCGGGTCTTTTTTCGGCGCGCCTTAATCTCACGCCGTGCAACGAACCTGCCGCGTCGGTGCAAAATTCGCGCTGATCAGCCGGCAGCCGCCGCCCTTAACTGGGTGACGCGGGGCTCGCACCGGCCTGCAGTTGCGCCGCGTAGAGCGCGCGCACGGTGGCCAGCGTGTCGGCGGCTTCCGCGCGCTTGTCCGGCCGGAAGCCTTTGACGCGCGCGAAGCGCAGCGCGAGGCCGCCGGGATAGCGCGAGCTGGCCTGCACTTCGTTGAATGCAATCTCGACGACAATTTCGCGCCGCAGATAAACCGTCATGGCGTCGCGCGCGGTTTCGAGCCGCAGAAATTCGGCGGTCTGCCAGTCGAGCATCTGATCGGTCAGCCCTTTGAAGGTCTTGCCGAGCATGACGAACCCGCCATTCGCTTCATCGCGCGCGCCCAGATGCAGGTTGGACAGGCGGCCCGCGCGCCGGCCGCTGCCCCATTCGGCGGCGAGCACCACCAGATCGAGCGTGTTCGCGCGTTTGATCTTGATCCAGCCGGCGCCGCGGCGCCCCGCTTCGTACGGCGCGTCGAGCGACTTGGCCATCACGCCTTCATGCCCGTGGACCAGTACCTGCTCGAAAAACGCCGCCGCCGCGGCCGGGTCCGCAGTCACTATGCGCGGGATCAGACTGGCGGGTGCGAGTGCGCCGGCGAGCGCAGCGTAGCGTTCATGCGCGGGACGATCGGCGAGGATTTCGTCGTCGCTCAGCAGACAATCGAAGAAGAAGACCGACAGCGGAAGCTCGCGCTGTTTTGCTTCGACGTCGAGCTTGCGGCCAAACCGCTGCATCGTGAGCTGAAACGAATGCGGCGTTCCGTCAGGGTGCAGCGCGATGGCTTCGCCGTCGAGTATCAGGTTCTTCTGCGGCGACGCGCGCACGGCAGCGACGATTTCGGGCACGCGCGCCGTCACATCGTTGAGATTGCGCGTAAATACACGCACGTCGGCGCCTTGCTTATGCACCTGCACGCGCGCGCCGTCGAGTTTCCATTCGAGCGCTGCGGTGCCGAGCGTGCGCAGCGCGTCCTCGATGGCGGGCGCGGATTGCGACAACATCGGCAGCACCGGCTGCATTAGCCGGATGGAGAACCGCGCGAGCGCGCCCGCGCCTTCATGCATTAACGCCTGCGCGACCCCGGCGATGCCGCCCGCCGCCATTGCCGCCCTGCGCGCATCAGCAAGCTTGACGCCGCTGGCGGCAGCCACTGCTTCGAGTACCAGCGCCTGCAGCGCGCCCTGGCGCAACTCGCCGACGATCAGGCGCTGGAGAAAATCCTGTTCGTCCTGCGTGGCGCGCGCCAACAGCGCCTGCAGCAGTAGCAATCGTTTCGCGGTGGCGCCGGCGCCTGTTATTAACGCAAGTTCGCCAAACGCGGTATCGACGTCCGCAATGGTCAGTAGCGGCGTCGCGGCATGCGCCGTCGCGCCGGTCGTGCGCACGGCGGCGTAGCTCACGCCGAGCTTGCCCTGCCGCGTCTCGCCGCTCAAATACGCGACCGCCGTCGGCACTTCGCCGGTTTCGAGCGCGCGCAGGTAGTCCGCGAGTTCGCGCACTTTGGCGAGCCGGCCCGGCGTTTGTGCAATGCGGCCGGAGACGGCTGCGAGGGTGGAGAAGTAAGTCATGCAGGCACCAGGAATTGGTGCCCGAAAGTCAGCAGTTAGTTCCGCGCAACGTCGCTGATGGTGACGGGTGGGCTGCTCGGGCTAGGGCTTCTGTTGCGCGCTCGCGTAGTGACGGGGCAGCACAATTCGGAATATCGTGCCGCGGTCGGGTTCGGACGTCATTTCCACCGTCGCATCAAGCAACTCGCACAGACGTTTCACGATCGCAAGGCCGATACCCTCGCCGGGTTCCTGAGTTATTCGCCGATGGTCAGGCGGCGGTACCGAAACGTGCGCGGATTTTTCCGTGCGCTGCGATCCTCCGCCATCGACGGTGCGTTCAACCTCGCGCGCCTCTTCGGTGGCTTCTTCAAGCGCGCCCGCGAGCGGCGCCCCGGGGCCCGCGTGAAATCCGGGGCCGGTATCCTCGACGACCAGCATCCAGCGCTCCGGGTCGTCGGCGCGGCTGTCGCCCCAGCGGACCGTGACGCCGCCGTGCTGCGTATATTTGAGGGCATTGATCAGCAGGTTCTGCGCGATGCGCTGGATCTTCACCGCGTCGCCTTCCACCGCGAAACCGGCCGGGCCGTCGGTCTTCAGGTACAGCCCGCGCTCGTCGGCGAGCGGCTGCAGGTTCTCGCACAGCTCACGCACCAACGCGGAAGCGTCGATAGTCCGAACGTCGCGCTGCTCATGGCCGGCCTGCAGCCGCGCCAGACTCATGACGTCATCGAGCATGACGTGCAGTGCCGCTACGTTCTTCTTGAGCAGGCGCAGGAAATTGTCGCGTACCGGCTGCGCCACATGCTCGAGCGTCAATCCTGTCGTCACGTTCGCGACTACGCCGACTTTGCCGCGCAGATCGTGCACCGCTTCGCGCCACAGGGCGGCGCGCTGGCGCTCCAGTTCGCGCACCTGCTCGAGTGCCTCTTCGAGGTCGCGCACGTAGCCCGCGGCCTCGACCTGCTGGAGCTCAAAATAGCGATCCGAGCTTTCGCTCACGCCCCAACCGCACACGACCGCCAGCGCACGATAGGCGGCCGGCATTACGCGCGGCTCGAGGTCCGAGTTCGCCGCGGCATAATTTTTCAACTCGTCGGCCAGACACAGATGCAGATGAACCCACTCGCGCGTCACTTCGCGCAGGTGGTAGCCCTGCTGCCAGCGATGCAGGCCATGCGCGGCGGCGTCTTCCTGCGAGTCTTTTTTCGCGTCGGCGTGCTCGACGGCGGCACGCGCGCGCAACTCGCGTCCCAACGCATCCAGCACGTGCGGAATGTGGTCGTTCAACTGCTTGCGCGGCAGGGACGAGGCGGTGGTCAGTTGCGGATCGCGCGCGATCGCGGCACACCAGGCATCCAAGATCGCCTGCTTGCGCTCGGCCAGATGTTCGGCGAGGCTTGCCAATTGCGGGTCCAGTTGATCGCTACGGTTCATGGGCTCGTCGGAGTCAGTGGTTCGCGGTGGGGTGGGATAGCCGTCTTCGATGCATCGCAAATCGGGGACTGATTATACTCCTGCGACTGCGGGCCGTGCCGTGCGCCTCAATTTATCGGGGCCGGCGGCCGGATTGCTAATCGGCGCGCACGGTTCGGTCGGCCGCCCACTGGCGCAACGCGCCGACTTTCTCCGCCATCACCACCGACAGCGGTCGCGTGTGGCCGATTTCGCCGAGCACGTGCGCGGTAGCCAGCGGTTGCTTGGTCGCCAGCGCTTCATAAATGGCGGCGACGATCACCTGTTCGATTTCCGCACCCGAGAAACCCGCCGCCGCCGCCGCGAACTGCGCCAAATCGAATTTCGCCGGATCGAGCTTGCGCTTCTTCAGATGGATGCGAAAGATATCGGCGCGCGTCGCGGCATCCGGCAGGTCGACAAAAAATATTTCGTCCATGCGGCCCTTGCGCAACAGCTCGGGCGGCAGTTGCGTGACGTCGTTGGCGGTGGCGACGAGAAAGACTTTCGCGCTGCGCTCCGCCATCCAGGTCAGCACGGTGCCCAGCATGCGGCGCGACACCCCGCCGTCGCTCTCGCCGCCGTCGGACGCGAGCCCCTTTTCGATTTCGTCGACCCACAGCACGCACGGCGCCATCGCTTCGGCCTGCTTCAAAGCTTCGCGCAGGTTGCGCTCGGATTCGCCGTGGAACTTGTTATAGAGCACCGCGAAATCGAGCCGCATCAACGGCACGTTCCACGAACCGGCGATCGCTTTGGCGGCCAGGCTTTTGCCGGCGCCCTGCACGCCGAGCAGCAGCACCCCTTTGGGCGGATCGACGCCGAGCTTGGCCGCGTCGCCGGTGAATGCGATGCGCCGCCGGTCGAGCCAGCGCTTCAACCCGGAGAGGCCGCCGATATCGGTCATGTTGCCGCTATCCATTTCGAATTCGAGCAGGCCACCCTGACCCAAAGAGTCGCGCTTGAACTTCAGGATGCGCCGCACGTCGTCGAAGTTTATCTGCTCGTCGATGCGGATGGCCTCGCGGATCAGCCGGCGCGCGTCCTCCTCACACATGCCGGCGAGGTACTGCACGATGAGCTCAACCGCCTGCTGGTCGCCCTTCAAAGGGCCGTGGCCCTCCGTGCGCTGCCACAGTTGCGCTTCTTCCCTGAATATTTCGCGGATTTCGGCGACGTCCGGCAACGGCAAATTGAAGCGCGCGCTCATCCGCGCGAGATCGGCCGGCAGGTCGAGCTTGGCACCGATGAATATCAGCGTGCGTGCGGTCTTGTAGTATTCCTGCGCGATTTCCTTGACCAGCCGCACATTCACCGGATTTTCGAAGTACGGTTGCGCATCGATGAGCGTGTACACGCCGTTCTGCGGCGTCTTGTCGATATGCCGCAGCGCGTCCTGGAATTCATAGGTCTGGGTCATCACATCCGTGCGCGGTACGCGTTTCAGGCCGTCGGCGACGGTCCACACGAACAGCGGCCAGCCTTCGAGGTTGGCAACGCGTTCGAGCAATCTCATCATGCGCGTCTCTTCACGCGTTTCGATCTGCACGACCGGAAAGCGCGAGCGGATGACGACGGCCAGGTCGCGCAGCGTGTCAGCCATGGGTGCTTCCCAATTGGTGCAGCAGCTTGTCGTGGATGCCGCCGAACGCGCCGTTGCTCATGATCAACACCTGGTCGCCAGGTTTCGCTGCATGCGCGATCGCCGCGACAAGCTTTTCCATGTCGTGGTGAATTTCGGCTTTGGCGCCGAGCGGCGCAAGCGCCGCGGTCGGATCCCATCCCAGCCCCGCGCCATAGCAGAACACGCGGTCGGCGGCAGCCAGGCTCCACGCGAGAGCGTCTTTAATGACGCCGAGCTTCATCGTATTGGAGCGCGGCTCGAGCACCGCGAAAATGCGCGTCGGCTGCAGTGACTGCGCCGTGTTCCCGCGCAGTCCCTCGAGGGTCATCCGGATCGCGGTCGGATGGTGGGCGAAATCGTCGTAGACCGAAATGCCATTGACGGTGCCGCGCAGCTCGAGCCGGCGCTTCACGTTTGCGAACGCCGCGAGCGCTTCGATCGCGACCGCCGGCGCGACGCCGGCGTGCCGCGCGGCCGCGATCGCCGCGAGCGCGTTCAGTTGGTTATGCACGCCGAGCAGGTCCCACTGCACTTCGCCCTGCGGTTTGCCGTTGAAGCTCACGGCAAAGCGCCCGTCCGCCGACTGCGCGCCCGCCTCCCATCCGCCCGCAACGCCGAAGCGTTCCACGGGCGTCCACGCGCCGCGCGCCAGCACGCGCGCGAGATTGAGGTCGGCGCCGTTGCTGACGATCAGGCCCGCGCCCGGCACGGTGCGCACGAGGTGGTGAAACTGGGTTTCGATCGCGGCAAGGTCCGCGAATATATCGGCATGATCGAACTCGAGATTGTTGAGGACCGCCGTGCGCGGCGCGTAATGCACGAACTTCGAGCGCTTGTCGAAGAACGCCGTGTCGTATTCGTCGGCTTCGATCACAAAAAAAGGCGGCTCGCCGATGCGCGCTGAGACGCGGAAATTCTCCGGCACGCCGCCGATCAGAAATCCCGGCTTGAGCCCCGCGTGCTCGAGGATCCACGCCAGCATCGCGGTCGTCGTGGTCTTGCCATGGGTGCCGGCGACCGCCAGCACCCAGCGCCCGCGCAAGACGTTTTCGGCCAGCCACTGCGGACCTGAAATGTACGGCAGCCCGCGATTGAGTATCTCCTCCATCAGCGCATTGCCGCGCGTCACCACGTTGCCGATCACGAACACGTCGGGTTGAAGGCTCAACTGCGCGGCGTCGAACCCTTCGATGAGCGCGATGCCCTGCGCCTCGAGCTGGGTGCTCATCGGCGGGTACACGTTCGCATCGCAGCCCGTTACCGTATGGCCGGCAGCCTTGGCGATGGCGGCGATGCCACCCATGAACGTCCCGCAGATGCCAAGAATATGGATGTGCATGAATACCAATAATCAATTTTCAATTGTCATTCGACAATTGCTGCGAGCGATCAAGCGCGAAAAATAAAATAAACCGCACCGATCAGGCAGAACCCCGCATATAGATAATTCAATGTGAGCTTCTGATTCATGTAGAAGACCGCGAACGGCACGAAGACGATCAGCGTGATGACCTCCTGCAGGATCTTGAGCTGGCCCAGCGACATCACCGAAAACCCGATGCGGTTCGCCGGCACCTGCAACAGGTACTCGAAGAGCGCAATGCCCCAACTCACGAGCGCGGCGATGATCCACGGCTTCGATTGCAGATTTTTCAGATGTCCGTACCACGCGAACGTCATGAAAAGGTTGGAGGCCGCGAGCATGAGCGCGGTCAGCGCGAACGAAGACGACGTCAGTGTGGCCATGCCGGA
>JBKJMN010000218.1:0-4352 GCA_046596405.1 Burkholderiales bacterium
CCATCCGCACCTCACGCCCAACGCGCGGCCGGAGAATTATTGCGATATTCCGGGTTCCGCAGAAAGCGTGAAGCGGGTCGGCAATAAATTGCTGTTTGAGGATCTCGCGCTGGCTGATCAGCTGCTCGCCGGACGCGAATGGTTTTGCGATCACTTCACCGCGGTCGACGCATATTTCTTCTGGTGCTTCCGGCGCGCGATGTCGTTCAAGCTCGACGTATCGGCATTTAAAAACTGCGTTGCGCATTTCGAGCGCATGCAGCAACGCGCGAGCGTGCAGAAGGTGCAGGCCTACGAAAAAGAGGTGCAGGCGGCGTTTGCGCGCGCGGGCTGAGCGGCGCGCGCGCAAGTGTGCGGCGGCGCACCCGTGCAGGGCGGCGCTCACGCACCGAGATAGCGGGTTTCCAGGTGCGCGCGGAACAATTGTGGATTCAGCGTCTCGCCGCTCGCGCGGGCCACCAGCTCGGGAGTGTCCCAGCGGCTCGCCTGCGACCAGATGTTCGCGTTGAGCCATTCGAACACCGGCGTCAAATCGCCGGCTGCAATCCGCGCATCGAGGTCAGGGACAGAGCGGCGCAGGGCGGCGAACCATTGCGCCGCGTACATCGCGCCCAGCGTGTAGCTCGGGAAATAGCCGAACGCGCCCTCGGTCCAATGCACGTCCTGCATGCAGCCGTCGCGGTAATTGCCGCGCGTGTCGATCCCGAGCAGCGCCTGCATTTTGGCGTCCCACAGCGCGGGGATGTCGTCGGCCTCGATGTCGCCCTCGATCAGCGCGCGCTCGATTTCGTAGCGCAGGATCACGTGCGCCGGATAGGTGACCTCGTCGGCGTCGACGCGGATCAAGCCGGGCTTGACGCGCGTGAACAGCAGATAAAGATTGGCGGCCGCGAATGCCGGCTGCGCGCCGAAATGCGCGGTCAGCAAAGGCGACAGCAGGCCGACGAACGCGCGGCTGCGCGCGAGCTGCATCTCGAACGACAGACTCTGGCTTTCGTGGATGCCATAAGAACGCGCGTTGCCCAGCGGCTGGCCCAGCCATTCACGCGGCAGGTTCTGCTCGAAACGCGCATGGCCGGTCTCGTGGATCGTGCCCAGCAGGCTTTGCGCGAAGTCATTTTCGCGGTAGCGCGTCGTGAGCCGCACATCCTCGGGCACGCCGCCGCTGAACGGATGCGTGCTCTCGTCCAGGCGGCCGCCGGCGAAGTCGAAACCAAGCAGCTGCATCACGGCGAGATTGAGCGCGCGTTGTGCGGCGAACGGAAACGGGCCTGCCGGCGCGATCACCTGCTCGCCGCGCTGTTTCGCCTGCACGCGCGCGATCAGGCCCGGCAGCCATAGCTTGACATCCGCGAATAGGCGGTCGATGTCGGCCGCGCGCACGCCCGGCTCATAGCGGTCCATCAACGCGTCGTAGCGCGAGAGCCCGGTATCGGCGGCAAGCAGGCGCGCTTCTTCGCGCGACAAGCGCACGACCTCGCGGAAATTCACGAGAAATCCGCGCCAGTCGTTGGCCGGGCGCTGCTCGCGCCAGGCATGCTCGCAGCGCGCGCCGGCGAGCGTCCTGGCCTCGACGAGCGATTCCGGCAGCGCGTTCGCGTCGCGCCAGTCGCGCCGCATTTCGCGCAAGTTGGCGCGCTCGATGTCGGTCAGCCGCTCCTGTTCCGCCGCGTGCAGCAGGTCCGCCAGCCGCGGCTCGGTGCGCGTGCGGTGAATCAGCGCCTGCAGTTCGGCTTCTGCGGCGGCGCGCGCCGCGTTGCCGTTGGGCGGCATCATCGCGTTGCGGTCCCAGCCGACCATCGCCGACAGGTGATTAAACCGGTAAAGTCGCGACCACACGCGGCAGAGCTCGGCGTAACTCACTGCCGCGGTCATTGATTGAATTCCTGCACTTGCCGTGAACCGCGCGCCGCGGCGGCGGCTATACGCTTGGTGCGTAGCGCCAGACTGACAGCGTTACCGTGAAAATTCATTCGCTTTCCTTATTAAATTTAGCCGTCCAATTCGCCCATTCAGATGGGAGCCCAAAGAAGGCACATGCGCTGACGCATTTTTTGATCTGGGTCAATCGTCGCGCATGATTAAATGCCTAATATTTAGCCTGCGCCAGGTGTAAGTTTTACAGAACGTTCCGCGACCGTCCCGGACCGCGGCATCGCGCCTCGAACGGTTAGAATTAAACCATTCCGGCAACCCATTGCCCATAGCAATCAAGGCTCCCTATATGAAACCCGACGATTCCGAATTTGCGCTGCCCCAGCAGCAGGTCAGCATCGACGTGCTGCTGGAGAAGTACGCGAAGGGCGACGAGCGCACCGCGGACGACGTGCGCAAGCGCGTCGCGCGCGCCCTGGCGGCCACCGAGAAGGACCCCGCGCATTGGGAAAAGGAATTTTTTGAAGCGCTTGCGGGCGGCTTCATTCCGGGCGGGCGCGTAAATTCCGCCGCTGGCACCGACCTGCAGGCGACCCTGATCAATTGCTTCGTGCAGCCGGTCGGCGACTCGGTGTCGCAGGCGGTCGATGGCCGGCCCGGCATCTACGTCGCGCTGATGGAAGCGGCCGAGACGATGCGCCGCGGCGGCGGGGTGGGCTATGACTTTTCTGCGATCCGGCCGAAAGGCGCGTTCGTGCGCGGCACGCATTCCGCCGCGAGCGGCCCGGTTTCATATATGCGGGTCTTCGACCGCAGTTGCGAAACGGTCGAGTCGGCCGGTTCGCGGCGCGGCGCGCAAATGGGCATTCTGCGCTGCGACCATCCCGATATCGAGCACTTCATACACGCCAAAGACCACGGCGATCTGGCCAACTTCAATGTGAGCATCGCGGTCAGCGACGCGTTCATGCGCGCGGTCGAAGCCGATGGCGAATGGGAACTCGTGCACAAAACGCCGCCGGGCGGAGAAATCGGGGCCGGCGCACGCCAGCGTGCCGACGGTGCGTGGATATACCGCACGGTGAAAGCACGCGACCTGTGGCAGCAGGTCATGCAATCAACCTACGATCATGCCGAGCCCGGCATCGTGTTCATCGACCGCATCAACGACGACGACAACCTGTCGTATTGCGAGCGGCTCGATGCGACCAACCCCTGCGTCACTGCAGATACGCGTCTGCATACCGCATCCGGAATGATTCCGGTAGGCGAACTATTTTCCAGTGGAATGCCACTGAAGGTTACGGTTGATCGTCGCGCGCTGGATGGTAAGACTACGGGAACCTGCACGCGCAATGCAGTGCCGGTATTTCTGTCCGCACAACACGCCGAGGTTTATCGGGTTGTAACGGAAGACGGTTACGAAATCAAGGCGACAGCCTGGCATGACTTCTTTACAGCGCGCGGCAAGGTGAAGTTGCGCGACCTGGTGGCCGGCGATCAGTTACTCGTGCAATCAGGGAAAGGGCAGTTCGGAGACCAGGGTTCGAGAGATTTTGGAATGCTGATTGGTCTGATTGCCGGAGATGGCCACTTCACTAATCGCGGCAAAGACCAGCAAGCGGCAATTGTCAATTTTTGGGGCGCCGATCAGCAATTGGCGCCGATGATCGCAGGCTATATCAATTCTTTAATTGCGGGCCTCGCAATTTCGCAACGCGCTTACAGGGTCGAACCTGTCGCAGTGCCGTCGCGAAATCACGTGTTCATCCGTTCTATTTTGCTTGCGCGCTTTCTCGCGCACTACGGTTTTTCGGCGACGACCAAGCACCTCGTGCCGGAGCTAGTTTGGCGCGGCACCGAGGAGTGCGTCAAAGGTTATCTGTCCGGATTGTTTCAAGCTGATGGCACGGTCAATGTTTCCGGTCGCAGCCAAAGCTGCTCGGTTCGTCTCGCTTCCAGCTATCCCGATCTATTGAAAAACGTGCAGGCGTTGCTCGCGAATTTCGGCGTGTTTTGCCGGATCCGACATCGGCGTGGCGAAAGCAGCCGCATGTTGCCGGACGGCCGTGGTGGGCAACGCGCTTACCACTGTCGGGCCGACTATGAATTGATTATCGACGGCCAGTCGCGCGAATGCTTTATGCGCGAGATTGGATTTCTGGGGTCCGCGAAGACCGAAAAATATCGCGCATGGACGACCGGCAAGTCTTTGTACAAGACACAGTCATTCATGAGCAAAGTAAGTTCGATTGAGCCAGTCGGCCGCGAGCCGGTCTTCGATACGACACAGCCTGACGGCAATACCGTGATATTCAACGGGCTGGTCACCGGACAATGCGGCGAGCAACCGCTTCCGCCCTACGGCTGCTGTTGCCTCGGCAGCATCAATTTGACGCTGTTCGTCACTGATGCTTTCCGGCCGAAGGCGCGCTTCGATTTCGCGGCGTTCGCGCGCGTTATACATCCGGCCGTGC
>JBKJMN010000376.1:0-15259 GCA_046596405.1 Burkholderiales bacterium
CCGAAGGCCTTCTTCACTCACGCGGCATGGCTGGATCAGGCTTGCGCCCATTGTCCAAAATTCCCCACTGCTGCCTCCCGTAGGAGTCTGGACCGTGTCTCAGTTCCAGTGTGGCTGATCATCCTCTCAGACCAGCTACGGATCGTCGCCTTGGTGGGCTTTTACCCCGCCAACTAGCTAATCCGATATCGGCCGCTCCTATAGTGCGAGGTCCTCAGTTGCCCAAGAACCCCCGCTTTCCTCCGTAGAGCGTATGCGGTATTAGTCCATCTTTCGATAGGTTATCCCCCGCTACAGGGCACGTTCCGATATATTACTCACCCGTTCGCCACTCGCCGCCAGGATTGCTCCCGCGCTGCCGTTCGACTTGCATGTGTAAGGCATGCCGCCAGCGTTCAATCTGAGCCAGGATCAAACTCTTCAGTTTAATCTCTGCAAAAATTAATACTCTCGCTTGACGTATTACTTATCATGCGAGCACTTCTGTTTTTAAAGTTACGCACCTTCCGCGAACGGACGGATACGCTGCTCCAAAACCAAGCGCCCACACTTATCGGCTGTATATTTTTAAAGAGCAGAGGCCCAGTGCAGACTTAATGTAACTTTGCAGGACCTGAAAGACTGAAGATTATAAAGAAGCTTTTTCGACATTGCAACACTATGTTCAGATATTTCTATTACCAAAGCGTGCTTTGGCGCGCCGGCCACGCGAATTTAATCGTTTTATCCACATTTTGCCTCGAAAGCGGCACACTTCCGAGCTATGACGCAGTCCGCCACCCTCTCCACCGCGCTCCCGGGCCCCTGCCAGCCGCTCGACATAACTTTTAATCAGGACGCGCTCGCCCAACTCTCCGCGGCGTTTAGTCAATACGGCGACGCGTTTCTTATGCATGCATCGGTGACGGGGGCCCCTATCTACGTATTCAGTCACCCCGATCACGTGCGGCGCGTGCTTGTCGACAATCACCAGAACTACACGAAAGGCATCGGCATCGAGCGAGTCGGAATTCTGTTGGGCAAAGGTTTAATGGTCAGCGAAGGCGAGCGGTGGCGCCGCCAGCGGCGCATGATACAGCCCGCATTCCATCGCGAAGTGATCGCACGCATGCTCGATCATATTCGCGCAGCGAACCAGACGCTGCTCGACAAATGGCTCGCGTGCGCGAATAGCCGGCAAGCGGTTAACGTTACGCAGGACATGAGTGACGTGACGCTCAACATCGTGCTGCGCGCCATCTTCGGCGATGATCTCGAGATCATGACTGCAGCATACGGCTCCAATCCGTTTGCACTGCTCACCGATGAAACCGAGCGCAATCTGGCCTTTGCCTACAAGTTTCGCGCGCTATCCAAGCCCATCATGGATTGCATCACCCGCCGCCGCGCGAACAATGAGGAATGCGTCGATCTCCTGGCTATGATGCTGGCCGCTCGCGAACGCAAGTCAGGTGAAGCCATGCCCGACAAACAACTGCTCGATGAAGTCATGACGCTGATCGTGGCCGGCCATGAAACGACGGCCAGCGCGCTCAACTGGATGTGGTATCTGTTGTCGCAGCACCCGGACATCGAGCAGAAATTGCACCACGAAATTGACAACCTGCCTGCCGCCTCGGCGACAATGGATGCGGTCGCACAATTTGCCTATACGCGCCAGGTCATTGAGGAAACCCTGCGCCTGTATCCACCCGGTTGGTTGCTGACACGCCGCGCGATCGACTCTGATCAGATAGGCGGCTACGCGGTTGCACCCAATACTGATGTATTCATCTCGCCATACATCGTGCACCGTCATCCGGAGTTCTGGTCCGATCCCGAGCGATTCGATCCCGCAAGATTCGCGGCGACGTCAACCGCGAACCGCAACCGGTTTTGCTATCTACCTTTCGCACTCGGACCGCGCGCCTGCATCGGTGAGCATTTTGCGATGGTCGAAATGATCATGCACACTGCCATGCTGGCGCGTCACGTCCGCCTGCGTTATCTTCCGAGATACCCACTCGAACTCGAGTGCCAGGTCAATCTGCGAAGCAAGCACGGTATTTACATGCTGCCGGAAAAACGCCACCAATGAAATTTGCAACTCTGAACGATGCGCTGATCGAGCGCCGCTCCAGCTCCCGCACCATCCACTACATCGAAGGCGAAAACAACGAACGCGCCGTTCCCTTCGCCGATCTGCATTCGCGCGCGCTGGGCCTGCTCCACCATTTTCAAGCCTGCGGCGCGACACCGGGCAGTGAAATGATTCTGCTGCTCGATAGCAACGCGCAATTTGTCGACGCTTTCTGGGCGTGCGTGCTGGGAAATCTGATCGCCGTGCCGCTGGCGCCCGGCGCCACCGACGAGCACAAACTGAAGTTCTTTCGCGTACTGGGAAAACTCGAACGGCCGAACCTGTGCACTGACTCGAAGATATTTTCCCGTCTCACGGCGTTCGCTGCGGAAAACGCACTGGATGCCGCGATTGCACGCATCAGGCCCGCCACCGTTTTTAACGATCGCATTGAGGATATTTCCAGGCCAGGCCGCGCGCACGCCGCGCAACCGGACGATATTGCATTCGTCCAATACTCATCCGGGTCGACTAGCGAGCCGAAAGGCGTCGCGCTCACCCATCAAAACCTGCTGACGAATATCTCAGCGATTGCGCACGGCATCGAGCTCACGACCGCCGATGTTGGATTGAGCTGGATGCCGCTGACCCACGATATGGGCTTGATCGGTTTTCACCTGACGCCTTTTGTTATGGACGTCACCCATCATCTTATTTCCACAGTGCTTTTTGTAAGGCGTCCGCAATTGTGGCTGACCGCGGCGAGCGCCAAAGATGCGACGGTTCTGTGCTCTCCGAATTTCGGTTACCGCCACTTTCTGAAGACCTTCAACCCGGAAAAATCAGTCGGCCTGGATCTGCGGGCAGTGCGCATACTCTTCAACGGCGCCGAACCCATATCGGTCGCGCTGTGCGAGGAATTTCTCAGTGCGCTCGCCCCTTACGGATTGCCGCCATCCGCAATGTTCCCCGTTTACGGACTGGCGGAAGCGAGTCTCGCTGCCACTTTTCCCAGGCCGGGCACCGGCTACGCGACCGCCACGGTCCGGCGCGATGCGCTTAACGTCGGCCAGACCGTCGTCTCCGCAGTTGCCGGGGACCCGAGCGCTATTAAGTTGATGCTCGTGGGACAACCCGTAGAGTCATGCGAACTGCGCATTACCGGTGACACGAATGCAACGTTGACGAATAACACCGTCGGACACGTGCACATCCGCGGCGACAACGTCACCCGCGGGTACTACCGCGATGCGGCATCGACACAAACCCTCATTAGCGCAGATGGCTGGCTGGATACCGGTGACCTGGGCTTTATGTCGCCCGCAGGCTTGGCCATTACCGGCCGTTCCAAGGAGATCCTGTTCGTCAGCGGGCAAAATTATTATCCGCACGATCTCGAAGCAATCATTGAAAAGCACGCCGGGATTGGACTGGGCAAAGCCGCGATATGCGGCGTGCGTCCCGACCATGCGGCAACCGACGACGTGCTCGCCTTCATCCTTTATCGCGGGGAACCCGGGGAATTCCTTGACGTCGTCAAGGCCGTGCGCAAAAGCATCAATGAGCACATCGGCATCGTCGTCAGCCATGTGATTCCCGTTGCCAAAATACCCAAAACGACGAGCGGAAAAATCCAGCGTTACCTGCTCGCGGATGCATATCAAAAGGGAGAATTTCAGGAAGTTCTCGCCAAACTGCATGATCTCACCGCGGCTCTGGCGGATGCGGCACCCGAAGCACACAGTGAAATCGAACGCAACCTGAAGGAAATCTGCACCGCTTTCCTTACCGACAAACCGGTCGGCGTGCACGACAATATTTTTGAGCTCGGCACCAGTTCGCTAACGCTGGCGCAGATTTACCAGCGTATCGAAGCCATTTATCCGGGGCAGCTGGAAGTCACTGACTTTTTCGACTACCCGACCATCGCCGAACTGGCGAAGTATCTCGAAAGCCGGCTTAACGCGTCTAACGCATAATGCGAATCGTATAAATCACGCATAAAGCGGTTTTTTGTATTTCCACTTGCGATACATCCATAACCAGTCGGCCGGATGTTGCGCGATATGGGCCTCCGCCGCGCGTGCGTAGCGTTCGATGATGTCGGTGCCCTCGCCGCTGTACGGTGGCTGCGCGAGCAATTGCAGAGTAGCCTCGTAGTAGCCGCGACGCGTGCGCGCGATTCCGACGAAGAAAACCGGCGCCCTGACTATGCGGGCGATCTTGTCAGCGCCGACAAAAAACGCCGTGTCCTGGTTCAGAAACCGCGTCCAGTGCTTTTCTTCGTCGCGCGGCGGCGTCTGGTCGGCAACCAGCGCGAAAATGCGCGCGCTGCCGCGACGCCTGAGCACTTCCACCAAAAAATCCTTGACGGCGATCGGATTGCCGCCGAAACGCGAACGGGTCTCGAACATGAAGCGGTCGATGGCCGCGACGCGCAACGGTTTGTAAACCGCGTCGACGCTTACTTTCAGCTCGAGACAACTCACGAGCAGCAGCCATTCCCAGTTGCAATGATGCGAGGCGAGCAGCACCACCGGACGGTCTGCGGCAAGATACGGCTCAAGGAGTTCGAGATTGCGGATGCGCATACGCGCGCGGATTTCCGCTGGTGGCATAGCAGCGCCTTTCATCACTTCGGCGATCATGTCGAAGGCGTTGTGATACGACTCGCGCGCGATGCGACCTACTTCGGATTGCGGTTTATCGGGAAACGAACGCTGCAGATTGCCGAGCGAAAGTGATTTTCTGAAACCTCCAATCCGATAAACGAGCAGATAGAGGACGTCCGTTATTGCGTACAATACGCGCAACGGCAGGCGGGACAGTAGTTTCAGAAAAAGCATGCCGGCAGACTCAAGGTTGCAGCGGCGCGCCAGCGCCGGGAGAATTCAATCATGGAAACGTGCGCTAGCGTAAGGGACTGCTCCGCATCCGGCAAGTCCGATGGCTCGACCCTCCGCGCGTTGACGCATTTACCGCGACAGATCGCACTGCCCGACCCTGCTGTCCAAGCCTGGCTTCTGCGCCTGGATGTTTCCGCGCTTCACCTGCAGCAATGCTCCCTGCTGCTGTCGCGCGACGAACACGCGCGTGCCGCGCGCTTCCACTTCGAGCGCGACCGCAGTCGCTACACGGTGGCGCGCGGCATGTTGCGCGTGCTGCTGGGCAATCACCTCGGACTTCCGCCGGCCGCACTCGCACTCTCTGAGTCAGCGAACGGCAAACCGGGTCTCGCGGACTCGACGGTCCCGGTTCGTTTCAACCTCTCGCATTCGGGCGACGTCGCCATCTACGCGATCTGCCGCGACGGCGAGCCGGGCGTCGATATCGAGCAACTTGACCGCACTGTTGCGTATGACCGGCTCGCACAGAAATTCTTTTCCGCTCGCGAGTTGGCGGAATTGCAGCGCATCCATGCCACCACCCGAAAATCCGCATTCCTGACCTGCTGGACGCGCAAGGAAGCCGTGGTCAAGGCCACGGGCGATGGCTTGCGCACGCCGCTGCACGAAGTCGAGGTCACGGTCGCGCCTGACGCTCAGCCGCGACTTTTGCGGATCCCGAACGGAAATGCCGCCGATTGGACTCTCTATGCGCTGGATGCAGGAAGCACCTGCACCGCAACGCTCGCAGTGCGGCGCACGCCATGACGGCGCGCGGCAGGTGTCGCTCACGGCCTGCTACTACTAGCCCGCCGTGGCAATGGCGCGCGTGATAGCGCGCGAATTGCCGAAGCAAGGCACATACACCGAATGCGTGCCGGGCCCGCCGGCAACCATGATGCAAATGTCTCCCGGCTTGTGGGCGATCGTTAAAATCGTGTCCGGCCCGATCTCCCCGAACTCTTCGGTGCGCGAACTTTTTACGCGCAGCAAATCCTTCGCCGCCATGTGCCGCGCGGGCATCTTGGTGGATTCCCAGAGCCTGGCCTTCAAGTCCGCCTTGCTCAATCCACCGCGCCGGAAGATTTCCGCATGTTCCGGCGCGATCATCAACCACGGTTCGCCGCCGTGGCAATACTCGTTGCTCGCGGGGTGCACCATCGATTCGGCGATCACGCGCAACAAGTCGATGGCATCCTTCGCGTGCGTGTTCATGTTCAAGGTGCCTTCAGCGCCAACCACCGTCACCGTACTCTGATCGCGGGCAAAGCCGCGCTCCACGTGCAACGGCTCCCACGGGCTCTCGGCCTCGTTTTCCGCGCAGCAAAACGTATATTTTCCCGGCTGGCCCTGGGTCGCGCGGTCCATTTCGCCGGGCAGCGCGCCGCCCACGTTACGCAACACGAGACGCAAAGCGCGGCCCAGCGTCGCGTTCGCCCAGGTGCCTTCGCCCAGGCAGTTGAATGTCGCATTGACGCCAAGCTCGTTCGTCAGCGGGCCGTTAACGATGATCCACACCGCGACCGGATTGGTCGTTGCCTGTATGCCCTGCAAATTAAACTCCGGATCGGCGACCGCCTCGACCGCCGCGATCAGCGCCGGCATGTATTCCGGATCGCAGCCCGCCAGCACGGCGTTGATGGCGATTCTTTCCACCGTCGCGGCACCGAAGCCGGGCGCGATCAACCCGACCACGTCGGCGGGCGCGCGCCGCGCATGCCGCAGCATGCGCTCGACTCGCTCCACCGTGGGCGGCACGATCGGCAAGCCGTCGCTCCAGCGCTTCTCGCGGTAGAGTTTATTGATGGCGTCAAAATCGTCCGCGCACTCGACGAGCGCGGCACGTTGCGAAGCTTGCACTATAGCGCCGCTCACTTCGCCGCACCTTCGCGCATCAGTCGCGCGACTTCGGATGCGCACTGTTCGGCCATGGCGCGCACTTCGTCCCGCGTACGGATGCCAAAAGGATGCTGAATGACTGCTATTGGCAGCTTCGCGTAGCCGAGCGCCCGCGCTTGCGCGCGGCCCAGCGTAGTGAACGCCGTCGAGCAGATCGTAAGTGCGGCACGGCCGCGCTTCGCGATCTCAACACTGTCGTGGATACTCCACGACGTGCAGGACCCTCAATCGCCGGACCCGGTTATAACCAGATCGCATTGCTCCGCAAACTCCATGATCACCTCGTCCGGCGCCGGCACCGATGCCGAGCGCTTTTGCCGCTTCAACACACGTTTGACGCCGTGTTTACTCGTCAGCAACTCGGCGAGATCGTCGACCAGATAGTTGAAGTTGGGCTTTGCGTTGTCGATAAAGCCCACCACCTTGCCCGCGAGCCCTGCCAGCAGTTGCTCGACTTGCTCCGGCCGCTCCATGCGCGGCGCCGTTGGATCGAATAAAAGGACTGTTCCAGCCATGCAGTTCTCCTGAGTAACCTGTCGTCGCGAGAATTAATCGGGTTTGATTTGCGCCTGTGCGATGACCTTGATCCAGCGCTCGATTTCCGCGCGGATGTATAAATCGAGTTCCGAAGGGCTGTTGCCGACCGGCTCCGCGCCTTGCGCCATCAATTGTTCGGTCATCGCCGGAGATTTCACTGCCCTGACCGTCGCATCGTGCAGCCGCGCAATAATCGGACGCGGCGTGCGCGCCGGGGCGAGCAACGCGTACCACAGCGTGGTTTCGTATCCCTGGTAGCCCGCTTCAGCCACCGTCGGAATGTCCGGTGCGGATCGCGAACGCTTGCTGCCAGTCATCGCCAATGCCCGCAATTTCCCGGACTTCACGTGCGGCATCGCGGGCAACGGGCTCGTGCACATAAACTGGACCTGCCCGCCGATCACGTCGATCAGCGCGGGGGCCGCACCCTTATACGGCACATGAGTGAACTTGATGCCGGCCATCCAGCTCAGCAGTTCGACCGCCAGATGACCACCGGTCCCGGGTCCGGATGAAGCGTAATTGATGCGCCCGGGCTGCGCCTTGGCCGCCGCCACCAGGTCACGAATGCTGGCAACGCCCGACGAGGGATTGGCGACAAACACGAGCGGCGAACTCGCGACCATCGTGATCGAGGAGAAATCCCTGAGCGTGTCATACGGCAGCTTTTTTTGCAGGCCGGGATTGATGCTGTGCGTGGCGCTGGCGAGAAAAAGCGTATAGCCGTCCGCCGGGGCCCTGGCGGCGATTTCGGTGGCGATCAACTGCGCACCGCCGCCGCGATTGTCGATCACGATCTGCTGCCCCAGACTCTCGCCGAGGCGGGAACTCAACAAGCGGCCGACGATGTCACCGGCGCCTCCCGCGGGATAGGGGACGATCAGACGTATCGCGCGCTGCGGATATTGATCCGCTGCTGCGCCCTCGCCTGCCATGCAAAGCAAGCCAGCCGTCGCACCAATCAGAAATCTGAACTGCAATTTCGCCTCCAAACGTGACGCGGACAACGCGACGACCTGTTCTCATCTCCGCTGCGTCGCTGAATTATAGCGTCAACCCGCGGCCACTCTGCACGCACTCATTGTCCATCTGCGCGGTATTCTCGTAGACTTCGGGCTTGACCACGCCGCAGGCATTCAATGACTGAATCAGACGCCACAGAAATCCGCATACTCGCGCCGACCGGCGTGTGCGGCTCCGGCTTTTCGGAAGAATCATTCGAACTCGGTCTCGCGCAAAAGCCGCACTTTATCGGCTGCGACGGCGGCTCGACCGATCCCGGCCCCAGTCATCTGGGCTGCGGGGAGCCGGCCTTCCCTCGCGACGCGGTCAAACGCGACCTGCGGCTTATGCTGCTCGGCGCGCGGCGCTTGAAGATTCCGTTGCTGATAGGTTCCGTCGGCACCGCAGGCGGCGACGTGCATCTCGCGTGGTGCTACGCCATCCTGAAGGAAATTGCCGCGACGGAGAAGCTGAACTTCAAAGTCGCGCTGATCCACGCCGAGCAGCACCCGGCTTATCTCAAGCAGCGCCTCGCCGAAGGGCGCATCAAGCCGTTGCACCCGGCGCCGGAGTTCAACGACGCGGTGATCGACCGCAGCGCGCACATCGTCGGCATGATGGGCGCCGAACCGTGGAAGCGCGCGCTCGAGGCCGGCGCCGACGTGATACTCGCCGGGCGCTCGAGCGATACCGCAATCTTCGCCGCGCTGCCCGAAATGCGCGGTTTTCCGTCCGGCATGGCCTGGCACGCCGCAAAAATCCTCGAGTGCGGCGCCGCCGCCGTGGTCAACCGCAAAACGCCCGACTGCATGTTCGCGTGGGTGCGCAAGGATCATTTCGTGATCGCAGCGCCCGATCCGCAATTGCGCTGCACGCCGCAAAGCATCGCTTCACACAGTCTTTACGAGAATTCGGATCCGTTCAAGCTCATCGAGTGCTCGGGAACCCTCGATTTAACCAACAGCCGCTATGAAGCCCTGGGTGAACGCAGCGTCAAAGTATCCGGCAGCACGTTCATCCCCGCCGAACGCTATACCGTAAAACTCGAAGGCGCGGAACTCGCCGGCTATCAGAGCATCGTGATCGGCTCGGTGCGCGATCCGTTCATCATTCGCCAGATCGACGACTGGACCGCGCGCCTGCACGCACGCATCCATGCGCGCGTGAAACAAGTCTATGGCGACAGGCTCAAGCCCGACCAGTACGTGATCAACATACGCATCTACGGCAAGAACGGCACCATGGGGCCGCTCGAGCCGGTCAAGGAAATTCGCTCGCACGAGCTGTGCCTGCTGATCGAAGTCACAGCGCCGACGCAGGAATTCGCGAGTTCGATCGCCGGCATCGTGCGGCATCAGGGCCTGCATTTGCCGATTCCCGAATGGAGCGGGCTCATCACCGCGCTTGCCTGTCCGTACAATCCCGCGCATCTCGACCGCGGCGCGGTCTACCGTTTCAATGTCAATCACGTCGTCGAGCCGGACGATCCTTACGAGATGTTTCCGATGGAACTCCACGCCGTCGATGGCGGCACGCAGAGGAAATTGTCATGACCATGCTCGCCGAGCTCGCGCGCCTGATCCGCAGCAAGAATGCGGGTCCTTTCGAGCTCACCTTCGACATCATGTTCGACGATGCCGCGACGTACGAACGCGTCAAGCGCTCGGGCGCGGTAAGCCGCGAAGCGATTGCGTCGCGCTACAATCTGCCCGCGTCCGAGGTGAAATTCTTTTTTGTCGACAACGCGTGCGCGATCAAGGCGTCGATCCCGCGCCCGTATTTCCAGGGCGACCTGCTGGACAGTGACGGCCACGGCGGCCAGCAATACGCGCCGTTGATGAATATCGAAATTCCGTAAACGCTATTCGATGCGGATTCCGGAGTCCGCGATCAGCTTGCGGTATTTCTGGATGTCGGTGCGGATCAAACGCGCCAAAGCCTCGGACGAGGAACCGACGAGTTCGTTCGCGCCTTCGTCGATCAGCTTGTGACGCACGTCGGGCATGGCAAGTACCTTGACGACGTCTGCGTGGATTCTACTGACAATGCCTTTGTCGGTGCCGGCCGGAACCACGATGGACTGCCACGCCGTAAATTCATAGCCGCGCACACCCGCCTCGGCTATCGTCGGCACGTCCGGCAAGGAAGGCGAACGTCGCAGCAACGACACGCCGAGCGCGCGCAGCCGCCCTGCTTTGAGCAAAGGAATCGAGGTAATCAGAGTATCGAACATGATCGGAATGTCGCCCGACAACAGCGCGACTAAGGCCGGCGCGCTGCCTTTGTAGGGGATCGCGTTCATTTTCAATCCCGTCGCCAGGCGAAAAGACTCTCCGGCCAGATGATTCGACCCGCCGTTGCCTGACGTGCCGTAAGCCAGTTGTCCGGGACGTGCCTGGCCGAGTGCGATCAGTTCAGTGACACTCCTGACCGGCAATGCCGGATGCACCACGAGCACGTAACCGTACAGCGTCATCTGGGTGACGGGATCGAAATCCTTTTCCGCGTCATAGGGCAGCTTGGGATACGACGCCGGATTGATGGCGAGACTCCCCTGCACTCCGAGCAGCCATGTATAGCCGTCGGGCTTTGCCTTCGCCACCAGATCCGTGCCGATGATCGTATTCGCGCCCGGACGGTTATCGATGACGATCTGCTGTCCCCACATTTCGGAAAGTTTGGCGGCGACTGTGCGCGCTACTATGTCGCCGGCGCCGGCTGCAGCCAGCGGCACAACCAGCCGGATGGGACGGTTTGGAAAGCTTTGCGCACACGCCGACGCCGTCCACGCCAAAATCAGCGCCAGGCAGACGCGCGTCATGGTGCGTTCACCCCCACTTGAAGAATGCGGTGACGTCGGCAAGCTGGTCGAACTTCCAAACGTCGGCGAGCATGCGCTCGCAGCGCGCACCGCCGATAATGGACTCGCAATTGGCGCGGAACTTCGCCTCGAGGTCGGCATCGGTCATCGGATTCTTGACTTCGCCTTTCGGCTCCAGCACGCGCTTTTCAAGTACGGTGCCGTCGCGCAATCGGATCTGCGCGTAGCCCGAACGTACGCCGGGATAGATGCGCTCGCATTCGTCGTCGATCCTGGCATCGATGCGCTCGATCAGCGCGCGCACATCAGGCCGGTCGAGCGTCGCCGGCACGAACATGGTCGCTGTGACATCACCCAGCACCATCGCCAGCGCCGCCGCGACTGGCGCGCTCATCTGCGCGTCGAGCAACGAGTCGCAATGCTTGTAGTCGTGACCGTTAAAACCAACTGCGTACATGCCGATATCCGCATGCTCGACGTCGTCCGCATTGAATCGATGTTCGCGCTGCAACTCCTTGATGCCGTCGATCACCGCGTGATAATGCCGGCAGCACGGATAGGGTTTGTGGTAGACGGCATTGATTTCGAACTTCTGCCCAAAGCCATCGAACAGGCGCGCCCACTTCACCTGCGGCGCCGCATGCGTCGCATAAAATCCATAGCGGCCTTCCAGCACTTTAGACGGCCCCGTAATCCCGCGCTTGGCGAATTCCGCGCAAATAATGCCGTCGCGCGCCGCCTTGCCCGGATGAATACGCTTGATTTCCGCGCCTTCGTCGAGATATTCGCGGATACCTGCCGAGAAACTGCCTGCCAGTCCCAACGCATTGAGCGTTTGCGCCGCATCGAGCTTGAGCAAATTGGAGACCGCCGCCGCCGCGCCGAACACGCCCGCCAGCGCGGTGTTGTGGTAGCCGCGCCGCGCCGATTCCGGATGCATCGCCGCCGCGATCCGGCACATCACGTCGTAACCGCACACGACCGCCGTTACGATCTCGCGCGCGCTGCTCGCCCGCTGCTGGGCGACCGCCAGCACCGCCGGAAAGATCACGCCCGACGGATGCGCGGAGCCCTGCGTATGGCCATCGTCGAAATCCAGCCCGTGCACATTGGTTCCGGTAACGAGTGCTGCGTTCGGCGCCGACAGCCGCGCCCGACTGCCAATGACGCTGGACACGCGCGTGGCGTCGTTTTCCTCGAAATACGCCAACAGTGCCTGCGACACCGGCATCGCGGCGCCGGAAATCGCGCAAGTCAGGAAATCGAGAAAAGTACGCTTGAACGCATGCACCGTGTCCGCCGGCAGTTGCTCGAAAGTTATGCCGGCGGCGTGACCAGCGAGCGTGCGGCTTGCACCTATGCTGATGTCGTCTGGCGCTGAATTCATGGATGTCCTTTCATTTCCTGACCACCAACCCATCGACCGCGACCACCCCGCTGCCCTGATTCCTGACGATCAATGGGTTGATTTCGGCTTCGCCGACGCTCTGTTTATCCATGCAGGCAAGCAGCGACAAAGCGCGTACCGCCTGCGCCAAAGCGGCGCAATCACCGCGCGGCAGATTGCGGTAACCGCGCAACACTGCGAGCTCTGCGATTTCGCCGATCATTTCCATGGCCGTCCCAACACTGACCGGCGCCAGCCTGACGCTGAAGCTGCGCTTCAATTCCGCCATTACGCCGCCCATGCCGAGCAGAACAGTGGGGCCCACTTCCGCATCGTTGCGGTAACCCAGAATCAGTTCGGCCAGCCCGCGCTCCATGCGCTGCACCAGCACGCCGTCTACCCTCGCATGCGGAAAACAAATTGCGGCTTCATCCAGTAACTCTTTCACGGTGGCTTGCACTCTCTCCGGCTCTACATTGAGGCGAACCATGCCCGCATCCGTTTTATGCAGGATGTCGGCTGACAGCAGCTTGAGCGCAAAAGGCCCGGGCATCCTGACCGGCTGACCTGGATCAGTGAGCACCGTACTTTGCGCGCACTCGATACCCAGTGCCGAAAATAATTGCAGCGATTGCCGTTCGTTTAAGTTTTGCGCGTTGCTGGACGCCAGCAATTTCGCCGCCGCGGTGGTTTCATCGACGCCCACCGGCGTATCTTTCGACGGCGCGCGCCAGTTCAGATAAGTATTCACCGCATCAGCGCAGGACTCCGGGGTCCGAAAACTCGCGACACCATGTTCCTGCAGGAGCAACAACCCGTTGTCGGCGCGCGGCGCAAGGTATACAGCGAGCGGCTTGCTTTTGGGCTCCGCTTTCAAAACTCGGTCCGCGATCACATTGGGATTGGTCAGCGAGCTCGAGCCGATGACCGACACCACTGCGTCGCAATGATCCGATGCGAGCAGCGCGGAGAGTATCGCGGTGTACGCGCCTCGGTCGCTGCCGCCCATAGGAATGTCCGTAATCACCGCGTCGTTGACCGTCAGCCCCTGCCCCGCGAGCTTCGCAATGACCGCAGGCGACGGCGGCACTACCTCGGCCCCAAGCACACCCAACCGATCCGCAACCATCGCGGCCGCGCCGCCAGTGCCGGTCACGACCGCGACCCGCCTGCCTTGCGGCGGACGCTTGCCGAGCACGAGCTGCGGGAGCTCGAACAGCGTCTCCATCATGTCGACGCGCAGGATGCCGTGCGCGCTAAAAAACGCTTTCGCGGTGTCGTCGCTGCCGACCATCGCGCCGGTGTGCGAAGCCGCCGCACGCCGTCCGACATCCGAGCGCCCGAGCTTGTACGCGATCATCGGCTTGCCCGCCGCGAACGCGCGGCGCGCCGCCTGCGCGAGCATGGCGGCATCGCGGAATGTTTCAAGGAACAGCAGGATGGCGCCTGTCTCCGGATCGTCGACCAGCAGATCGGCAATTTCACCGACGCCGAGATCGCACTCGTTACCGACGGAAACCAGCTTGGAAAAGCCGAGCCCGCGCGCCTGGCCGCGCGTGATCAGGGTGCCCAGCATGCTGCCGCTTTGCGAGATCACGCTCAACGGACCCGCCTTCAACTCCACCTGGTCGAGTACCGCGTTGACCGTCAGCGGCGTCTTGCCGGGCACATTGATAAGCCCCATGCAATTGGGACCGATCAAGCGCAGGCCGCTCGCGCGCGCCCTGGCCACGATGTCGCGCTGCATTTTTTGCCCCGCAGGGCCGATTTCAGCGAAGCCCGCGCTGAATATTGTGGCGACCGGGATCTTGAGCTCGCAGCACTGGTCAATCACCGCCGGCACGGCCGGTGCAGGCACCATGATGAATGCGTGGTCGATGGGCCCGGGCGCCGCATTCAAATCCGGATATGTGAGCTCGCCGAGTATTTCGCTCCTGCCCGGATTGATCGGCAGGATGCGGCCGGTGTAGCCGTGCGCGCGCAGGAAACGTTGCGGCCGCGCGTTGTTTTTCTTGATGTCCGCGGACGCGCCGACTAGCGCGATGGAACGCGGCGCAAACATGGCTTCAAAAACCGGACTGCTCATCGAAATCCTGCTTGGTTAATCGATATGAATGTTGGCGGCTTGCACGACCTTCGCCCACTTTGCGATTTCCGCCTTGATGTGCGCGGCGAAATCTTCCGGCGTGCCCGGCGCAGGTACCGCGCCGTCCTGCGCTAAACGTTCCTGCACGCCCGGCGTCCTCAGGATGCGGACGAGCTCGGTGTTAAGACGATCGACGATCGGGCGCGGCGTTCCCGCGGGAACGAGAATGCCGTTCCACGAACTCGCGTCGTACGTCGGCAGCCCCGCTTGCGCGAACGTCATGACCTCGGGCAATGCCGCCGAGCGCTGCGGGCCGCTGATCGCGACGGCGCGTACGCGACCCGACCTCATGTGTGGCGCAGCGGCGAGCGGTGTGCCGAACATGACCTGCACCTGGCCGGCAATCAACTCGTTCAGCGCGGGCGGCGCGCCTTTATAGGGAATGTGTACGATATTGACGCCGGTGATCATCCGGAACAACTCGCCCGCCATATGGCCGGAGCCGCCGGGGCCCGACGACGCGTAGTTGATTTCTCCCGGGCGCGCCTTCGCGAGCGCGATGAACTCGCGCAATGATTTCGCC
>JBKJMN010000446.1:0-5904 GCA_046596405.1 Burkholderiales bacterium
GCAGGCGCGCGCGCGACGATTTCAGTCGCAATCACGCCGCCCCCACCGGCCCGGTTATCGACGATGACCTGCTGACCCAATGCGTCCTGCAGTCTCGCCGCCAGTGCGCGACCGACCAGATCGGTGGGACCGCCAGGGGTGTAGGGGATCACCAGCCGCAGGGGTTTCGACGGAAAATCCAGCGCAGCGTGCGCCGCGACCGGCGCGAGCCCGACGGCGATGCACAGCACGCCAATGAGAGAGTTGAGCCGGCGCAGTTCGGGCATGGAGTGGGTCGGAGAAGGGTGAGAGAGTCACGCTGCGAGAATACGTCGATGATGCCGCAAAACCGCGCGCGAGACCAATAGCACCCGCCGGGCGGCGTCGCTATAATGGCGCGCAACATAAGATGCCGCACGATGGCACGTTGGCATGTTCCACAAAAAACCAATTGGAGGAGAGCAACTCGATGAAGAATCTGGCCGGTTCGACCCTGCTGTTGACGCTCGCGCTGATGCTCGCGCACGCGACCGTATTTGCACAGGGGCGCTGGATTAAACTCGCGCCGTTTCCGGAACCGGCCGAAGAGGTGCTGGGTGCGGCGGCCGGCGGCAAGCTTTATGTGTTTGCGGGACTCAACCCCGGCTGGAAACCCAAGGCGATGGTGTACGAATACGATCCGGCATCCGACAAGTGGACCAAGAAAAAACCCATGGCGCTGGCGTCTCATCACGTCGCGATCACCGAGCACAAAGGCAAGATCTACGCTTTCGGCGGCTTCGTGCTGCCGGCGACGGGTCCGGCGGCGTGGCAGCCGATCGACAACGCCTTCGAGTACGATCCGGCCGCCGATAGCTGGAAGGCGCTCGCCGCCATGCCGACCAAACGCGGCGCCGCCGTGGCGGCCAGCGTCGGTGATAAGCTCTACGTGATCGGCGGCGCGACGATGCTGCCGGGTGCCAAGGAAACGGCAATTCATCCGACGCGCGCGCATCGCTCGCTCACGACAGTCGAGGAATACGATCCCGCGACCAACACCTGGCGCGAGCGCGCCATGATGCCGACGCCGCGCAACCATCTCGCGGTCGGCGCGGTCAACGGCAAAATCTACGCACTCGGTGGACGCATCGGCGCCGCATTTATTTCGGGCGGCGGCAACCGGCTCGATCTCGTCGAAGAATACGACGTCGCCAACGATAGCTGGAATCCGGTGCGCGCGCGAATGCCCACCGCGCGCAGCGCCGTCGCCTACGGCGTGCACGGCGGCCGCGTCTATGTGGTGGGCGGCGAGCATCAGGATTACAACCTGTCGACGGCCTTCCGCGCCTTCGAAGGTTTTGATGCCGGCAAAAAAGAGTGGTTCGTGATGCCGCCGATGGCGCTGCAGCGCCACGGCCTCGCCGGCGCGGTGCTCGGAAATCGTTTTCACGTGATCAGCGGCGACGTACAGTCGGCGGGAACCGGTCTCGAAATGCATACCGACGCGCACGACGCGTACGAGTTCGAAAGCACGGGGAAGTAGGCCCCGTACCGGGCGCGGCGGCCGTTGCAGCGGCCGTTTTATTGAGCATTAAGTAATTGATGACAATGGCGCCGCTCGTCAAAACTTTCCCTCACCCTCGGTCCCTCTCCCGGAGGGCGAGGGAAGAAAAGCCCGTCTCCCTTCGGAAGAAGGGTGGGGCGAGGGGGCCGAACGCGGGAAAGTCTGCGGCGCTCGACCGTACACGCCGCCGGCTATCCTTTAAAATACGCGTTTAATCCAATCGGACGGACCAGCCCATGCAAACGAATACCGACAAACTCATCGCGACCAAAGACAACGGCATCGGCTGGATCACCTTCAACAATCCGGCGCGGCATAACGCGGTTTCACTCGAAATGTGGCAGGCGCTGACGAGCACGCTCGAAGCGTACGCCGTCGATCCGGACGTGCGCGTGATCATCCTCAAAGGAGCGGGCGACAAGGCCTTCGTTGCCGGCGCCGACATCTCGCAGTTCAAGGAAAAACGCTCGAGTCCCGAAGCCGTCGAGGAGTACAACTCGACCGCCGATCGCGCCGGCCAGACGCTGCAGACGAGCCCGAAACCGACCATTGCCATGGTGCGCGGTTATTGCATCGGCGGCGGCACCGCGCTGGCGGTAGGCTGTGACATCCGCATCGCAGCCGAGGATGCGCGCTTCGGAGTGCCCGCAGCCAAGCTGGGCCTCGGTTATCGCTTTCCCGGCATCAAGCGCCTTGCAGACGTGGTCGGGCCGGCGTTCACCGCGGAAATATTTTTTACGGCACGCCAGTTCAATGCGCAGGAAGCCCTCCAGATGAACCTCGTCAACCGCGTCGTGCCGGCGGCCGAGCTCGAAAAATACACGCTCGACTACGCGAACACGATCGTCAATAACGCGCCGCTGACGATTGCCTCGGTCAAGCGCAGCCTGATCGAGTACACGCGCAATCCGGCTGAGCGCGATTTGGCGCTGTGCCAGAAAATGGTCGACGCCTGCTACACGAGCGCCGATTACAAGGAAGGTCAGACCGCGTTCATGGAGAAGCGCAAACCGGCGTTCGCCGGCCGCTAAGCTGGCGGTAGCGCAGCAAATGGGCGGATCCAGGCCGATAGCAGCGGTGATTTCCGCGCTGCTGCTTGGCGTGTCGGGGTACGCCGACGCCGCCTATCCGGAACGGCCGGTGCGCCTGATCGTCGCGCAAGCGCCCGGTGGCAATGCCGATATCATCGGCCGCGCATTGGCTGAAGGGCTGAGCGAGCGTTTCGGCCAGTCGGTCATCGTCGACAATCGTGGCGGCGCGAGCGGGATCATTGCGATCGAGCTGGTGGTGCGTGCGCCGGCCGACGGACATACCCTGCTGCTGGTGGCGAGCTCCTTCGGCGTCAATCCGGCGTTGAAGCGCAAGCTACCGTATGACCAGCAACGTGATCTCGCGCCGATCACGCTTGTCGCGACCGCGCCGAATATTCTTGTGGTCGGGCCGGCGCTGCCGATCAAGTCGGTGGCGGAATTAATCCAGGCTGCCAAAAACCGGCCGGGCGAGCTGACGTTCGGGTCGTCCGGCAATCTGGGCTCGCCGCATCTCGCTGGCGAACTCTTCAAGCTGATGACCGGCGTGAGCATGACGCACGTGCCGTATAAAGGCGCCGCGGCCTCGCTCACCGACCTGATTGCGGGCCGCATTTCGCTGTCGTTCGCGAGTCTGCCGAGCGCGATCGGGCACGTGCGCAGCGGCCGCCTGCGCGCGCTCGCAGTCACCAGCGAGAAACGGTTTTCGCTCGTGCCGGAATTGCCGACAATCGCGGAACTCGGCTTGCCCGGCTTCGAAACCAGCGCATGGCAGGGGCTGCTCGCACCGGCCAATACGCCGCGCGCAATCATCAATAAGATCAATGCGGACTCGGCAGCAACGGTCGCATCCCCATCCATGCGGACGCTGTTGGCCGCCAACGGCGCAGAAGGCGTGGCGAATTCGCCCGCGGCTTTTGCAACGTACGTGCAGAATCAAATCATCAAATGGACCAAAGTGGTGCAGGCGGCCGGCATCCAGGCCGAATAATTCCGCGGGCTGCGCGGCTGTTGCTTCAATTCAACGGAAAACCGATGTGATAAACACCCGGCAGCAGGGCGCAGTTTACGAAATCATTCTCGACCGCGCGCCGCAGCGCAACGCGCTGACCGTCGAAATGATAGGCGCGCTGGCCGCCGCGGTTGCGGCCGCGGATGTCGCAGCCGACTGCCGCTGTGTGGTGATCAAGAGTTCGAGCGCGCACTTTTGCGCGGGCCGCGAGCTCGCAGCCGACCGCGCGCGCGATCTCGATTCGGTGCTCGCTTACGATGATGCCTATGCCGCTGTGTTTGAGCGCCTGCGCGTATTGAGCAAGCCCTCGCTGGCGGTGGTGCGCGGTTATGCGGTCGCCGGCGGATTTACGCTGGCGATGGGCTGCGATTTGGTGATCGCCGACGAGTCCGCCAAATTCGGCGCGGTCGAAATGAATCACCGCTTTCCCGCGGCCATCAACACCGCGTTGCTGTCGCATTTGCTCGGTCCGCGGCGCGCGTTGGAAATTCTGCTGCTCGGCGAAATCACGGGCGCGCGCGCGATGCATGACATGGGCCTTATCAATCGGCTCACTGCGGATGCACCGGCGCTTGCTGCACTCGAAACGGCGCTCGCGGCGCAACTCGCAGCGCTGGACCCGGCCGCGGTGCGCTTGACCAAGGAGATGCATCGCGCCGCCTGCAACATGCCGCTCGCGGATGCATTGACAATGGGCAAGCAGCTCAATGCGCTCCTGCTTGCATCGGGCCGCATCGACGAGGCGAGTCGCGCGTTTGCCGCGCGCCGCAAATGATAAATCGACGGGGCGGCCGGCGGCGATGCGGCGCACATTCTGGTATACTTTTCACCCGAGAATAAGCCATTTAAGCTACGCACTCCGCATCGATCCCGCTGATTCGTATCGTAAAACCGTAACCGCCGGATTGGCATATTTTTCTCCTGAATTCTCCGCCAAAGGACGACATGAAGTTTGACGCAAACCGACCCGATCTCACGATAGGCGTGCTGGGTACCGGCGCCATGGGCCGCGGAATAGTGCAGGTCGCGGCCGCCGGCGGCATGAACGTGCTGATGATGGACACCCGCGCAGGCGCGGCCGCAGAAGCGCGTGAGTTCGTGGCGAAAATGCTGACCCGCGCGGCCGAAAAAGGCAGCATGAGCAAGGAGGATGCGGCAGCCGCCACGGCGCGCATCAAGGTCATCAATGAATTGACTGAATTCAAGCCCTGTCATGCGATTATCGAAGCGGTGGTCGAAAATCTCGACGTCAAGCGCCAGGTATTCGGCGAGTTGGAGAACATCGTCGCACCGGACTGCATACTCGCATCCAACACTTCCTCGATGTCCGTGACGACCATCGCGGCCAAGCTCAAGACGCCGCAACGATTCGCCGGCTTCCATTTTTTCAATCCCGTGCCGCTGATGCGGCTCGTGGAAGTCATCTCCGGTTTATTGACCGAAGAGTGGGTGTGCGAAGCGCTCGTGACGATCGGCAAGCGCATGACGCGCGAACCGGTACGCTGCACGGATGCGCCGGGCTTTCTGGTCAACCAGGTCGGCCGCGGCTTCACGCTCGAAGCCTCGCACCTCGTCTATGAAGGAATATCGAATTTTGCCGACGTCGATCGCGTAATGCGCGACGTCGGTGGTTTCCGCATGGGCCCGTTCGAGTTGATGGAATTGACCGGCCTCGACGTCACGCAACCGGCATCGACGCTGATCTATAACCAGTTCTTCCAGGAACCGCGTTATCGGCCCAATCTGATCATGCAGTCGCGCTATGAAGCCGGCGTGCTCGGCCGCAAGTCGAAAAAAGGCTTCTACGATTACGACGCGGAAATGAAGCCCATCGTCGCCCCGGAAGCGCCGGCGCCGGCAGCGCGGCCGGACAGCGTGTGGGTGAGTCAGGCCGAGCCCGCGGGATATGCGGCGTTGACGGAATTGTTAAGCAAGCTCGGCGCCAAGGTAGAGTCGGGCAAAACACCAAGCGCCAAGGCATTGTGCCTGGTCACACCCATAGGCGACGACGCCACGACGTGCGCGGTAGAGCAGGGGCTCGATCCGCAACGCACCGTCGCAGTAGACACGTTGTTCCCGCTGGCCAAACGGCGCACCATCATGGGCACACCGCTCACCGATATGGCTTACCGCGATGCGGCGCATGGCTTGCTCGCGTCGGACGGCGTGCCGGTGACGGTATGCCGCGACAGCCCGGGCTTCATCGCGCAGCGCATCGTCGCGATGATCGTCAACATCGGCTGCTCGATCGCGCAAAGCCGCGTCGGGACGCCGGGCGATATCGACAAAGCGGTCACGCTGGGTCTCAATTACCCGAATGGCCCGTTCAAGTTCGCCGACGT
>JBKJMN010000057.1:0-35771 GCA_046596405.1 Burkholderiales bacterium
ATGGTCACGCAGGCGCTCGAGCAGTTGCTGAACGAGACCAACTGGCGTGACGTCGATTACCTCGTAGTCGATCTGCCACCGGGCACCGGCGATATCCAGTTGACGCTCGCCCAGCGCGTGCCGGTCACCGGCGCGGTGATCGTCACCACGCCGCAGGACATTGCGCTGATGGATGCGCGCAAGGGGCTCAAGATGTTCGAGAAAGTCAACATCCCGATCCTGGGCGTGGTCGAGAACATGAGCCTGCACATCTGCTCCAAGTGCGGCCACGAGGAGAATATCTTTGGCAGCGGCGGCGGCGACCGCATGAGCAAAGACTACGGCATCGACTTGTTGGGTTCGCTGCCGCTCGACATCAAAATCCGCGAGCAGGCCGATTCGGGCAAGCCGACCGTGGTCGCCGACCCCGACGGCCGCGTCGCGGAGATCTACCGCGAGATCGCGCGCAAAGTCGCCGTCAAAATCGCGGAGAAGCAGCAGGACCACTCGGCGGCGTTTCCGAAGATCGTGGTGCAGAACACTTAAGATTAAGGAGCGAGGGGCGGGGAGAGCGCAGCGAGGGGCCGAGGGGGTGCGCCGGCGGCGCGTTCCCTGCTATTCTTATGCTTCAATCCGCGATCCTCGCTCCTCAATCCTGAAATGAGCCCGGCATGAAATTCCATTTTCCTGTAATCGTCATCGACGAGGACTACCGCTCGGAGAACGCGAGCGGACTCGGGATCCGCGCGCTCGCCAAAGCGATTGAAGAGGAGGGCATCGAAGTCATCGGCGTCACGACCTATAACGATCTGTCGCAGTTCGCGCAGCAGCAATCGCGCGCTTCGGCGTTCATTCTGTCGATCGACGACGAGGAATTCACGCCCGGCCCCGAAATCGACCAGGCGGTGCTGAACCTGCGCGCGTTCATCGAGGAAATCCGTTTTCGCAATTCGGACATTCCGATTTATCTGTATGGCGAAACGAAGACGTCGCGGCATATCCCCAACGACATCCTGCGCGAGCTGCACGGCTTCATTCACATGTTCGAGGACACGCCGGAATTCGTCGCGCGCCATATCATCCGCGAGACGCGCAGCTACCTCGACGGACTGGCGCCGCCGTTCTTTCGCGCGCTGACGAATTACGCGCAGGACGGTTCCTATTCGTGGCACTGCCCCGGCCATTCGGGCGGTGTCGCATTCCTGAAAAGCCCGGTTGGCCAGATGTTTCACCAGTTTTTCGGCGAGAACATGCTGCGCGCGGACGTGTGCAACGCGGTCGATGAGCTCGGGCAGTTGCTCGACCACTCCGGCCCGGTGGCGGCTTCGGAACGCAATGCCGCGCGGATCTTCAACTGCGACCATCTGTACTTCGTCACCAACGGCACCTCGACTTCAAACAAGATGGTATGGCATTCGACGGTGGCGCCCGGCGACGTCGTGATCGTTGACCGCAACTGCCACGTGTCGATATTGCATGCGATCACGATGACTGGCGCGGTCCCGGTATTCCTGATGCCGACGCGCAACAACTTCGGCATCATCGGACCGATCCCGCTCGAGGAATTCCGCTGGGAAAACATCGAGAAAAAAATCCAGGCCAACCCGTTCGCACGTGAAGTGAACGCCAAGCCGCGCGTGCTGACGCTCACGCAAAGCACCTACGATGGCATCGTCTACAACGTCGATACGATCAAGGAAATGCTCGACGGCAAGGTGGATACCCTGCATTTTGACGAAGCATGGCTGCCGCACGCGACCTTTCACGATTACTACCGCGGCATGCACGCGATCGGCCTGAACCGGCCGCGCTGCAAGGAGTCCGTGATTTTCGCGACCCAGTCGACGCACAAAATGCTCGCCGGCTTGTCGCAGGCGTCGCAGATCCTGGTGCAGGACAGCGACACGCGCAAGCTCGACCGCCATAGCTTCAACGAGGCGTATTTGATGCACACGTCGACCTCGCCGCAGTACGCGATCATCGCGTCGTGCGACGTGGCGGCCGCGATGATGGAGCCGCCGGGCGGCAACGCGCTGGTCGAGGAATCAATCCTCGAGGCGATCGATTTCCGCCGCGCGATGCGCAAAATCGACGAGGAGTTCGGCAAGGACTGGTGGTTCAAGGTGTGGGGGCCCGAGCACCTCGCCGACGAGGGCATCGGCGACCGCGACGACTGGATGTTGAAATCCAACGACCGCTGGCATGGCTTCGGCGATCTCGCCACCGGCTTCAATATGCTCGATCCGATCAAGGCGACCGTCATCACGCCGGGACTCGACGTGTCGGGCGCGTTCTCGAATCCCGGCATGCCGGCGGCGGTTGTGACCAAATATCTCGCCGAGCACGGCATCATCGTCGAGAAGACCGGGCTTTATTCGTTTTTCATCATGTTCACGATCGGCATCACCAAGGGCCGCTGGAATTCGCTGGTCACCGAGCTGCAGCAATTCAAGGACGACTACGACAACAACCGGCCGCTATGGCGCATCCTGCCCGAGTTCGTGAGCAAGTATCCGCAGTACGAAAAAGTCGGGTTGCGCGATCTGTGCTCGCAGATTCACGGCGTCTACAAGTCGAACGACATCGCGCGGCTCACCACCGAAATGTATCTGTCCAACATGGAGCCGGCAATGCGGCCCGCCGACGCGTGGGCGCGGCTCGCGCATCGCGAGATCGACCGCGTGGAAATCGATCAGCTCGAAGGCCGCATCACGTGCGTGCTGCTGACGCCATATCCGCCGGGCATTCCGCTCCTGATTCCGGGCGAGCGCTTCAACGCGACGATCGTGCGCTATCTGAAATTCGCGAAATCGTTCAATCAGAAATTCCCGGGCTTCGATACGGATATTCACGGGCTGGTCGCGGATGAAACGAGCCGGCGCTCGCGCTACTACGTGGATTGCGTCTCGCTGAAAGCGGCGGGCGGGTAGGGTGGTTCGTCACACCGGCTTGGAACCGGTGTCCCTGCGCATTAAAAATTTCTGAATTCCGCCTTCGCCCGGAATGCCAATCAACTTTATTTCCAGACTTTCTTCGCCTTCGCCATCCATTCCCTGGCCTGAGTTTCGGCATCCTTGATCTGCTCGCCGCTCATGCCGGTGGCGAGGCGCTTCATATCGTCGGGCGCCGTATCGTCGCCCTGCTGCGCAGCGACGGCGAGCCAGTAGTACGCCTGGCGCAGATCCTTGTCTACGCCTTTGCCCTCGGAGTACATGCGGCCCAGGTCGGCCTGCGCCTGAACATGGCCCCGCATCGCCGCCTCTTTGCGCAGGCGCGCGGACTCGGACAAGTTTTGCGGGACGCCATCGCCGATGAAATAAAGCGTGCTTAAGCTGTATTGCGCACCCGGATCGCGTTGAATAGCGGCGAGGTTCAGCCATTTCATCGCGAGCGGCATGTTTTTTTCGACGCCGTAGCCGCGCGCATAGATGAGGCCAAGCGACGTTTGCGCGCGCACGTCCCCCTGTTTCGCGAGCTTTTCATACCAATACGCGGCGAGCTTGAAATCCTGGTCGACGCCTTTGCCCAGATAGTAGGCCTCCGCGATCTGGCGCGTCGCTGTCCTGTCGCCGGCCTCGGCGCGGATTTTGAGCTCATTGAGCGGCACGTTGGTTTGCGCGCCGGCCGCGCCGGCCATAAACGCGAGAATCAACAGGATGATGGCTGGAAAAAGTCGGTCGAGCATCACGCGGCGCTACGCTCGTAAATCGTCAGTTTATAGTTGTAGCGATTTTTTTCATCGGCGGGGTATTCGGTCACCGCGGTCGCGCGCCATTGCTGCAGGTCGAATTCCGGCATGTAGGTGTCGCCAGCGATTTCGGCGTCGATTTCGGTCAGATAGATGCGGTCGGCGCGCGGCAACGCTGCGGCGTATAGCTGGGCGCCGCCGATGACGAAGATCTCCTCATCGCCCTGGCACGCCGCGAGCGCAGCTTCGAACGAAGGCGCGACGATTGCGCCGTCGATGCGGTAAGCGGGCTGGCGTGTCACGACCACCGTCGTGCGGCCGGGGAGCAGGCGCGCGATCGATTCCCACGTGTTGCGTCCCATCACCATGTGATGGCCCATCGTGATCGCTTTGAACATTTTGAGCTCGCGGGGCAGATGCCACGGAATCGACCGGTTGGCGCCGATCACGCGATTTTTTGCCATCGCGACGACGAGCGACACGCGCGACGGCGGGGCCGTCCGCGCGGTCATACGGCGACGGGCGCGCGAATGGCCGGATGCGGGTCGTAGCTCTCGAGCGTAAAGTCCTCATATTTGAAATCAAAGAGGTTCTTTACCGCCGGGTTCAGCCGCATGGTAGGCAGTTTGCGCGGCTGGCGCGCGAGTTGTTCGCGTGCCTGGTCGAGGTGATTCATGTAAAGGTGCGTGTCGCCGAAGGTGTGCACAAAATCGCCGAGCTTCAGGCCGCACACCTGCGCGATCATCATCGTCAGCACCGCGTAGGACGCGATGTTGAACGGCACGCCGAGGAAAATATCCGCGCTGCGCTGGTAAAGCTGGCACGAGAGCCTGCCATCGGCGACGTAGAACTGGAAAAATGCGTGGCACGGCATCAGCGCCATCCGGTCGAGATCAGCGACGTTCCATGCGGAGACGAGCATGCGGCGCGAATCCGGATTCTTGCGGATCTGCTCGAGCACCTGGCTGATCTGATCGATATGGCGTCCGTCTGGCGCGGGCCACGAGCGCCACTGGTAGCCGTAAACCGGGCCGAGATCACCTTGCGCGTTGGCCCATTCATCCCAGATACCGACGCCGTTGTCCTTCAGGTACTTGATGTTGGTCTCGCCTTTCAAGAACCACAGGAGCTCGTGAATGATCGACTTGAGGTGGACCTTCTTGGTCGTCAGCAGCGGAAAGCCGGCGTTGAGATCGAAACGCAACTGGGCGCCGAATACGGACAGAGTGCCGGTGCCGGTGCGGTCGCTTTTCTGGGTGCCGTTCGACAGCACGTGCTGCATCAGGTCGAGGTAGTTGCGCATCGAGGCTCGCGATGGACGATGGGAAAACGGAGTCAGGCGACAGTGAATTTTAGTCGATATTTTCGCGATAAGGTTTTTTCAGCATCCACTTGACGATCTCGGCGGCGGTTTCCGGTTCCTTGCCCAGATAGCCGTGCGCGCTGAACGCTTCGCACGCGTCGGAAGTCGCAGGCAATCCGCCATTGACAGAGATCAGCGGATACCGGCGGGACTCGGCGAGCTTGCGCGCTTCGCGATAAGGGGTGACGAAGCAGCCGTCTTCAGTGTGATGGACCAGCAATACCGGAGCGCTGATCCGGCCGAAGTCGAAGCCGCTCAAGCCGGGGCCCGAGCGCGCGCCGAGATAAACGCTCGAGGTCAGAACCACGCCGCTCACTTCGGCGCCGAGCGAGCGGCCCGCGGCGGCGGCCGATAGGCTGCCACGGCTCGTCCCGACCAGAAAAACCGGCACGTTGTCGAAGCGTTTTTTGAGCGCAGCGACCACCGTGGCCACATCCGCCGCGTGCTTGTCGCCGAGGCGGAATCTGTCGTCCATGCCGCGCCTTTCGTCGGAAGGCGTATCCATGATGGCCACGCCGACGCCGCCGTCGACAAAAAACTGGCGTGCGCGCACTAGAAAATTGCCCGGCGCGAACTTGATTTCATCATTTTCCCGGCGCAGCCGCAGATTGCCCGGCCCGCCCGGGAACAAGATTGCGAAGGCCGCGGGCTTCGTTTCTGCCGGCTCGATCAAAAGCAGGGATTGCGTGATGCCGTCGCGCGTAGGCAGCGTCACGATTTCCTGCCCTGCGGCGGCGGGCGCCGGCGCGAGCGCAACGCAGACGCTTGCAGCTATGCGGGCCATTGTCACGCGGAATCTACGCATGGAAAGATTATAATTGGCGAGCTCTCTCCCCGATAGGAAATTATGCTTGCCAAAGTCATAAACCACGCTGTCGCAGCGACGCAATCGGCACTGCGCAATCATTCGCACTGTCTGTTCGTTTTGCCCGTCGCGAAAGAATTGTCACGCGAGTGGCCCGGCAGCGACGTGCTGGCGCCGCTGCTCGCCCGCCGCCGCATGAAGGCCGGCGCGCTCGCGAAGTCGCCGGTGAGCGGTAATTCTAAAGACGGCGCGCTCGCGAGCTGGTTAATGCTCGATGCCGGCAAGCCCGCATTTGAGCAGCAGGCCGCGGTGCGCCGGGCTCTGCAGCCGCTGCTCGGCGAGAATCCCGCCGAAATAGCTGTTGTGGTGTGCGGCGACGCAGCGCAACGCGAGCGCGCGGCGCGGGTGGCGGTTTATTGCGCATGGGTCAACGGCGCCGTACTTCCCGAGCGCAAACGCAAGTCCACGCACAAGCCGCTCAAAACGATTCATCTTTACGGGGCGCGCAAGCAGGACGGATTCGCCGACCTGTTCGCGCGCGCGCAAGGCAATGTGCTGTGCCGCGAGCTCACCACGCTGCCTCCGAACGAACTCACGCCGGCGGCCTATCGCGCGCGCATCAAGGCGCTCGCTAAAGAGCACGGCTGGCGGCGCGAAGAGTTCGATTATCCGCGATTGAAAAAAATGGGCGCCGGCGCGTTTTGCGCGGTCGCGCAGGGCAGCGAAGTGCGCGATGCCGCGATTGTGCACCTTGCGTATGCGCACCCGCGGGCCAAGCGCAGTATCGCGCTGGTCGGCAAGGGCATCTGTTTCGACACCGGCGGTCACAACTTGAAGCCCGCGCGCTACATGTACGCGATGCACGAAGACATGAACGGCTCCGCGGTCGTGCTGGGCATCATGGTCGCGGCGACCGCGATGAAACTGCCCGTCAATATCGATTGCTGGGTCGCGATTTCACGCAACGACATCAGCCCGCGCGCCTATCACCAGAACGAAGTCGTGCGCGCATTAAACGGCACCACCATAGAGGTCGTGCATACCGATGCGGAAGGACGCATGGTGCTCGCCGACACGCTGACGCTGGCGGCGCGCGCCAAGCCGGAGTTGATCATCGACTTCGCGACCCTGACCGGCACCATGCATTCCGCGCTCGGCGATCGATACAGCGGTATTTTCGCGACCAGCGACGAGCTTGCCGCGCAGGCGGTGGCGGCGGGCCGGCGGGCGGGCGAACGCGTCTGCGTGTTCCCGCAGGATGAAGATTACGACAGCGCGCTCGACAGCAAGATCGCCGACGTCAAGCAATGCTCGCTTGATGCCGAGGCCGACCATATCCTGGCGACGCGCTTTCTCAAGCGCTTCGTCGGCACCGCGCCGTGGATACACGTTGACTTGTCTGCCAGCAGCAGCAAAGGCGGGCTGGGCGCCGTCGCGTCCGACACCACCGGCTTCGGGGTCGGGTGGGCGCTCGAATTGCTTGCCGCGCCAGCTGCCTAAGCTCCCGTTAGCAAAGGACAGGAAAAGCAAGGCGGTGCATGAACCGATCGTGCCGGCTTGACATTACATGCCTACATAACTAATAATGTAGTTATGAATAAAAACTACATGCGCGCGATCCCGCGCGAATGGCGGAATATTTCCAAGGTGTACGCGGCGCTTGGCGACGAGCATCGCCAGCGCATCCTGCTCACGTTCGAGCCTGGCGAGCGGCTGAACATCGGTCAGATTGTCGCAGTATCGACCCTGGGCCGCACCGCCGTTTCGCACCATCTGCGCATCCTGCGCGAAGCGGGTGTTCTGCAAAGCCGTAAGGAAGGCAAAGAGGTTTACTTCTGGATCGACAAGGATTTTCTGGTCGAGGCTATGCAGACGGTGGTCGGCTACATCAAGAGAAACGTTTAAAGAGCCGGCCAGAATTTCAGCGGCATAATCATTCCAGGCACAGCGCGGTCTGGCGCAAAAAAACAGGGGCTACGCAACTGCCCGCGAATACGGAAAACGTGAATATGCGGGCATGGCGGCTGACAGAGTTCGTTCACAGGGAGGTGTCGATGTTGAGGCCGGGCATATTGAGGACGGCGGCCGTCAATCTATTGCTCTGGTTGTCGGCATGGGGCGTGACGAATCCTGCGTCGTCAGCAGCGCCCGAAAGCGCGGTGCCCGGCGTGCGGCCCGCTCTCGCCGCAGGCAGCCTCGGCCTGTTTCCAGCTCAGGACTTTCGGCTGGTGCCCGGAACCTGCGCGGATTGCGCGACGCTTAAAGAGGCCCTGTGGTATTTCCAGGATGATCTCGTGGCGGTTCCGAAGCCGGGCGTCAATTCCGCCGGATTCTCCCGCGGCGTTGCGGCACAGGAGGACGTTCGACGCTGGTCTGCGGCAGCCGGCACCGACGAGCTGCAGGCGCGCCCGCCGCTGGTGTGGGTCGGTTCTCCCAGCATGGTTGTGGATGCGACCCTGCAACAGTCCGGCGCCGCATTGCGCCTCGCGGACGGCGCCGTCGCGCACTTTGCGTTGGCGCCGAAAATCCCGCTCAACCTATCTTATTACGATGCGAGGTCGGCAACGTTTTTCGCCCAGCGCACGCTGCGCATCCGCGGCACCGTCGGGCAAAATCCCGATGGCAAGCCGTCGGTTACGGCGCGTACGATCTGGCCGCAGGACTACGTGATCGACGCGCAAGCGAGCCAACTCGCACCGCTCGGCGCCGGCGAGTCGTTAGCCGCGCTGATACGGCAAACCGACAACTCAGCGCGCTATGCGACGCGCGTGTTGTGGGAACGCAGTCCCGGGCAGCCGCGCAACTGGGAGGGACTGGCCGCGCTTAGCATCATGCTCAACGGCGCACAGGGCGACGATGACGAGGCGCACGGCGGGCATTTCGCGATCATGACCGGCCGGCTCGGCCCGCGCGGCGAGTGGAGCGATTGGCTGGTTAATAATTTCTACAATCTCGATGCGTTCAGCGAGAAAGGCATCATCGCCTCCATGGTGCCCGCTGACAATTACCTGATGGACTTGAACAGCGGGCAATCCTACTATCGGCCGTCCTACATGCTGGTAGCGCTCCTGCGCAGCGATCGTGCTGCGTATGCCTATCAAGGCGCCATTGCGCGGGTTTACCACCATTTTTATCGCCACGATTTCCGCTACCGTCACGCGGGTGCGAATTGCGCCGGCATCAGCATCGATACTTTACGCACGCTGGGCTGGCGCATTCCGACCCGCGGCGCGACGAGCTACGCCAAAGCGGCCGCTGCATATCCTTATATGGCGGCGAAGGAATTGAGCTTTGACAGCGGTAAGCAATCGTTTGACTACCTGCGCGAAGAGCAGACGCGTTTGCACCCGGCGGTGGCTTTCGATGCGGCCGGCAACGACCTGCTGCAACTCGTTGGCGCGCAGCCTCAAGTCGCTCGCGCACACAGCGAGTTCGAAGAGTTGCTGAAGAACGATATCGCGGCGCTCATCTTCGTGCGCATACCCCAGGTTCCCTCAAGCCGGGCGACGGGGACTTTCCCGGTGGCCTCGATTGATGAATATATGCGGCGCGTGCCCGCGGACAAAGCGCAGTGGAAGATAGTGCCGGTCGATCCGCGGCCTTTCCCCTCCGCATTCGTCAGCGCCGATACCGAGCCCGAAAAACGGAATAACGGTGCGCTCCCGGTCGCCGCGGCACTGTTGCTCGCCGGAGCGCTGGGCGTGCGCGCGTGGTTGCGTCGGCGCGCTCGCAAAGCATAGCCAGGACCGCCGGATACTTAACAGGAGTAACGCGGATGTCGCAGCATAACCAGTTCAGCCTCTTGCACGAGCGGCGTTTCCTGCCGTTTTTCTGCACGCAGTTTCTTGGCGCGTTCAATGACAACGTGTATAAAAACGCGCTCGTCATCATGCTCGCTTTTCACGCGGCTGCGCTCACCAGCTTGAGTTCGGGGACGCTCGTGAACCTCTGCGCGGGGCTCTTCATCCTGCCGTTTTTCCTGTTCTCGGCGACCGCCGGCCAACTGGCGGACAAGTACGACAAGGCGCGCATCATCCGCTACGTAAAGCTGTTCGAGATCGGCATCATGGTGGTCGGCGCGGCGGGCTTCCTTACACAGAACCTGCCGCTGCTCGTCGGCGCGTTATTCCTGATGGGCCTGCATTCGACGGTCTTCGGCCCGGTCAAGTACTCGATATTGCCGCAGCACCTGGACGTCAAGGAACTGGTCGGCGGCAACGGGCTGGTGGAAATGGGAACTTTCCTCGCCATATTGATCGGGACAGTATTGGGCGGCGTGCTCATCGCCCAGGAGAATTCGGCAGTACTGGTATCGGTCGCGGTGATTACGATCGCCTGCGCAGGTTATCTCACGAGCCGCGCGGTGCCCGGCGCGCCGCCCGCGGCGCCCGATCTCAAAATCAACTGGAACCCGTTCACCGAAACGTGGGCGAATTTTCAATTCACGCGCGGCAATCGCACGGTTTTTCTGTCAGTGCTCGGTATTTCCTGGTTCTGGTTTTATGGCGCGACCCTGCTCGCGCAGTTTCCAAATTACTGCAAGGACGTGCTGGGCGGCGACGAGCACGTGGCGACGCTCATGCTGACGACCTTTTCCATCGGCGTGGGCGCGGGCTCGCTGCTGTGCGAGCGCCTGTCGGGCCAAAAGGTGGAAATAGGCCTCGTTCCGTTCGGCTCAATCGGCCTCACGGTGTTCGCGCTTGATCTGTTTCTGGCCAGCCCGACCATGTTGCCGGGGCACCCGATAGGCGCGCTGGAATTTCTGGTGCAGCCCGCCCATTGGCGCATCCTGTTCGATCTGGTAATGATCGGCATGTTTGGCGGCTTTTACATCGTGCCGCTTTACGCGTTGATCCAGAGCCGCGCCGAACGCAGCCATCAGTCGCGCATCATCGCCGGCAACAACATTCTGAACGCATTGTTCATGGTCGGCTCGGCGCTGATGGCCATAGTGTTACTGCAGGCGGGCGTCACCATTCCCCAGTTGTTCCTCATCACCGCGCTGCTCAATGCGGTGGTGGCGATTTATATCTATACGCTGGTGCCCGAGTTCCTGATGCGCTTCCTGGTGTGGCTGCTGATGCACGTGGTTTACCGCCTCGACACCAGCGGCATGGAGAATATCCCGGAGGAAGGGCCGGCGGTGCTGGTGTGCAACCACGTGAGTTTCGTCGACGCATTGATCATCGCCGCGGCGTGCCGGCGGCCGATCCGGTTCGTGATGGACCACAATATTTTCCGCGTCCCCGTCCTCAATTTCATATTCCGCACGAGCAAGACCATTCCGATAGCGTCGGCGAAGGACGATCCGCAACTGCTCGAGAAGGCGTACGACGACATTGCCGCCGCCCTCGCCAACGGCGACCTTGTCGGCATTTTCCCGGAAGGCCGGATCACCGATACGGGCGAGCTCTATCCGTTTCGCAACGGTATTACGCGCATCATCGGGCGCTCGCCGGTGCCCGTGGTGCCGCTGGCGCTGCGCGGCCTGTGGGGCAGTTTCTTCAGCCGCAAAGGCGGCAAGGCGATGACGCAGGTGTCGCATCTCGCCCCGTTCAAGAAAATCGCACTGGTGGCGGGGCGCGCTTTCGCGCCCGCCGAAGTGACGCCGCAAGCGCTGCAGGCAGCGGTGCTGGCGCTGCGCGACGAACGCAAATAGCGGTTTAACGGCAGTCAAGTATCGCAGCAAGGGAGGCGCCATGTGGTTCGCGGGATTATTGATGGGCGGTTTAATTGGTTCGCTCGGCGGCGTCGCCAGCGGATTTTTCGGCGCGATTGTCGGCGCCGTCGCGGGCGGCATGCTAGGCGCGGGTCTCAAGGCAAATGCGCGCAACATCGCGCCGCCCGAGCAACTGGCGGACATTCAACTGAAGATTAATCATATCTACCAATCGCTTGAGGACGTTCACAAACGTCTCGTGCGCCTGGAAAAGCCGGGGACGGATGCGGTCGCGCCCGCGCCACCGGCCGATACGACGCCAGCGCTGTTCGTGACGACTGCAACCGACAACATCGGACGCTACGCAGCGGCGCCGGCGGCGCAGGGGCTGCCACCGTTGAGTGCTACGGCTGCGCCGCCGGCGGCCGCGGTCATCGAAGCGCCGGTCACGCCGGCGCCCGTAGCTGCGGTTGCTGAAGCGCCGCAGGATCCGTTCGAGGCGGCGCCACGGTCCTCTCCATCGACCCCGTTCGGGGACAAAGCGCCGGCGTCGTCCGCGCCTTTCATGGCGAGCGCGCCAGCATGGTCACAGCGATTTTTCTCGGGCAACATCGTCGCCAAGATCGGCGTGCTGACTCTGTTCATCGGCGTCGGCTTTCTGCTCAAGTTTGCGTACGACCACGATATGCTGCCGGTGCCCTTGCGGCTTGCGGTTGTCGCGGCCGGCGGGTTTGCACTGCTGGCGGCCGGCTGGCGACTGCAGGCGACGCGGCGGCTGTACAGCCTCATTCTGCAGGGCGCCGGCATCGGGCTCCTATACCTGGATGTGTTTTTTGCGCTGCGAGTATTCGCACTGCTCCATCCGACAGTGGGATTCGCCTTGTTCATGGCGCTCGGTGTGGCGGCGACGCTGCTGGCGGTCAGGCAGGATGCGAAAGTCCTCGCGGTGCTGGGGCTCACCGGCGCCTTCCTCGCCCCGGTGCTGGCCGGCAGCCAGCAGGGCAACCATGTTCTGCTGTTTTCGTATTACACGCTGTTGAACGGTTTCATCCTCGCCATCAGCTGGTTCAAGGCCTGGCGCGACCTGAATCTCGTCGGCTTTGTTTTCACTTTTATTGTCGCTGTGTTTTGGGGCGCGCACAACTATCGGCCTGAACTCTTCGGGACAGTGGAGCCGTTCGTGCTCATCTTCTTCGCGATGTATCTCGTGATTCCCATCATGTTCGCGACCCGCCAGCCGCCGGAACTCAAAGGGCTGGTCGACGGCACGCTTGTGTTCGGGACGCCTCTGTCAACGGCGTTCATGCAGGCGGGAATCGTGCGTGACATGCCCTATGGGCTTGCCTGGAGCGCGGGCCTCGCTGCGGCGCTGTACGCGTTGCTGGCGGTCAGCGTATTGCGGCGGGAGCGCATGCGGCTCCTGGGTGAGACGTATATAGCGCTGGCGACCGTGTTCGCGACGATGGCGATATTTTTCGCGCTCGACGCTTATCCGACGTTCGCATTGTGGACTCTGGAAGGCGCGGCCATCGTATGGGTGGGCCTGCGACAGCGGCGCTTGCTGGCACGTGTCTTCGGGCTCGCGCTGCAGTTCGCCGGCGCGTGGTTATTCCTGTTCCACTATGCCGAGTATTCGCGCGCGAACCCGTGGCTTAACGATTTTGTGCTGGGTTGCGCGCTGATAGCCGCGGCCGGCGCGATCACATCGTGGCTGATGCACAGGCACCGCGACGTGCTGATCGAGGGCGGCGAGCGCGCGGCGGGCGCAATTCTGGTCTGGGCATGCGGCTGGTGGTTTACCGGCGGCTTGCGCGCCTTGCATGACGGATTGCCGCCGGCCGATTTTTACGCCGCCGCGCTGATTTTCGCCGCCGTCACTTTTGCCGTCGCGGAAACGATCGGCGGCTGGCTCGAATGGCCTACGCTGCGGCGGCTGACGTTCGCGCATTTGCCGGCGATGGTGCTGGGTCTGCTGGCAATCGGCAGCCGCCATCCACTGGCCGGCCTGGGCGCGGTTGCGTGGCCGCTGAACTTCATCGTGTTTTTCTGGTGCCTGCATTGGCAACAGCAGGATGGCATCGCGACCGCGCATAGCACACGCTATCGCGCGGGATGGCTGCTGCTGGCAGTGCTCGCAACGTGGGAGGGCCTATGGCTGATCGACCATCATTACTACCAATGGAGCCTGCTGCTGGGGGCGTTGGGCATTGCAGCCGGGTGGGTGCGTTATCACCTGCGCGAAAGGTCCAATTCCGGCGCCGGACAACTCAGCATCTGGGCCTTGCTGTGGGGAACCGCGTTCTGGCTGGGCTCCGGATGGACTTTCATCGACGAGCGGATGCCCGCGGGCAGCCATATCGCGTATGGCTTAGGCTTTGCGATTGCCTCGTGCGCATTATTCGAGATCCTCGGCGGCTGGGCGCGCTGGACTTCGCTGCGGCGGATGCAAGTAATCCTGTTGCCGGTTATGGCGATTGCCGCGTTGATTCAGCTCGAGCGTGGTGCGCATCCGGCGGCCAACGACGCCTGGCTCGCCTGGCTGGCGGCATTTGCTGCGTTCTACCTAATAATTTACCGGCAGCAAAAGGACGCCAGCGCCACGGGGGCGAACAATCAGCATGTATTCGCAGTGTGGCTCGCGACGGGGTTGATCACGTGGGAACTCGCGTGGCAATGCGCCCACCTGAATCCCGGCACGAGCTGGGCATTCGCCATGTGGGGCATGGTGCCCGCGTTGGCGCTGCTGTTAATTGCGTATTACGGGCGGCAACTATGGCCGTGGCGAGCTGATTTTGGGTTTTTCCGCAACGTGTGTCTCGGGCCGCTCGCGCTGTACTGCGTGCTGTGGTCGCTCGTTTCAAGCGGGGACTCGTCGCGCACCGGAGCGCTTCCCTATTTTCCGCTGCTCAATCCGATCGATTTGGCGCAGCTCAGCATTCTATGCGGTCTGTGGGCATGGCTGCGTGCCGGGGCGGACCGGGTGGGCGCAAACGGGAGCGGGAGCGGCTATCCGGCTTTGCAGGCAGCGCTTGCGTTCGTGTGGTTGAACAGCATTGTGTTGCGCACCATTCATCATTGGTTCGACATCCCCTACGTCGCGCACGAACTCTTCAATTCGATTGTCGTCCAGGCGGCGTTCTCGTTGGTGTGGACGCTGGCCGCCATGGCGCTGATGGTTTACGCGACTCGAAAAATGGACCGCAGACCCTGGTTCGTCGGTGCTGCGCTGCTCGCGGTAGTCGTCGGCAAGCTGCTTTTGCTGGACCTCGCAAACTCGGGCACCGTCGCGCGCATCGTGTCGTTCCTCAGCGTCGGGGTACTGTTGATGATCATCGGTTATATCGCGCCGGTACCGCCGGGCGATGTGGAGAAGCAGCAGGGCTGACGACGTCCATAACGGGGAGAAATCCATGCAACTTGAGTTAGCGCAAACCGGGTTCAACGCAGCGCAGCGCAATCGCTTATGGATGCTGCTGGGTCTGTCGGTCCTCGCCATCGTCGGCGTTATGCTGCAAGCGCCGCTCGCGCAGCCCCTGGATTATCACGCGTTCGCAGACCAGCGCACCATCTGGGGCATCCCGAACTTCTGGAACGTCCTTTCGAACGTGCCGTTCCTGATTTTCGGATTAATCGGCGTAGTGGCAACGGCCGGGCGCAAATCACTGCCGCTTAAATGGATCTACCTGACTTTTCTTGCGGGAACCGGCCTGGTTGCTTTCGGCTCAGGGTATTACCATCTCGCGCCATCCAACGCGACGCTGGTCTGGGATCGGCTCACCATGGCCATCGTGTTCATGGCATTTTTTGCGCTCATCATCGCCGAGTATTTGAGCGAGCGCGCGGGCCGGTTGGCATTTCTTCCGCTCGAGGTGCTGGGCGTCGGTACCGTTGTGTACTGGCACTTCACCGAAGCGGCCGGTCACGGCGACTTGCGTCCCTACATCGTGGCGCAATTCCTGCCGATCATTCTCATCCCGCTAATCCTGCTGCTTTTTCCATCCCGCCGGTGGCCGGCGCGTCTGCTCTGGGCAGTACTCGGTACGTATGTGCTCGCCAAATTGCTTGAGCATTTCGATGCGCAGGTGTTTGCGCTCTTTGGCCATGTGATCAGCGGGCACTCGTTGAAGCACGTGGCCGCAGCGCTGGGCACCTGTTTTTTCATGCTGGCAATGAAGCGCCGTTACCCCGCTGTTGCATAGTCCTGGCGTCCGCTGCCGGTCGCCGGTCAGAGTGCGCCCTATGTTAAACTCGCCGTTCATTTTCGCGAACTGAAAACAGGCGCAGCATGTCCGGCAGCACCCTCGGTAAATTGTTTTGCGTGACGTCGTTCGGCGAAAGCCACGGCCCCGCGATCGGCTGCGTGGTCGACGGCTGCCCGCCCGGGCTCGAGCTGTCGGAGGCCGACATCCAGCTCGATCTCGACCGGCGCAAGCCGGGCACCTCGCGCCACGTCACGCAGCGGCGCGAAGACGATGTCGTCGAAATTCTGTCCGGGGTGTTCGAAGGCAAGACCACCGGGACGCCGATCGCATTGCTGATCCGCAACGTCGATGCGAAAAGCAAGGATTATTCTAAAATCAAGGACACCTTTCGTCCCGGCCACGCCGATTACACCTATTGGCAGAAGTACGGCATCCGAGACTATCGCGGCGGCGGACGCCAGTCGGCGCGCGAGACGGCGGTACGCGTGGCCGCCGCGGCGGTCGCCAAAAAATGGCTGTACGAGAAATACGGTATCGTCGTGCGCGGCTACCTTTCGCAACTGGGGCCGATCGAAGTCCCGTTCAAAACCTGGGACGCCGTCAACCGCAATCCGTTTTTCGTCGCGGACGCGAGCGCGGTGGCGCAGCTCGAAGAGTTCATGGACAAGCTGCGCAAGTCCGGCGATTCGGTCGGCGCGCGCATCACCACGATCGCCACTGGCGTGCCGGTCGGCTGGGGCGAACCCGTATACGACAAGCTCGATGCCGACCTCGCGTACAACATGATGAGCATCAATGCCGTCAAAGGTGTCGAGATTGGCGCCGGCTTCGCGGCGGTCGGGCAGAAAGGCACCGAGCATTCCGACGAAATGACGCCGCAGGGTTTTCTCACCAACAACGCGGGCGGGATCCTCGGCGGGATTTCAACCGGGCAGGACGTCATCGTCAACGTCGCGGTCAAGCCAACCTCCAGCATCCGGCTCGCGCGCCGCACGATCGACAAGGCCGGCAATGCGACGACCATCGAGACGCATGGCCGGCATGACCCGTGCGTCGGTATCCGCGCGACGCCGATTTGCGAGGCGATGCTCGCGTTGACGCTGATGGATCACGCGCTGCGTCATCGCGCGCAAAACGGCGACGTGCAATGTGCGACGCCGAGAATCGCGGCGCAGGCGCCCGCCGACGTCGTCGCGCAGATGCGCGCGGCCGCCACGACCGAGAACCCGGACCCCGACGAGGCGTGACGCGCGGCGTCTTGCTGTGGGCGGCGTAGCGGCATGCACGGAATGCCTTACTGGCGGCTCGCCGCTGTTTATTTTTTCTATTTCGCCTATCTCGGCGCGTTCGCGCCGTATTTCAGTCTTTACTTAAGTTCGCTCGGCATCGCCGCCGCGGGCATCGGCGCGATCATGTCGCTGCCGCAGCTCGTGCGGATTTTTGCGCCGCACCTGTGGGGCTGGCTCGCCGATCGCGGCGGCTACCGCCTGCGCGTCGCGCGCATCGGCACCGTTATCGGCACCGCGATCTTCTGTGGATTATTCGCCGCGACGGAATTCGACGCGTTATACGCCGTCGTGCTGCTGATGAGCTTTTTCCTGAGCGCGGCACTCCCGCAGGTCGAAACCACGACGCTTTCCCATCTGGGCGACCACAGCGCGCAATACGGCCGCGTGCGGGTGTGGGGCTCGATCGGCTTCATCGCCGCCGTGCTGATCGTCGGCTACGTGCTCGACGTGCTGCCGATCGACACGCTGCTGTGGATCATGCTCGCAACGCTCGGCGCGCTGACCGTTTTGCTGATGCTGGTACCGGAGGCGCCGCAGACCGCGCATGCGCACGATCACACCCCCATCGCACACGTCATGCGCGAGCCGCGCGTGATTGCGTTGCTCGTCGCGTGCGCGCTGATGGCGGTCGCGCACGGCCCTTATTACACGTTCTATTCGATTCATCTGGTCGGCTATGGCTACACCAAGGGGGCGGTCGGCTGGCTGTGGTCGGTCGGCGTGATCTGCGAAATCGCGATTTTCTTCTGGATGGCGCATCTCTTTCGCGCTTTTACGCTGCGCCAGGTGCTGATCGCGAGCTTTGCGCTGGCGGCCATTCGTTTCGCGATCATTGCGTCGTGCGCAGACAACCTCGCGCTGCTGCTGTTCGCGCAGACGCTGCACGCGGCGACGTTTGGTTCGTTTCATGCGGCCGCGCTCGGCTTCGTGCACCGCTTCTTTCGCGGGCGCAACCAGGCGCGCGGCCAGGCGATTTACACGAGTTTGACGTTTGGCCTCGGCGGCACGCTCGGCGGGCTATACGCGGGATATGCGTGGGAGCATTTCGGCGCGGTCTACACGTTTGCCGGCGCCGCCGCGTGCGCGTTCGCGGGCATGCTGATCTTGTGGCGGGGGCTGGAAGCGCGCGCGGAGTGAGCCGCATTTCGCCAGCAACGCGCTGATTATGGGATAATTTAAGGTTCTTAAAGTCACCTAACGGCATTCAATCATGGCAGCGCGGACACTCTACGACAAATTGTGGGACGACCACGTCGTGCATCAACAGGCGGACGGCACGGCGCTGATTTACATCGACCGTCACCTTGTGCACGAAGTCACGAGCCCGCAGGCGTACGAAGGCCTCAAGGTCGCGCACCGCAAGCCGTGGCGCGTGGGTTCGATCGTGGCGACCGCCGACCACAACACGCCGACGCGCAACTGGGACAAAGGCATCGAGGATCCGGTGTCGCGCCTGCAGGTCGAAACGCTCGATGACAACATCAAGGAATGGGGCGCACTTTCCTACTTCCCGTTTCTGCACGAGCGGCAGGGCATCGTGCATGTGATCGGGCCGGAGAACGGAGCGACGCTGCCGGGCATGACCGTGGTCTGCGGCGATTCGCACACGAGCACGCACGGCGCGCTCGGCTGTCTCGCGTTCGGCATCGGCACCTCCGAAGTCGAGCACGTGCTCGCGACGCAATGCCTGGTGCAAAAGAAAACCAAGGCCATGCAGGTCCTCGTCGAAGGCGAACTCGGCGCCGGCGTGACGGCGAAGGACATCGCGCTGGCCGTAATCGGCAAGATCGGCACCGCCGGCGGCACCGGTTACTCGATTGAATTCGCGGGCGATACGATACGCGCGTTGTCGGTGGAAGCGCGGCTGACCCTGTGCAATATGGCGATCGAAGCGGGCGCGCGCGCCGGCATGATCGCCGTCGACGAGACGACCATTGAGTATGTGAAAGGCCGTCCGCTGGCGCCGACCGGCGCGATCTGGGACCAAGCGGTCGCGCACTGGCGCACGCTCACGAGCGACGAGGGCGCGAAATTCGATAAAGTGGTGACGCTAGCCGCTGCCGGCATCCAGCCGCAAGTTACGTGGGGCACTTCGCCCGAAATGGTCACCACGGTCGACGGCAGGGTGCCGGACCCGGCGACGGAGACCGATCCGGTGAAGCGTGAATGGATAGAACGCGCGTTGAAATACATGGCGCTCGAGCCCAACACACCGATCACCGATATCCAGATCGACAAGGTTTTCATCGGCGCGTGCACCAATTCGCGCATTGAGGATTTGCGCGCCGCCGCCGCAGTTGCGCGCGGCCGCAAAGTTGCCGGCAACGTCAAGCTCGCGATGGTGGTCCCCGGTTCGGGGCTGGTGAAACGGCAGGCGGAGCAGGAAGGCCTCGACAGGATTTTTGTCGACGCGGGGTTCGAATGGCGCGAGCCGGGCTGCTCGATGTGTCTGGGCATGAACGAAGACCAGCTGTCGCCGGGCGAGCGTTGCGCGTCCACCTCGAACCGCAATTTCGAAGGACGGCAGGGCGCCGGCGGGCGCACCCATCTGGTGAGTCCGGCGATGGCGGCCGCGGCGGCGGTCGCCGGTCATTTTGTCGACGTGCGCACTCTCGGTGAGGCAAAGCATGGATAAATTTATTGCGCGTGAAGGTCTGGTGGCGCCGCTAGACCGCGCCAACGTGGACACCGATGCCGTCATTCCGAAACAGTTCCTTAAATCGATCAAGCGCACGGGCTACGGCCCCAATCTTTTCGACGAATGGCGCTATCTCGATCACGGCGAGCCGGGCATGGACAATGCAAAGCGCCCGCTCAATCCCGATTTCGTGCTCAATCAGCCGCGCTACGAGGGCGCGCAGATTCTGCTTGCGCGCGAAAACTTCGGCTGCGGCTCGTCGCGCGAGCATGCGCCGTGGGCGTTGCTGCAGTATGGCTTTCAGGCCGTGATCGCGCCGAGTTTCGCCGACATCTTTTTCACCAACAGCTTCAAGAACGGATTGCTGCTGATCAAGCTCGACGCCAAGATCGTCGACCGCCTGTTCAAGGAAGCCGCCACGCAGCAGGGTTATCGCCTCGCGATCGACCTCGAGGATCAAAGCGTGACGACGCCCGGTGGGGAGGCTATCAAATTCGAAATCGACGCGTTCAAGAAGCACTGCCTGACGAACGGTCTCGACGAAATCGGTCTCACGCTCGAGCATGCCGAGAAGATCAAAACGTTCGAGACGAAGCGGCGCGAACGCCAGCCCTGGCTGTTCAATTGAAGATTCCACATCGCCGAGCACGGTGCTTGTTCGGCGGTAATTAAGGATCAGTGATGAAGATTGCAGTTCTCGCGGGCGACGGCATCGGCCCGGAAATTATCGCGCAGGCGGTGAAAGCGCTCGAAGTGCTGAAGCGCGACGGGCTCAAGCTCGAGCTCGAAGAGGCGGCGTACGGCGGCGCGGGCTTTGACGCGCACGGCGACCCGCTGCCGGAATCCACGCTGAAACTCGCGCGCGCGGCCGACGCCGTGTTGTGCGGCGCAGTAGGTGGTCCGCAATACGACGCGTTGCCGCGCGAGAAGCGCCCCGAACAGGGCATCCTGCGCATCCGCAAGGAACTGCAGCTTTTCGCCAACCTGCGTCCGGCGATTCTTTTCGAAGAGCTTGCGAGCGCGTCGTCGCTCAAACCGGAACTGGTAGCGGGCCTCGATATCCTGATCCTGCGCGAACTGACCGGCGATATCTATTTCGGTGCGCCGCGCGGACGGCGCACCAACGCGCGCGGCGAACGCGAGGGTTACGACACCATGCTTTATTCCGAGCCCGAAATCCGGCGCATTGCGGATGTCGGCTTTCAGGCGGCGATGAAACGCGGTCGCAGGCTTACGTCGGTCGACAAGGAAAACGTGCTTGAGACGAGCCGCTTGTGGCGCGAAGTGGTCAAGGACGTCGCCAAAAAATATCCGCAGGTCGAACTCTCGCATATGTACGTGGATAACGCGGCCATGCAACTCGTGCGCAATCCCAAACAATTCGACGTGATCGTCACCGGCAACATGTTCGGTGACATTCTGTCCGACGAGGCATCAATGCTGACCGGCTCGATCGGCATGCTGCCGTCGGCGTCGCTCGATGCGAACAACAAGGGCCTGTACGAGCCTGCGCACGGCTCGGCGCCTGACATCGCGGGCAAGAATATCGCCAATCCGCTCGCCACGATATTGTCGGCGGCAATGATGCTGCGCTACACGTTCAATGAAGAAGCTGCCGCCAGGCGGATCGAGGCGGCGGTCAAAACAGTGCTTGCGCAGGGTTACCGCACCGCCGATATTTACGCGACTGAAATGCGCCGCGTAAGCACCGTCGAGATGGGCGACGCCGTAGTCGCGGCAATGAAATGACGCGGACGTAAATGACGCGGACGTAAATGACGCGGACGTCAACGGCCGCGGCGATCGCAACGTTGGATTTTATTTGGTCGATGCAATCATGATGCGGACAGGATTTGTCGGATGGCGCGGGATGGTCGGCTCGGTGCTGCTGCAGCGCATGCAGGCCGAGCGCGATTTCGACCATATAGACCCGGTTTTTTTCACCACTTCGCAGGTCGGCGGCAAAGGTCCGGCGATCGGCCGCGAAACGGCACCGCTCAAGGATGCGAATTCGATCGACGCGTTGAAGGCGTTGGACGTGATCGTCACCTGCCAGGGCGGCGAATACACCACCGCGGTATATCCGCAGTTGCGCGCCGCGGGGTGGCAGGGCTACTGGATCGACGCGGCGAAGACGCTGCGCATGAAGGATGACGCCGTCATCATTCTCGACCCGGTCAATCTGCCGGTCATCAAGGATGCGCTCGCCCAAGGCGTCCGCAATTTCATTGGCGGCAACTGCACCGTGAGCTGCATGCTGATGGGCCTGCACGGGTTGTTTCAGCACGATCTCGTCGAATGGATGACGTGCATGACCTACCAGGCCGCGTCCGGCGGCGGCGCGCAGCACATGCGTGAGCTGCTGACCCAATTCGGTCTCGTCCATGCCGAGGTCAAAGACCTGCTCGCCGATCCGGCGTCGGCCATTCTGGAGATCGATCGCAGGGTGCACGCGCGGCAAACCGACAACTCGTTGCCGATGGAGAATTTTCGCGGCGTGCCGCTCGCGGGTAATCTGATCCCCTGGATCGATCAGGACATGGGCAACGGCATGTCGCTCGAGGAATGGAAAGGCGGCGCCGAGACCAACAAGATACTCGGCCGCGGCCCCGCGTTCGGGACGGCCGCGACGCCCGTCGAAAGCTTGTGCGTGCGGGTGGGCGCGATGCGCTGTCACAGCCAGGCGCTGACCATCAAGTTGAAGCAGGATGTGCCGCTCGACGAGATTGCCGGCATGCTGGCCGCGGCGAATGCGTGGGTGCGCGTCGTGCCGAATCAGCGCGAGCGCTCCGAGCGGGAATTGACGCCCGCTGCGGTGACGGGGCAAATGCATATTCCGGTTGGCCGTTTGCGCAAGCTCGCGATGGGCGATCAATTTCTGTCGGCGTTTACCGTCGGCGATCAGTTGTTGTGGGGCGCGGCGGAACCGCTGCGTCGGATGTTGCGTATTTTGCTGGAACGCTAGCGGGCGTCGGCGGCCACAGGATGCAGCGTGGTCGAAGTCACGTATTTGCGCCTCGAAGCTGCGCACTTGTGCACAGGGCGGAACAGACCGTTCTGCTAAAATAATGATTGTTGGCTAGCGAATAGATTCATAAGGTTAGAGGCAAGGTTAGCTTGCAAGCCTAACTATTTGATGTTAATTTGCTTGTTGCTGAAAATAACAAGGGGCTGGGCTGTGCGCAAAATCCCATATAAAACATGGTTATGGGCAGGAATTTTCCTGCTGTACCCGTGGGTTGCTTACGCAGCCGGCCTGGGCAAACTCACCGTCCTGTCCACGCTCGGACAACCGCTATCGGCTGAAATCGATTTGGTCTCGGTGCAGAAGGAGGAGTTGACGACCCTCACTGCGCGGCTCGCCTCACCCGACGCTTTTCAGCAAGCGAACATGCAATACAGTCCGGCGCTGATCGGGGTACGCATGAGCGTTGAGCGCCGTGCGGATGGCAGACCCTATATCAGACTCATCTCCACGCGTTCGATCAACGACCCATTTCTTGCAATTCTGGTCGAGCTCACGTGGGCGCAGGGCCGACTGGTGCGCGAGTACACCGCGTTGGTCGACCCGCCCGGCTATACGCCGGCACCGGCACCGGTAACGCCGCCCGTCGCAGCCACCACGCCGATCGCGCCTCCGGTGGCACCCGACACTCGACCGCTAGCACCGACGCCCGCGCCCGACGCGAGCGTGCAACCGGTCGTGCCATCGAAGCCGGCGCCTAAGGCGGCGCCCAGCAGGATGGCCGCGCCGGCGAAAGCCGAAGGCCGCGAATACGCAGTCAAGCGCGGCGATACCCTCGCCAAGATCGCCGCCAGCGTAAAGCCGGAGGGCGTGACACTCGACCAGATGCTGGTCGGCCTTTATCGCAACAATCCGGACGCATTCGCGGGCAACATGAACCGGTTGAAAACCGGCACGATCCTGCGCGTGCCGGACAAGGACCGGTTAGCTGACACGCCCACTACCGAAGCGACCAAAGAAGTCCGCGTGCAAGCGGCGAACTGGAATGCATATCGCCTGAAACTTGCCGAGGGAGTCGCTGCGGCACCCACGCAGGAGGCTACGAAGTCGGCCGCGAGCGGCAAGATTACGACGGCGGTGGAAGACAAAGCGGCCGGCAAGGAACCGCCCAAGGAAGTATTGAAACTCTCGAAAGGCGATAGCCCGGCGCCAGGCAAAGCCGTCGGCGGCAAGGCCGTCTCCGCAAAAGACCGCATGCGTATGCTTGAGGAAGAAGCCGTCGCGCGTGAGAAATCGCTGGCGGACGCCAACGAGCGCGTGGCGCAACTCGAAAAAAATATCAAGGACATGCAGCGCCTGCTGGAAATCAAAGGCGTCGTGCCGCCCGGCGTAAAACCGCCGACCGCACCGGTGGCGCCGGCCAAAGGCGAGCAAATCGCGAAAGTCGACCCGCCCAAAGCGCCGCCCGCCAAAGCCGAACCCGCCAAAGCCGAACCCGCCAAAGCCGAACCTGCTAAAGCCGAACCCGCGAAAGTGGAACCGGCGAAGGACGCCGGCAAGGCGTCCGTCGAGCCGCTTAAGATCGAGCAGAAAAGCGCCGATCAAAAAGGCGCGCCGCCCGTTGTTGTCGAGCCACCCAAGGCAGAGTCTAAAGGCGTCGACGCACCCAAGGCAGAAGCGCCGAAGGCCGCACCAGCGCCGCAGGCCAAACCTAAGGTGACTGCGCCGCCGTTGCCGGTCGCCGAGCCCAGCCTTGTCGATCAAATCATGGCGGCAGTCACGGACCCCATTTATCTCGCGGGCGGATTGGGCGGCCTCGCGGTGCTCGGTGCCGGCGCATTCTTAGTGTCACGGCGCCGGCGTGCCCAAGCGGCGAACGACGACGTGAGAGGCGGCCGCGCTGCGCCGACGCTCGCTGCCGCGGCTATGCCCGCCACATCGATGGGTTCGTCGCCGTTGTTGAACCCGGTCGCTGGCGGCGACGACGTCGACCCGCTGGCGGAAGCCGATCTCTACCTGAACTTCGGCCGCGATGCGCAGGCGGAAGAGGTATTGAAAGAGGCGCTGCAGAAAAATCCCCAGCACGAAGAAGCCCAGTTGAAACTGTTGCAGATTTACGCCGCGCGGAAAGACAAAGTCGAGTTCGAGAAGGTCGCGCAAACGTTGCACACGCAAACCTCCGGCGCCGGCGACGCCTGGGTCAAAGCCGCGGCGATGGGCTATGCATTCGATAGCGACAATTCCCTTTATGAGGCCGGCAAGTCGGCTCCCGCGGCGGCAGCGCCCGCGGCCCCCGGCGCGATCGGCGGGATGGACCTCGATTTCGATCTGGAACTGGCACCCGGCGCGAACGCTGCGGCGACCGATATGCCGCTCGATAGCGGCGACAAGACCATGCTGATGCAACCGGGGGAGCTAGCCGGCCTCGCTGCTGCGCAGAACGACATAACCGCGACGCACGACATCACGCAGGATTCCGTCGCCGTGCAGGCGTTCTCGCCGGCCGCGGCGCAAGCGCCGGACTTTACGCTGAACGCACCCGTTCCCGGCGCGCCAAGCAACGTGCCTGACTTCAACGTCGATGCGCCTGCCGAAGTGATCAAAACCAACGTGACGGGCGATTCCGCGGTCGGACCGATGGTTAGCGCGATCGATTTCAATTTTGACGCGCCCGCCGCCGAACCCGATTTCAAGCACGACAGCACGATGGTGTTGACGCCGGAGAACCAGGAAAAGGCGGCGGAGCTCGACATGGATTTTGACATCGGTGCGTCCGCTCCCCTGGCGCCTGCGGACACCCCGGCAGTGGGCGCGCCCGACCACGAATTCAAGCTGGATCTGGATGGCGATCCGACGGTCGTGCCCGGCAGCGCGGCGCCCTCGACACCCGATATCAACCTCGACGACATCAACCTGGATCTGGGCGACGCGCCGAAGGCCGCAGCTGCGGCGCCGGTGGACGGCGGCACGAAGGATGATCATTGGTACGACGTGCAGACCAAGTTCGACCTGGCGAAGGCCTATCAGGAAATGGGCGACAAGGATGGCGCCCGCGAAATTCTGCAGGAAGTGATCAAGGAGGGGGATGCGGCGCAGCAAGGGGAGGCGAAGCAGTTGCTTGATTCGCTCGGCTGACGCCCTGCGATGTGAAACCGGCGCTCTGCGGCCGGCTTTCTCGCCCGCTAGCATCGACTGGCTGCACTACGGTGCGGCCAGTTTTTTTTGGAGTGGCAAAAATTGCGATGAGAATCGCGCTCGGCATCGAATACCACGGCGGCGCATTCTGCGGTTGGCAAACCCAGCCTTCCGGCTGCGGCGTGCAGGATGCGCTCGAACGCGCGCTGTCCGAAATCGCGGGCGAGAAAATCGGCACGATATGCGCCGGCCGCACCGATGCCGGCGTGCACGCGCTCGCGCAGGTGGTCCACTTCGATTGTGCAGTGGTGCGGCCGGACTCCGCGTGGGTGCGCGGCACCAATACGCTGATGCCGGCGGGGGCGGCGGTGACGTTTATGCGCGAGGTGCCGGCGCAATTCAACGCGCGCTATTCGGCGCTCGAGCGTAGCTATCGTTATGTGCTGCTGAATCATCCGGTGCGGCCGGCGCTGAACCAGGGTCGGGTAGGCTGGTTTCATGCGCCGCTCGACCTCGCGCGCATGCGCGAGGCCGCGACCCACCTGATCGGTGAGCACGACTTCAGCGCGTTCCGCTCGTCGGAATGCCAAGCGAAGTCGCCGGTGCGCGAACTGCGCCGGCTGGACATCCGCGTAAGCGCGGGCTACGTGGTGTTCGAACTGGCTGCGAATGCATTTCTGCATCACATGGTGCGTAACATCGTCGGTTGCCTCGTGTACGCGGGCAAGGGCAGCTACGAACCGGCGCGGGTCGGCGAAGTATTGGCGAGCCGTGACCGCGCGCAGGCAGCGCCGACGTTCGATGCGGCGGGGCTTTATCTTGACCGCGTGAGCTATGATGCGAAATGGGGATTGCCTGCGCCCGCGCGCCGGGCGTGGTTTGACGAGAACTCACAATAGCCATGGCGACAGCAGTCAAGATTTGCGGCATTACCAGGCAAGCGGATGCGGCAGCGGCTGCGCGCCTTGGCGCGCACGCGGTGGGTTTTGTGTTCTGCGCGAAGAGTCCGCGCAATATTGCGGCCGCTGCGGCCGCGGAAATCGCCGCCGGTTTGCCCCCGTTTATTACTGCGGCGGGGTTGTTCGTGAATGCGGGCGCACGCGAGATCGAAGAAGTATTGAAACTGGTTTCTCTCAACATCCTGCAGTTCCACGGCGAGGAGACGCCGGCGTTCTGCGCCGGATTTGGCGTTCCATTCATCAAGGCGGCGCGGGTCAGGGCGGGGCTCGATTTGATACAATACGCGCGCGATTACCGTGCGGCGCGCGGGTTGCTGCTCGATGCGTTCGTGGACGGTACGCACGGCGGCACCGGCACCGCTTTCGACTGGAGCCTGATACCGTCCGAGCTGCCGTTGCCCGTCATACTCTCGGGCGGCTTGAATACCGCCAACGTAGGTGAAGCAATCCGCCGCGTTGCGCCGTGGGCGGTCGATGTCAGTTCGGGCGTCGAGGCCAGACCCGGAATCAAAGACCCGCAAAAAATCGCGGCATTCATGAAAGAGGTGCGCAGTGCAGATGTATGACTTGCCCGACGAGACCGGACACTTCGGCCAGTATGGCGGCGTGTTCGTCGCCGAAACGCTGATCGAGGCGCTCGATCAGCTGAAGGCCGAATACGAGCATTATCGCAACGACCCGGCGTTCCGCGCCGAATTCGAATACGAGCTCAAGCATTACGTGGGCCGGCCAAGCCCGGTATACCACGCCAAACGCTGGTCCGAACATTTCGGTGGCGCGCAGGTTTACCTCAAACGCGAAGACCTCAATCACACGGGCGCGCACAAGATCAACAACACGGTCGGCCAGGCTTTGCTCGCGAAACGCATGGGCAAGCCGCGCGTGATCGCGGAAACCGGCGCAGGCCAGCATGGTGTCGCAACGGCCACGGTCGCCGCGCGCTACGGCATGAAGTGCGTCGTTTACATGGGCTCCGAGGACATCAAGCGGCAGGCGCAGAACGTCTACCGCATGAAACTGCTGGGCGCCGAAGTCGTCGCGGTGGAGTCCGGATCGAAGACGCTCAAGGATGCGCTCAACGAAGCGATGCGCGACTGGGTCACCAACGTCAACGATACTTTCTACATCATAGGTACGGTCGCCGGTCCGCACCCGTACCCGATGATGGTGCGTGATTTCCAATCGGTGATAGGCATCGAAGCCAAACAGCAGATGCAGGAAATGACGGGCCGCCAGCCCGATGCAGTGCTGGCGTGCGTCGGCGGCGGTTCCAATGCAATGGGGCTCTTTTATCCTTATATCCCGGAGGAGTGCGTGCGGCTGGTCGGCGTCGAGGCCGCAGGTCATGGACTCGAAACCGGCAAGCACGCAGCAACGCTGTGTGCGGGCAGGCCGGGCGTGCTGCACGGCAATCGGACCTATCTCATGCAGGACGATAACGGCCAGATCATCGAAACGCATTCGATTTCTGCCGGGCTCGATTATCCCGGCGTCGGCCCCGAGCACGCCTGGTTGAAGGACAGCGGGCGCGCCGAATATGTAGCGGTGACCGACGACGAAGCGCTGGCGGCCTTTCACCATCTATGCCGGCTCGAAGGCATCATTCCCGCGCTCGAATCCAGTCACGCGCTCGCTTACGCGGCGAAGATGGCGCCGCGGATGAAAAAAGACCAGATTCTGCTCGTCAATCTGTCGGGGCGCGGTGATAAGGACATGCATACGGTGGCCGAGAAGTCCGGCCTGAAGTTCTAGTGAGGCGAGAGGCGATGCGATACCAGGAGCGGCGAGATGCAAGAGGCAAGAGGCGGATAGAGCAATTCCGCAAAGCGCGCGAGCGCGTCACGGCTCACTCCTCACTCCTCTCGCCTCTCGGCGTCCGCTGATGTCGAGAATTGCCGCCACGTTTGCCGCGCTGGCTGCGAAAAAACGCAAGGCGCTGATTCCGTTTATCACGGCGGGCGATCCTGAGCCCGCATTCGCGGTACCATTGATGCACGCGCTCGCCAAGGCGGGCGCCGATATCATTGAGCTCGGGGTGCCGTTTTCCGATCCGATGGCCGACGGTCCGACGATCCAGCGCGCGAGCGAACGCGCGTTGAAGCACGGGACCTCGCTCAGATCGGTTCTTCAATTCGTGACCGAATTCAGGAAGTCCGACACTGCGACACCGGTCGTGCTGATGGGTTATGCGAATCCGATCGAGGCAATGGGCTACGAAGTATTCGCCGACGCGGCGCTCGCCGCCGGCGTCGATGGCGTGCTGGTCGTTGATTATCCGCCGCAGGAAGCCGCGCAATTCGCTGAGCTGCTGACGCACAGAAAAATCGACGCGATATTTTTGCTTTCGCCGACTTCGACTGCATCGCGCATCAAGCAAGTGGCCCGCTATGCGCGGGGTTATGTGTACTATGTTTCGCTGCGCGGCGTGACCGGCGCGGCGAATCTCGACGTCGCCGACGTGGCGAAGAAGCTGCCGGAAATTCGCGCGCATATCAAATTGCCGATTGGCGTCGGTTTTGGCATCCGCGATGCCGCGACCGCACGCGCGGTGGCTGACGTGGCCGACGCCGTTGTCATTGGTAGCCGGCTCGTTCAGGAGATCGAGACCAGCACGCGCGAAAATATGCTGGACAATATCTCCACGCTGGTTAAGGATATTCGCGTTGCACTCGACCGCTAAAAGAGGCTGATTCGATGAGCTGGCTGAAAAAGCTGCTGCCGCCCAAGATCAACCGCGACGGCGGCAGCCCTAAAAAGAACGTTCCCGAAGGCCTGTGGAGCAAGTGCGACGCCTGCGAAGCCGTGCTCTACCGCACCGATCTGGAAAAAAATCTTTCCGTCTGTCCGAAGTGCAGCCACCATAATCGCCTGTCGGCGCGTGAGCGCCTGGATACCCTGCTCGATACCGAAGGCCGCTACGAAATCGGCTATGAAGTGCTGCCGGTCGATACGCTCAAGTTCAAGGACAGCCGGCGTTACACCGAACGGCTCGACGAGGCGCGCAAGGAAACTGAGGAGGACGACGCGCTCGTCGTCATGCAGGGCAGCATCAAGACCATTCCGCTCGTCGTCGCGGCGTTTGAATTCAGATTTCTCGGCGGCTCGATGGGCTCGGTCGTCGGCGAGCGCTTCGTGCGCGGGGTGCAGGTCTGCCTCGAGCAGAAACTGCCGTTCGTGTGCTTCACGGCCAGCGGCGGCGCGCGCATGCAGGAAGGCCTGCTGTCGTTGATGCAGATGTCAAAAACCTGCGCGGCGCTGACTCAGCTTGCGGCCGAGAAGCTGCCTTTCGTATCGGTGCTGACCGATCCGACGATGGGCGGCGTGTCGGCGAGCTTCGCGCTGATCGGCGACCTGGTGTTCGCGGAACCCAACGCGCTGATTGGTTTCGCCGGCCCGCGCGTGATCGAGCAGACCGTGCGCGAAACGCTGCCCGAGGGTTTTCAACGCTCGGAATTTCTGCTCGAGCACGGCGCGATCGACCTCATCGTCGATCGCCGCGAAATGCGCGACAAGCTCGCGAACGTGATCACGCTGCTGCAGAAGCTGCCCGCGGCAGCCTGAGATACGTTCACCGGCCGGCAATTCAGCGTGAGTAACACTCCGCCGTCGACACTTGCGCAATGGCTCGAGTATCTGGAGCATTTGCATCCGCAGGCGATCGCGATGGGTCTCGACCGCGTGTCGCAGGTCGCGCAGGCGCTCGGTATCGTGCCTGCTTTTCCCGTCATTACGGTCGGCGGCACCAACGGCAAGGGCTCGTGCTGCGCGATGCTCGAAGCCATCCTGCTACAGGCCGGATATCGCGCCGGCTGCTATACGTCGCCGCACCTCCTGCGCTACAACGAGCGCGTGCGCGTCGGCGGCGTGGAGGCCGGCGACGCCATCCTGTGCCGTGCATTCGAACGCATCGAAGCAGCGCGCGGCAGCACCACGCTCACTTATTTCGAATTCGGGACCCTGGCCGCAATGCTCGCGTTTGCCGACGCGGGCGTCGATGTCGCGATACTCGAAGTCGGCTTGGGCGGCAGGCTGGACGCGGTCAATGTGTTCGACGCCGATTGCGCGGTGGTGGCGAGCATCGACCTCGATCATCAGGCCTATCTGGGCGACACGCGCGAGGCGATCGGCTACGAAAAGGCGGGCATCTTCCGCGCCGGCCGTCCCGCGGTGTGCGCGGATGCGGATCCGCCCGCGAGCCTGGTTGCCCACGCGCGCGTCATCGGCAGCGAGTTGCAGATTATCGACCGTGATTTCGGCTATGTGGCCGGACCGCAGCAATGGCGCTACTGGGGCCTCGCCGGCAAGCGTTACGGACTGCCGTATCCCGCGCTGCGCGGGGTTTTCCAGTTAAGCAACGCGTCGGCCTGTCTGACCGCGCTCGATTGCGTACGCGCGCGACTGCCTGTCACGGCGCAGGACGTGCGCAGTGGCCTCCTGCAGGCGGAGGTCGCGGGGCGTTTTCAGGTGCTGCCGGGCAGGCCGCTCGTGATTCTTGACGTCGCGCACAATCCGCACGCGGCGCGCGCATTGGCGGCGAATCTCGCGAGCATGCCGGCGAGCGGCCGCACGCTGGCGGTATTTGCGATGTTGCAGGACAAGGACATCGGCGGCGTCGTCGCCGCGGTGAAGGGTCACGTTACGCATTGGTTCATCGGCGCCACCGCGGGCGCACGCGGCGCGAGTGCGGCGCACATTGCGGCGGTGCTGACGAGCGAAGCCGTGAGCGCGCCGGTCGAGCAGTTCGGGGATATAGCAAGCGCCTGGCATGCCGCCTGTGAATTGGCGGCTGATAATGATAAAATTATTGTTTTCGGGTCCTTTCTTACGGTTGCCGCAGTTATGGGTGAACGACAGCGTAAGGCATAGATTCCGGAGCGCCATGGCAAAATCGATCAGCGACGAAGAACTTCAACTCAGAAAACGCGCGCGCCGCCGCCTGGTCGGTGCGATAGCCCTGGTAACCGTCATCGCCGTATTTTTGCCGATGGTGCTCGATCACGAGCCCAAACCGGTCAGCCAGGACGTCAGTATCAAAATTCCTTCGCCCGACGCCGGCGTATTTACGTCGAAGATCGTGCCCCTCGCGCCCGGGCAGAAAACCGCGCCCGCCGCCAAGCCAGGGGCCCCAGCGCAACCGGCGCCAGTGCTGGAGACGCCGCAAGCCAAGGTAGAAACGCCCAAGGCCCCGCTTGCTCCCCCCGCCAAAGTTGCCGCGGCGCCGCTGCCTCCGGTGAACGACACCGAGGCCGCGCCGCCCAGGCCCGCCCCGTCCGAGAAGCCCCCCGCTGCCAAACCCGCTGCCGCGGAGAAAGCCAAAGCGCCCGAGAAGGCGAAGCCGGCGGAAAATACCAAGCCGGCCGCCAAAGGCGCCGCCGGTTTTGTCGTTCAAGTGGCCGCGCTCAACGACCCGGAAAAAGCCCGGCAAATGCGCGACCAGATCACGGCGACCGGCATGAAAGCGTACACGGAAGTGGTGCCGACGACGAAGGGCAACGTATCGCGCGTGCGCGCGGGCCCGTTCGCATCGCGCGGCGACGCCGACAAGGCGCGCGACAAGTTAAAGGCATTGGGGCTCACCGGTAACGTCGTTCCTAAATGACCTGGGTCGATTACGCGGTCGTCGCAATTGTCGGTTTTTCGATCCTGTTGAGCGTCATCCACGGCCTGGTGCGCGAAATCCTCGCCCTCGCTTCGTGGGTGGTGGCGTTTGTGGTGGCGCAGATGTACGCGACCGAGGCCGCATCGCTGGTGCCGGCGGCGCTCACAAATCCTTCATTGCGGCTGTTCGCGGGATTCCTCGTCGTGTTTGTAGCGGTTTTGCTGGTAATGACGATAATCGCGATTGCGATTTCGGCTTTGATCAAGACGGCCGGACTCGGATTCGCCGATCGCGCGCTCGGTGCGGTGTTCGGGCTCGTGCGCGGGCTGGCGATCGTCATGATCGCGGTACTGCTGGCGGGTTTGACGGCATTGCCGCGGCAAACGGCGTGGCGGAACGCGATGGTGAGCGAACCGCTGGTAATTTTGGCCAACTGGGTTAAAGTCTGGTTGCCTGATGATATGGCGAAGCACATCAACTACGGTTAGGGATTGTTATGTGCGGCATTCTAGGCGTGGTAGCAAAGAACGCGGTGAATCAGGTCCTCTATGATGGACTGCTCGTGCTACAGCATCGCGGCCAGGACGCCGCGGGCATCGTGACCGCGGAAGGCGCCACGTTTCACATGCACAAGGGCGGCGGCATGGTGCGCGACGTGTTCCGCACGCGCAACATGCGCGGGCTGCTCGGCGCCTGCGGCATCGGCCACACGCGCTACCCGACTGCCGGCTCGGCATGGTCGGCTGCCGAATCGCAGCCGTTTTACGTCAACTCCCCGTTCGGTCTCGTGCTCGGGCACAACGGCAACCTGACCAACACGGACCAGCTCAAAAGCGATCTCTTCCGCCAGGACCTGCGCCACGTCAATACCAATTCGGATTCGGAAGTACTGTTGAACGTGCTCGCGCACGAATTGCAGGAGAGTGCTGCCAATTACAAGCTCGACCCGGCGACCATCTTTGCCGCGGTATCGGGCGTGCACCGGCGCTGCCGCGGTGCGTATGCGGTGGTGGCGATGATCGCGGGTTATGGGCTGCTCGCGTTTCGCGATCCCTATGGAATCCGCCCGCTCGTTTACGGCAAGATGGAAACCGAGCACGGCACCGAATACCTTGTCTCCTCGGAGTCGGTGGCGCTCGATACGCTGGGCTTCCAGGTAGTGCGCGACATCGCGCCCGGCGAAGCGATATTCATCGACGAAGACGGCCATTTCTACGCGCAGCAGTGCGCGCTGAACCCGACGCTCAACCCGTGCATCTTCGAATACGTGTACCTCGCACGGCCCGATTCGGTGATGGACGGCATTTCGGTGTACGAGACGCGGTTGCGCATGGGCGAGAGCCTCGCCGACAAGATCAAGCGTGAATACGGACAGCTCGATATCGATGTCGTAATCCCGATTCCGGATTCGAGCCGGCCGGCCGCGATGCAGCTCGCCAATCGCCTGAATCTGCCGTACCGCGAGGGCTTCATCAAGAACCGCTACATCGGGCGCACGTTCATCATGCCTGGCCAGGGCGTTCGCCGGAAGTCGGTGCGCCAAAAACTGAATGCGATCGGCATGGAGTTCAAAGGCAAAAACGTGATGCTCGTCGATGATTCCATTGTGCGCGGCACCACCAGCCGCGAGATCGTGCAGATGGCGCGCGAAGCAGGCGCGCGCAAGGTGTTTTTCGCCTCGGCGGCGCCGCCGGTGCGCTTCGCCAATGTATACGGTATCGACATGCCAACGCGTGACGAGTTGATCGCGTCAGACCGCAGCGATGAGGAAATCGCGCGCGAGATCGGCGCCGATCAGCTTATTTACCAGGACTTGAGCGCGCTGATCGACGACGTGCGCTCGGTCAATCCGAAAGTCACGTCGTTCGAGGACTCGTGCTTCAGCGGCAATTACATCACGGGCGATGTGACGCAGGCCTACCTCGACGGCATCGAAGCGCAACGGCGCGATAGTAGCAAGCAGGCGGCATTCGCGGCGTCGCAGCTCGACTTGAACCTCGAGGTCGTCGACTGACACCGGACCTGAATTGACAAGTTATCCGCGAGCGGGTAACTTTCGAACTGCGCCGATTTGAGATCAGCTTGCGGGCGCCGCCGGTAGTATTAAATGTCCATACCGGTTGAAAAATAAATACGGCTAAAGCGAACCAGAACCCGGTCCGCGCGAAGCTGATCGGGTTTTTTGTTGAAAAGAGCTTGCCATGAAGAACGGCTTTACTACGACGATTCTGCATTCGGATCTTGAGTCGCCCATCGAGCATTTCGCCGTCCATAAGCCGATGCATTCTTCGGTCGCATACGGTTATGCGGACGCACGCGAGCTCGCCAAGGTGTTCAAGGGCGAGCTTCCCGGCTACGTTTACGGCCGCCAGGGCAATCCCACCACCGCCGCGCTGGAATCCAAGATCACCAAGATGGAAGACGGCATCGCCACCGCCTGCTTCAGCACCGGCATGGCCGCGATTGCCGCCATTTTCGTCGCGTTGCTGCGCGCTGGCGATCACGTTGTCTCGAGCTCGTTTCTGTTCGGCAACACCAACAGCCTGTTCGGCACGCTTAACACCCTGGGTTGCGAGATAACCTTCGTCGATCCTACGGACGTCGAGAATGTTGCGCGCGCCATCCGGCCCTCGACCCGGATGGTATTCGTGGAAACCATCGCTAACCCGCGCACTCAGATCGCCGACCTGACGCGCATCGGTGAGCTGTGCGTAGCGCGGGGCCTGCTTTACGTCGTGGATAACACGATGACATCGCCTTATCTGTATCTGCCCAAGCGCGACCAGGCGGGGCTGATCGTCAATTCGCTGACCAAGTACATCGGCGGCCACGGCAACGCGCTCGGCGGCGCGGTGACGGATACGGGGCTTTTCGACTGGACGCGCTTCGCCAATATTTACGCCAACTATAAGAATGCAAAACCCGCGCTCTGGGGAATAATGCAGATACGTAAGAAAGGTTTGCGCGATATCGGCAGCACGCTCGCCGCCGAGCCCGCGCACCGCATCGCCACCGGCGCTGAAACGCTCGCGTTGCGGATGGAAAAGTCTTCCGACAACGCATTGCGGCTCGCGCGCTTTCTGGCCGGACATGCGAAGGTGCGCAAAGTGTACTACCCGGGTCTCGCGGATCACCCGCAACATCAGCTCGCCGCCGGGCTATTCAGGACTTACGGTGCGCTCATGAGCGTGGAACTCGCGGACGGTATCGACTGCTTTGATTTTCTCAATGCTCTGAAGCTCGTGATTTCTTCGAGTCACCTCGGCGACAACCGCACGCTGGCGATTCCGATCGCGCACACGATTTATTGGGAAATGGGGCCGCAACGCCGGGCCGAAATGGGCATCGCTGACTCGCTGATCCGGCTCTCGATCGGCATCGAAGACTTCGAGGACCTGCAGGCCGATTTCAGCCAGGCGCTCGGCTGAGCGGCGCAGCGCTGACCCGGGTGGTGTTCGCGAGCTTCCTGCGCAGCGCTCAGGCGGCGGCA
>JBKJMN010000101.1:0-6638 GCA_046596405.1 Burkholderiales bacterium
AAAAATGAAAGGCGCGCGGCTCGTCGCGCACTTGCTTAAAGCGCACGGCGTGACGCATGTATTTTTTATGGACGCCGTGCTACGCCGCGCACTCGCGGAAATGGAAGACTTCGGCATCACGCGCATCCTCGGCCATTCGGAAAAGGCGGTCGCGTACATGGCCGACGGCTACGCACGCGTATCAGGCCGTCCCGGCATTTGCTTCGCGCAGTCAGTGGGCGCGGCGAATCTGGCCGCGGGCATGCAGGACCCCTACCTCGGCCATTCGCCGGTGATCGCGATGACCGGGCGCCACGTCGCGCCGTTTCAGTATCGCAACGCGTACCAGGAAGTCGATCACGGTCCGCTCTATGCGCCGGTCACCAAATTTCACGGGCGCATCGACGCGCAGGAACAGATACCGCTGCTGTTCCGCGCCGCTTTTCGCGAAGCGACCACCGGCACGCCGCGTCCCGTGCATCTCGACGTCGCGGGCTTTACCGGTGACGCCTTGACGGCGACCGAAGGCGCGTTCGATCTCACGGTGGACGAGGCGCACACGCGCTTTCCCGCGTTTCGCCCCGCGCCCGATCCCGCCGCGGTAGAACGCGCCCTAGTCGCCATCAAAGCGGCAAAGCGTCCGGTGATCGTCGCCGACCGCGGCGTAATTGTCTCCGGTGCGGGCGCAGCGCTCGCGCGCTTTGCCGAGCGCATTCAGGCGCCGGTCGTCGTCACGCTCGATGCCAAGCATGCCATGCTCGAAGACCACAAGCTGTTCCGCGGCGCGGTAGGTCTGTATGGGCGCGGCTGCGCGAACCACGTCGTCGCTGAAGCCGATCTCGTGATTTACGCGGGCAGCAACACGAGCGACCACACCACCGCCAACTGGACGATGCCTAAGCAAGGCACCGCGATCATCCAGATCGACATCGATCCGCTCGAGATCGGCCGCAATTATCCGGGCGTGATCGGCATGCTGTCGGATGTTTGCGCGGGACTCGAAGCGCTCGCCGTGGACGGGGATGCCATGAAGCACGACGACTGGCTCGCGCACACCCAGAAATTCGTCGATGAATGGCGCGTCGAAGCGGAAAAGGCGCGTTCGTCCGAACAAATGCCGATGCGGCCCGAGCGCCTCGTCAAAGAACTCAACGAAGTGCTGCCGAAGGACGCTATCGTTATCGCCGATACCGGTTACGCGGCGCTATGGACCGGCACACTGCTATATTTGCGCCATCCGGCCCAGCAATATTTCCGCGCCGCCGGTTCGCTCGGCTGGTCGTTCCCCGCTTCGCTTGGCGCCAAGTGCGCGGCGCCCAACAAGCCGGTGATCTGCTTCACGGGCGACGGCGGCTTCTTCTACCACCTGCCCGAACTCGAGACCGCGCGCCGCCGCAACATCAAGACCGTCACCATCGTCAACAACAATCATTGCCTGTCGCAGGGCCTGCGCAACCTCAACATCGCTTACGAGGGTCGCGGCGAGCCTAACCGCAAAGGCGAGTGCTACGAGTACCGAGAGACTGACTTCGCGAAAGTCGCCCAATCATTCGACTGCTTCGGCGTCACCGTGGAAAAACCGCAGGATTTCAAGAAAGCTTTCGAAGCGGCGATGAAATCCGAGTTGCCGGCGGTGATCGACGTGAAAACGGAATTTGCGGTGCAGGCGCCGCTTCCGTGGGTGCCCACTTGATTTTGCAGTACGAATACGCGTCAATCGCGTGCGTTTGTTTTTAATTCGCCCCATTAACGAGGAGAATTGCCATGAAACCAGTCTTATCCAGAATTGCAGCTTGCTCGACGCTGATGATCGCCGCCGCTGCCGTGTACGCTCAAGCGCCGTCGTGGACGCCGCCGCCTGAAAGCGCGCGCTGCCCGTCGAAGTGGGGTGTGAATGACGAGCGCGGTTCGGCGAACCACATGAAACCTGCGAGCGTGCTCAATGCGGCGCGACTCATCAAGACCGGCGAAGTCTTCGAACTGGGGCACGTGTTAAACGCGTCGATACCGTTGTCCGCGGGCCGCATCTTCGATCAGATCGTCAAGCGCACCAACAACGTTCCGGGCACCAACAAGCGCAGCAGCAACGAGGAAATCATGATCGCCGAGATGGGACAGGTCGGCACGCAATTCGACGGGTTCGCGCACCAGGCCCACGACAACGTGCACTACAACTGCATCAAAACTTCAGATATCGAAACGCGCAACGGCTTCACCAAACTCGGCATCCACAAGGTCGGCACATTGATGACGCGCGGCGTGATGATCGACGTCGCTGCATACAAGGGCGTCGACATGCTCGCCGACAACTACGAAATCACGGTGGCGGATCTCGAAGGCGCGATCAAGCGGCAGAACCTCACGTTCCAGCCGGGCGACGCGATCATCATACACACCGGCTGGCACCGGCTGTGGGGCAAGGACAACGCACGTTACGGCCGCGGGAACCCCGGCCTCGGTGTACCGGCTGCGCAATGGTTGATCGCGAAAGACCCGATGTTGCTTGGCGCCGATACCGCGCCGGTGGAAGTATCGCCCAATCCAGACAAGACTCTGTCGCTGCCCGTGCACCAGCTTGCGCTCGTCGTGAACGGCGTGCACCTGCTCGAGAACCTGAAGCTCGATGAACTCGCCGCCAAGAATGTTTCGGAGTTCGCGCTGGTGATGCAGCCGTTAAAGCTGCAAGGCGCAACAGGCTCGACGGTCGCGCCGGTAGCTATCCGCTGAGGCGGGCCCGGCGCACGGTAAGTATCCATGTTCGAACAAGCCTTCAAGAATATCGACCACGTCCGCTGGAAAGAAGCCGGCTCACCACTGAACTCGACTACACCGAGCAGACTTCTTGACTGCTGTTCCTGAAAAACTTCGACGGGCTGGAGCAGAACAAGGCAACGGAAGCACAGCTTGAGCGGAAAAAATATATTCTTGACAGTCCAGCGCATTGCGTTCAACAAAGTTCGATCGGAATTACGCCTGCCTGCGCATTCCCCATAGCGGCTCGGCAAAATCCCGCCAACTGCGAGGCCTGAAAAATCGCGGAGGAGAATTACGATGCGCGTTCAATTCGAGTATTGGGCTTCGCTCTTTGTGTCCTCTGTGACCTCATTGCCCTCGGTGGCAAAAGTCCTGGCGCTAACCGCGTTGATGTTCTCCGCATGCCCCTCTATAGCCGCCTACCCCGACCGCCCGATCCGCCTGATAGTGCCTGCCGCGCCCGGCGGCGCGATTGACGTGGTCGGGCGCATCGTCGGGCTGAAACTTTCCGATGTCCTCGCGCAGAACATCGTCATCGACAACCGCGCCGGCGCCAACAACATCATCGGAACGGAGATCGCTGCGCGCTCCGCACCTGACGGCTATACGTTTCTGATCACGGCCGGCGCGCACACGATCAATCCCGCTGTTTACAAGAAGCTGCCTTACGACGCGCTGCGCGATTTCACGCCGATCAGCCATATCTGCAACTCGGGCGGGCTCGTGGTCGTCGTCCATCCGTCGTTCGGCGCGAAATCGCTGCAGCAGTTGATCGACATGGCGCGCGCAAGCCCGGGCAAGATCGCGTACGGCTCGGCGGGCTTCGGCAACAGCACCCACCTCGCTGCCGAACTCTTTCAGATGATGGCGAACGTCAAGTTCATCCACGTGCCGTACAAAGGCGCGGGCCCGGCCGTGACCGATCTCCTGGGCGGACAGATCCCGCTCATGTTCGGGCCCAGCCCAGTGGTGGTTCCGATGGTGCAGGCGGGCCGCCTGCGACCGCTCGCTTTCACCGGCACGAAGCGCTCAACGCAACTGCCCGACGTGCCGACCGTCGACGAAGCGGGCATCAAGGGTTACGAAAACAGCGGCTGGTACGGCATGTACGGTCCGCGCGGCACGCCGCAGGAAGTCGTCGCCCGCGTTAACGCGGCGATTCGCCAGATCGTGCAACTGCCTGACACGCGCGAGCGCTTTGCGGCATTGAATCTCGAGCCGATCGGCAGCACGCCGGAAGAGTTCGCAAAGTTCCTGAAGGAAGATATCGAGAAGTACGCGGCCATCGCGAAAGCTGCAGGCATCAAGCCGGAATAGAATTAAAAACTCAGCCACAGAAAACACAGAGAAATTCAAAAAATTGAGTCGGCCGAATAATTTGGTTTTATTTTCCTCTGTGCCCTCTGTGAACTCTGTGGCTAAATGTTTTTGCCATTGATGATGTTTCTTCGGCATCAGCGCGCCAATATGCCGGCGCCCGGCCCATATAGCACGCGTCCCGGCCGCTCGGCAGTCATCGCGCCACTTTCATACACGACCTTGCCATTGACGATCACGTACGGAAAGCCGATCGCGTACTGGTGCGGCTTCTCGAACGTCGCGGCGTCGCGCACGGTCGCCGTATCGAATACAGCGATATCGGCCTTCATGCCGGCCTTGAGCACGCCGCGGTCCGCGAGCCCGATGCGCGCGGCGGGATACGCCGACATCTTGCGCACGGCGTCTTCGAGCGTGAGGATGTTTTTCTCGCGCACGTAGACCGCGAGCACGCGCGCAAAAGTGCCGTAGCTGCGCGGATGGGGCGCGCCGCGGCCGAATATTGGCACTTCGCCATCGGACGCTATCATCGTCGCCGGATGGCGGATGATGCGCTGCAGGTCCGCTTCGTCCATGGCATGAAATACGCCGCGGCATCCGCCCTGCTCCACGATCCACATCGTCGTTTCCGCGGCATTCTCCAGCGTCGGCGGATTGCCGCGCGCCTCGGTCACTTCCGCGAGATTCTTGCCGGCCAGCGCGGCATCCCACTCGCACAATGAGATTGCCACATTGCGCGGATCGCCGCCGCCGCGCTCGTTGCGGATGCTGTCAACGATAGCGGCCTTGATTTTCGCGCGCTGCACGGGATCCTGCAGCCGCCTGACCGTTTCCTGGTGCCCGCCTTCCTGCGCCCACGCCGGCATCAACGCTGCGCCTATCGTCGTGCTCGAAGCGGTGTACGGATATTGATCGATGGTGGCGTCGACGCCACGGGCGCGCGCTTCGTCGATGAGCTTCAGCGACTCAACGCTTTTGCCCCAGTACGATTTGCCGATCACCTTGTGGTGTGAGATCTGCGTCGGCACGCCGCCGAGTTCGCCGATGGCGATCGTTTCTTTCACGCTGTCGAGCACGCGGGCGGCTTCGTCGCGCATGTGAGAAGTGTGCACCCCGCGATACGGCGCCACCACCTTCTGCAGCTCGACCACTTCCGACAAAGGCGTGAAATTGCCCGGCACGTAAAATAGCCCCGTGCTCAATCCGAACGCGCCGTCACGCATGCCCTGGCCAACGATCGCGCGCATGCGCTCCATCTCTTCCACCGTGGCCGGGCGGTTGGCGAGGCCGATGACCGCCTGGCGCACGGAACCCTGCCCGATGAAGCTGCCGATGTTGAGCGACTTCGGCAGCGCCGCCAGCTTGTCGAGAAACGGCTTCAACGGCACCGGCGAGCTACCATCCGGGCCTTCCATGATCGTCGTCACGCCCTGGCGCACGTAGTTGTCGGCGGTCGGCACTTGGAATATCCCGCGTATCGCGTGCGTATGCAGGTCGATGAAGCCGGGCGCGACAACCAGGCCGCCGACGTCAATGACGCGCGCGGCCGTTTCGGTGATGACAGGCGCGATGCGCACGATGGTGTCGCCGCGAATGGCGAGATCGCCCCGGTACCACGGGCTGCCCGTGCCGTCGACGATGCGCGCATTGCGCAGCACGAGGTCGTACGGCGCATCGGCCGCGCGAACGGACGCCGCAATGCCGAGGACGCAACAGGTCACCGTCACAGCCCGGCGGATGATTTCTCTCATGATCCGGCCTCCTTTTTCTGACGCTTCGACGCTAGCGGGAACTGCGCGCTTCGAGCGCGCCGATTATCCAAGCGGTTGCTCGCCTGGAAATGGGAATTGCAATGAAGGCGGCCACCGTCGCGAAAGGCCACGCCACCGAGAAAGCGATCATCCACCGCCGCAGAAAATCCGGCGGCAGGCCGAGGTTGATGAACGTGATCACGGCAGTCATCAGGAACGCCATCATGGCGGCGACGATGACGGGCTGGATAAAACGTGCTTTGTCCTGCATGTGACTGATTCTCCCCGGGCCGGCGGCCGCCGCGAGCGGCAGCCCCGGACTATTCCGTTGTTACGCCCGTATCGCGGACGACTTTTCCGTAGCGGCCGGTCTCGGCCTTGATGAATGCGCCGAATTCAGCGGGCGAGCTGCCAACCGGATCGGCGCCCTGCGCGATCAGATTTTCCTTCACGTCTTTCGACTTGATGATGCGCGCGACCTCGTCGCTCAGCTTTTTAAGTACAGGGGGCGGCAGCCCGCGCGGACCGACCATGCCGTACCACGCAATCGACTGGTAACCGGGCAGCGCGGCTTCCGCCACGGTCGGCATGTCGGGCCACGCCGCGTTGCGTTTCGCCGTCGTGATCGCCAGCCCGCGCAGCCGGCCAGACTTGATATGCGGCGTCAGCGACAGGATCGTTGAAATCATCATGTTTACTTGGCCGCCGACAGTGTCGAGAAGGCCCTGGTTGCCGCCCTTGTACGGAATGTGCCCGAGATCGATTTTCGCCATCGATGCGAACAGCGCGGTGGCCAGATGCTGCGACGAGCCGACGCCACCCGACGCGTAATTCAGG
>JBKJMN010000346.1:0-16090 GCA_046596405.1 Burkholderiales bacterium
CGGCAAAGTCGAGCCAGCTTTTACCCGAGACCTCGACGAAGCCGCCGTTGCCCGAGACCGCGCCGCCGCGCGCGCTGATGGTGCCATACGCCTGCGTGCCGTCGTTCGACCAGATGATGACCTTGCCGCCATCGCCGGAAGTCCCCGCGTCGGCGCGAATGACGGCATCCGGCCCGAAGTAAGTCCGGCTCGCGTTCTGCACCAGCAGGTTATGGCCCTGAAAATCGCCGCCGATGAGCACCGTGCCGCCGCCGGTGGCGCCGGTTACGTCGATCAACGCGCGTCGAATCAATGCGACACGCGGCGCCAGCAAATATACGGTGCCGCCGGGGCCATGGCTGCCTTGCCCGTCGATCAGGCCCGAAGCGAGCAGCGTGCCCTTGGTCGATTCGATGCGCATTTCGCCGCCCGCGCGGCCGCGCGCGAGAATGCGGCTGGTCGCGTCGAGCGTGATATCGCCTTCCGCGCCGATGTTGACTGTTCCGGCCTTAGCGTCCATCGCCGTGACGTCGATCGTGCCCTGGCCGACAAACGTACCTTGCTCGGCCTGCACGCTCACTAAGCCGCCGCCGGCGCCGCTCGCTTCGACCGTGCTGCCGCTTTCAAAAACGACCGCAGTCCCGCCATTCGCGGTGATTACGCCGCCGCCCTGCCCGCCGCTCGCGCTCAGTTGGCCGCCGTCAGCCAGCGTAACAATAGATGCCGCATTGATTGCGATCCGACCGGCACGACCGGCCGTCGCATTCGCGGTTACCGGCGCCGCCACCGTAACGTTGCCCGATGTGGACGCGAGCGCCACACTGCCGCCCTGCAGGCCATCGGCCGAAATTCGCGCGGTCGGTTCGACGCTCACCCCGTGCGCGCCGGCAATGCTGATCGTGCCGCCCGCGCCTTGCGACGCATTCGCCGCGACCGTGCCCGCCACCGCTACCGTGCCGCTATCCGCCTGTATCGTGACTTTGCCGGCGGTTGGCCCCGACGCGCTGACGACGCTGCCTTTGTCGAGCATGATCTTATTGGTTGCCTTGAGCAGGATTTCCCCATTCTGCCCAACGACTACGCCGTCGGCGCGGATCTCGCCGCTGTTTTTGATCAGGCCGGCGTAGATGCCTATTTTTCCGCTGCTCGCGACGATCTGACCGATATTGACCGCCTGCGTATCCGGCGCGGTGATTTCGATGCGCAGATGCGGCGTGCCGGCATCGACGAGCTCGACCGTGCGGCCCGCGGCAAGTATCACTTCGCCTTGGGGACTGGTGATGATGCCGCTGTTCTGCACGTTCGGCGCAATCAGATAGACCTGACCGCCGCCCGGCGTCGTTATGCTGCCCTGATTGGTGATGCTGCCCGCGCCGGGCGTCTCGGTAAAGCGCAGCCGGCCCGCGGCGAAATCTGCATTCGAAAGATTGAGCGTCGAAGCCACGAGCCCGGCCACGTCGATCTGCGCGCCCGCGCCGAACAGGATCCCATTCGGATTGATCAGGAATACGCGCCCGTTGGATTGCAATGCACCGAGTATGGCTGACGGATCCGCGCCGGTCACACGGTTTAGCACGGAGCTTGCACCTGACTGCTGGATAAACCGCGTGACCTCGTTGGTGCCGATCGAGAATGCGCGCCAGTTAATAATGGCGCCGGGCGAATTAGTAATCGAGAGGAGGTTGCCCTGCCGGTTCACCGCTGCCGTGCCGCTTACGACCGTTGGATCGGTCGGATTCGCGAATGCAGTTTCCGCGGTTACCGAGAAACACGACGCAACCGCGACCGCTATCGCCTTGACCCTGAAAGGACGTTGCCGGCGAGCGCTGAGATCTGCCATGTTTCCGTCGTCTCCGAAAGGGAGAATTCCGCATAATCTTACACTATGACTGAGGCCAATTTGTGTGATATTTCACACGTGTGGCGAACACTACACCATCCGGCCTATGGCCAGACCCGGATCACGGCTTCGCCTGCGCCACCACCCTGCGCTGGCGCGACGTTTCGGCCAGGCATACCCCGCTCGCGACCGATACATTGAGGCTCTCGACACTGCCGCTCATCGGAATCCGCACCAATTCGTCGCAATGCTCGCGCGTAAGGCGGCGCATGCCCTCGCCTTCCGCGCCCAGCACCCACGCCATGGCGCCGGTCAACCTGGCGTCGAAAAGATCAGTCGCCCCCGTTTCGTCCGCGCCGACTATCCAAATGCCGGAATCTTTAAGCTCGCGCAGCGTGCGCGCGAGGTTGGTCACAGAAATGTACGGCACGGTTTCCGCTGCACCGCTGGCGACCTTGGCCACGACCGGAGTGATCCCTACGGCACGGTCCTTGGGTGCAATGACCGCGTGAACGCCAAACGCGTCAGCCACGCGCAGGCACGCACCGAGATTATGCGGGTCCTGCACGCCGTCGAGCACGAGCAGCAGGGCAAGCCCGCTGATGCTTTCCAGCACCTCGTCAAGGTCATGCTTGAGCGGCATTGTATTCACGCGCGCGGCAACTCCCTGATGACGCGCATTGCCGGTCAGTCCATCGAGGCGCTGGGCATCGACGGCGATAATCCGTACCGCGTGCGTGCCGGCCAGCTTGCTCAAATCCTGCGCACGCGCATCGTGGCGCGAGGCATCGAGATAGATTTCCGCGACGCCCGCGGCATGCTGACGCAGGCGGCTGACCACCGCATGAAACCCGTAGACGATGCGCGAGTCAGCCATCGGCGCGTCCTGCGCGTAACTTCCCCGCGTCACGGGGCGACATCACTTGCGCCTCGCGCCTTTGGGGGGCCGCGCGGCAGGTCCCGCGGCCGCGCTCTCTTCGAGCACGAAGTCGATCTTGCTCGACTCGATGTCGACGCGCACCACCCGTACTCGCACGCGGTCGCCGAGCCGGTAGCGCTTCGCGGTGCGCTCGCCGACCAGTTGATGCTTGGCCGCGTCGAAGTGGAAATAATCGCTGCCCAGGTCGGACACGTGAACCAATCCCTCGACATACACGCCGTCGAGGGCGACGAAGATGCCGAACGCCACGGCAGAGCTAATCGTGCCGTCGAACACGTCGCCGACGCGGTCGCGCATGTAATAGCATTTCAACCAGGTCTCGACGTCGCGGGTCGCCTCATCAGCGCGGCGCTCGGTGAACGAGCATTGCACGCCCAGTTCCGCCCAGCCGCCCGGCTCGTAACGTTTTTTCTTGAGCACCGCCTTGATCGCACGGTGGACCAGTAAGTCAGGATAGCGCCGGATCGGCGACGTGAAATGCGCGTACGCCTGATAGCCCAGGCCGAAATGCCCCAGATTCTCCGGGCTGTAAACCGCCTGGCGCAATGAACGCAGCATCGCGGTCTGCAACAACTGCGCGTCGGGACGGTCTTTAACGCGCTCGAGCAGTTTTGCGTAATCCTTCGCGTGCGGCGCCTCTCCGCCGCCCAGTTCCAGGCCGAAGCCCTTGAGAAACTCGCGTAAGCCGAGCAGGCGTTCCGGTGTGGGGCCCTGGTGAACCCGATACAACGCAGGATGCTCGTTCTTGCGCAGGATGTCGGCCGCGCAGACGTTCGCCGCCAGCATGCATTCCTCGATCACGCGGTGCGCGTCGTTGCGTTTGACCGGCACAATGCGCTCGATCTTGCCGTGCGCATCGAAAATCATCTGCGTTTCGACCGTTTCAAAATCGATCGCCCCGCGCCGCGCGCGCGCTTTCACGAGCACCTGGTAAAGCCGGTAGAGATGCGTCAGGTGCGGCACCAGCTCGCGATGCTGCGCGGCCGCCGCCCCCTGCGGATTTTCGAGAATCTCAGCGACGACGGTATAAGTGAAGCGCGCGTGCGACCACATCACCGATGGATAGAAACGATAGTCGGTGACGTCGCCGTGCGCATCGATGGTCATGTCGCATACCATGCACAGCCGGTCGACCTGCGGATTCAACGAGCACAGACCGTTCGAGAGAACTTCCGGCAGCATCGGAATCACGCGCCGCGGAAAATAGACCGAGTTGCCGCGATTGAGCGCCTCACGATCGAGCGCGTCGCCATGCGCGACGTAATGGCTGACGTCGGCGATCGCAACGAGCAGCCGAAAACCCTTCCCGCGCGGCTCGCAATACACTGCATCGTCGAAGTCGCGTGCGGTCTCGCCGTCTATTGTCACGAGCGGCAGCTTGCGCACGTCCTCGCGGCCGGCAAAATCCTGCGCCGTAACTTTGCCGTCGAACCCTGCCGAGGCTTTTTCAACGGCAGGCGGAAACTCGTACGGCAGATCGTGCTTGCGCAGGGCGATCTCGATTTCCATTCCCGCATCAGCATAGTTGCCGAGAACCTCGACCACGCGCGCAATCGGCTGCGCGTGACGCGCGGGCTGCGCGATGATTTCCGCAACCACGACCTGCCCCGCCTGGGCATTGAGCGCGTCCCCGGGCGGCACCAGGAGTTCCTGGCTGATGCGCCGGTTCTCGGGCACCACGAATAACACGCCCTGCTCGTTGCGCAAACGACCGACGATGCGGTGATTGACGTGCTCGAGCACTTCGACGATCTTCGCCTCGGGCCGGCCGCGGCGGTCGAGCCCGATTTCGCGCGCGGCAATGCGATCGCCATGCAGCACCTTGTGCATTTCCTGCGGGCCCAGAAACATGTCGGGGCCGGCGTCATCGCGGATCATGAACCCGAAACCGTCCGGATGCCCCTGCACTTTGCCGGTCACCAGATCGAGCTTGGTCACGACGCATATCGCTTCGCGCCGGTTGCGCATGATCTGGCCGTCGCGCTGCATCGCGGACAGGCGGCGGTCGAAACCTTCGCGTTCGCTGTCGGTGATACCGAGCAGCTTGTCGAGCTCCGCGTTGCTGACCGGCACGCCTTGCGCGTTCAGCGTCTCGAGTATCATCTCGCGGCTCGGCACGGGCTCGTCGTAGTTGATGCTCTCGCGCGCGTGAAACGGATCGCCGCTGCGAACCGGTGCGCGCAGCAGTGCAGCCCCGCCTTCAGCGCCGCGCCGCGACGCTTTGACTGCCGATCCGAAACGTTTCGCGCGCGCCGGCTTGGGTGGTGCTGCGCGCCGCGCTGTTGCTGCTGCTCCGCTACTGCGCTTGGCGTGAGTATCGTCGCGCGTGCGCGAGCGTGATTTTCGCGTTTTCATTGACAAAAGTGCCCTTAATGATTAAATTTGCCCGCCTTGCCTGCCCGGGTGGCGGAATTGGTAGACGCACATGGTTCAGGTCCATGCGGTGGTAACACTGTGGGGGTTCGAGTCCCTTCCCGGGCACCAGTAAATCAGGATTGAGGATCGAGGATTGCGGATTGAGCAGGCCGGCAATTCGATGATTCCCGAAAAATGGCGCCCCGCTTCTCAACCCTCAATCCTCAATCCTCGATCCTGCGCTATTTGAACGGATGCCGCCGCACGATGGTGTCGGCGCGCTCCGCGCCGGTCGAAATCATGTCCACCGGCACTTCGCAGATCTCCTCGATACGCTTCAAGTAGTGCCGCGCTTCCGCGGGTAGCTGCTCATAGCGTGTCAATCCGACCGTGCTGCCCGGCCAACCGGGGATTTCCTCGTAAACCGGTTCACACTCGGCCAAAGCTTCTGCACCGGATGGCAGCAGATCAAGCCGCTCACCGTTGAGCAGGTAGCCCACCCCCAGTTGCAGCGTATCCACGCCGTCAAGCACGTCGAGCTTGGTTACGCACAGTCCGGAAATACCGTTGATCTGGATTGAGCGCTTGAGCGCCGCGGCGTCGAACCAGCCGCAGCGCCGCGGCCGGCCCGTGACCGAGCCGAATTCGTTGCCGCGCTCCGCCAGGTGTTTGCCGATGTCGTCTTCGAGTTCCGTCGGAAACGGTCCTGAACCGACGCGCGTCGTATAAGCTTTTGTGATGCCCAGCACGTAGTGCAGCAGATGCGGCCCCACGCCGGCGCCGGCGCACGCGGCGCCCGCCACGCAATTGCTCGAAGTGACGTACGGATACGTGCCGTGATCGACGTCGAGCAGCGTGCCCTGCGCACCTTCGAACAACAGGTTTTTGCCAGCCTTCTGCGCCTCATAAAGCAGGCGCGGGACATCGGCGACCATCGGCTTGATGCGCTCGGCAAGCGTCAGCGTGTCGTCGAGCGTCTTTTGAAAATCAACGATGGGCGCGCGGAAATAATTCTTGAGCACGAAGTTGTGGTAATCCAGAACCTCGCCCAGCTTGGCGGCGAAACGCTCGCGGTGCATCAAGTCCTGCAGGCGGATCGCACGCCGCGCGACCTTGTCTTCGTACGCCGGCCCGATGCCGCGGCCGGTGGTGCCGATCTTGCCTGCGCCTTTGGCCGCCTCGCGCGCGTGATCGATCGCAACGTGGTGCGGCAATATCAACGGACAGGCTTCACTGATGCGCAGACGGCTCGTCACGTCGATGCCCGCGCTCTCGAGCTCGCCGATTTCTTTGAGCAAGGCCTCCGGCGACAACACCACCCCGTTGCCGATGTAACAGGCCACACCTTCGCGCAATATGCCCGACGGAATCAGGCGCAAAATGGTTTTCTTGCCGCCGATGACGAGCGTGTGCCCGGCGTTGTGGCCGCCCTGGAAGCGCACCACGCCCTGCGCGTGATCCGTGAGCCAGTCGACGATCTTGCCTTTGCCCTCGTCGCCCCACTGACTGCCGATTACGACAACGTTTTTCGCCATTGCTTTTCTCTGTCCCGTGTCCGTACGTTACGCCGCGCCGCGGAGCGGCTCGACTATCCATTTGCCGTTGCGCATTGCGAGGCGGCGATTGCAACCGAGTTCATCGCGCGCCTTCTCATGTCCGGGCAGATCGACGATCACGGCCTCGCCTGCTTTGCGCAGGGTCGCGACGCGCCGCTGCAGCGCGACATCCGCGGGCAGATAGGGCGCCAGTATCGCAGCGCGCGGCTCCGCCGGCGGCGCGATCGCGACGATTTCGCGCAGGTCCATGCTAAAACCGGTGGCCGGACGCGCGCGGCCGAACGCCCTGCCGACTTCGTCATAGCGTCCGCCCAGCGCGAGCGCATTCGACCAGCCTTCGGCATAGACCGCGAACACGACGCCGCTGTGATAGTGCAGCCCGCGCAACTCGCCCAGGTCGAAGCAAATCTCGGTGCCCGTATCGTGCGTCGCACCGCCGATTGCGCGCAACTGCGCGAGCGCATGCTTGATTTCAGCGTTATCGGGCAGCAGTTTTTTAGCGCGCGCAAGCACGTCGATGCCGCCCGTAAGTTCAGGTAGCGCCTGCAGCGCCGCGCCCAGCTTGGGATCAAGTTTGCCTGCCAGGCTTGCCAGCGCGGGCACGTCCTTGGCTTGCACCGCACGGAACAAATCGGCTTCGACCTCGGCCGCGACGCCCGCTGCTTTGACGAGCGAGCGAAACACGCCGACGTGGCCGATATCGAGATGCAGCTTGCCGATGCCGGCAAGCCGCAGCGCGTCCAGCATCAGGCGCTGCACCTCGAGGTCGCTCTCGATGCCGGCATGCCCGTACATTTCGGCGCCGATCTGCAGCGGTTCGCGCGTGAGGTTGAGCCCCGCCGGCAGTGTGTGCAATACGCTGCCGCAGTAGCATAGGCGATTGACGCCCTTGCGATTCATCAGATGCGCGTCGATCCGCGCCACTTGCGGCGTGATATCCGCGCGCACGCCGAGCGTGCGCCCCGACAACTGATCGACGAGTTTGAACGTGCGCAGATCGAGATCGTGCCCGGTGCCGGTCAGCAACGATTCGACATATTCGAGCATCGGCGGCAACACCATCTGATAGCCGTGCAATGCAAAGAGCTCGAGCATGCCCCGGCGCAGCGTCTCGATGCGGCGCGCGGGCTCGGGCAGGACGTCTTCGATATATTCAGGCAGCAGCCATTTGCGCATGATGGGGCAGAACTACTAAAAAACCGTTAAAAAAACAACTCGCCAGCATACACGCGTACGCGGGGAATTCCCATGCCGAGCGAGACTCGCGCCGCTCACCGCGCCACCAACAGCAGCAGCGATAAACCGCTCAACAGCGAGGCGAGCCCGATGAACCTCACCTGACCGTCGGACATTTCGGTGATACGGCGGAAGGCTTCCCGCCACAGGCCGGGCGCCAGGAACGGCAGCGCGCCTTCTATGATCAAAACCAACGCGAGCGCGGTCAGCAGATATTTACCCACGCGGCGCGCGCGTTACTTGGAAGGCTTGCTGCTCTTCAGGTATTTGAAAAACTCCGAGTTCGGCTCGAGCACGAGCACGTCGCTCTTGTTCTTGAAACTCTTCGTATAGGCATCGAGGCTGCGATAGAACGCGTAAAACTCTGGGTTTTGCTCGTAGGCCCGTGCGTAAATCGCCGAAGCCTTCGCATCGCCTTCACCTTTCAGGCGCTGCGCATCGCGATACGCTTTCGCGAGGATGATTTCGCGCTGGCGGTCGGCGTCGGCACGAATCTTTTCCGATTCGGCAGCGCCTTCGGAACGCAGCGTATTGGCGGCGCGCGTGCGCTCCGCGCGCATACGGCCGTAGACTGATTCGCTCACCTCCTGCGGCAGGTCGACGCGCTTCAACCGCACGTCGCGCACGACGACGCCGATCTTCACCGCGTCTTCGTTGGCTTTTTCACGCATCCGCTCCATGATGACGTCGCGCTCACCGGACACCACCTCGTGCACGTCGCGCTTACCGAACTCCGCGCGCAGCCCGTCGTTGATCGTCTGCAGCAGGCGGATCGCCGCCCGCGCCTCGTCACCGTTGACGCTGATGTAGTAAAGCTGCACGTCCGAGATTTGCCATTTGACGAACAGATCGACCAGCACGTTCTTCTTCTCTTTGGTCAGGAAGCGCTCGGGCTCGGCGCTGTCGATCGTCAACAGCCGCGCGTCGAAATAGCGCACGTTGTCGATCATCGGTACCTTGAGATAAAGCCCCGGCTTGTTGATCACGTACACGATTTCGCCAAAGCGGAACACGATGCCTTTTTGCCGGGTATCCACGACGAACACCGACATCGAAACGATGATCAGCAGAATGACTGCAACGACCACCGACACGCCCAGTTTCTGGTTCATCAGCGTGGCTCCCGTTCGCGGCTGCGCAGCGCATCACGCGAGCGCGACGCCGACGGTAGCGCCTCGGAGCCCGGGCTCGGCTCGGCGGGCTTGCTCATCGCGTCAACGGACGGCGCGGCGGCGGCGGATCCTGTCATCTGCATCAATTTGTCGAGCGGCAGATAAAGCAGATTATTACCACCTTTCTGGTCGACCAGCACTTTGCTCGTATTGCTCATGATTTCCTGCATTGCGTCGAGGTAAAGGCGGTCGCGCGTCACGCCCGGCGCCTTGTTGTATTCAGCGACGATCTGGCGAAAACGGCTCGCATCGCCCTCCGCCCGTTCCATCACGCGCTGCTTGTAGCCTTCGGCTTCCGCTGTGAGGCGCGAAGCCGCGCCCTCGGCCTTGGGCACGACGTCGTTGGAATACGCCTGACCTTCGTTTTTCTGGCGCTCGCCGTCCTGGCCGGCCTTAACCGCGTCGTCGAACGCCGCCTGCACCTGCTCGGGCGGTTGCGCGTTCTGCATCGTCACCTTGCTGATACTGATACCCGTCTGGTAGCGGTCGAGTATCTCCTGCATCAACTTCTGCGCGTCGCTCGTGATTTGCGCGCGCCCCTTGTAGAGCACGAGATCCATCGTGTTCTTGCCGACGATTTCGCGAATCGCAGTTTCTGCCGCCTGCAACACGCTGTCTTCCGGCGCGCGGTTGGCGAACAGGAATTCCTGCGGATTCTTGACCACGTATTGGACCGCAAACTGGATGTCGATGATGTTGGCGTCGTCGGTCAGCATCAGCGACTCTTTCGGCACCTTGCTTTTGCCGCCGTTACGCGAGCCGATCTCGATCGTGCGCACTTGCGACAGATTGACGATTTCCGCGGTCTCGAGCGGGAACGGCAAATGCCAGTGCGGCCCGGGCAGAGTCTCCTCGACGAATTTGCCGAACCGCAGGACCATGCCGCGCTGGCTCGCATCGACGATATAGAAACCGCTCGCTAGCCAGACGAGAAAGACCAGCGCGATCAGGATGCCCGCGCCGCCGCCGAATTGGGCGAAACCGGGCCCGCCGGGCACGCGACCGTCGCCGCCGCCCTTGCGGCCGAACAGCTTGCCGATTTTCTGGTTGAAGTTGCGCATCAACTCGTCGAGATCGGGCGGCCCCGTATTCTTGCCGCGACCCCATTGCGGGTCGTTGATCGACATCAGCACGCCGGCGATGCGGTGCCAGCGCCCGGCCACACCGCCGCTAAATGATTGCCAAAAGCTACTCATGATTGTTTGATCCGTGTCATGCCGCCGCCGGGCGCGCCGCCGTATTACGGCCCGCCGTAGCAGCGTATTCGTCGAGTGTCGTCCGCGCCAGGTCGAGACCCGACCCCTGTCTGGCGCTGATCCAGAGGCGGCCGATTTTATCATACTCGTCGCGCTCTACCCGCGCATTCCCGCCGCTCAGATCGATCTTGTTGTAGACCAGAACCTGCGGTATATGGTCGGCGCCGATCTCCTCCAGCACCGAATTAACCGCTTCGATCTGGGCGTCGCGCGTCGGGCTGCCCGCGTCCACGACGTGCAGCAGCAGGTCGGCGCGGATTGCCTCCTCGAGCGTCGCGCGAAACGCCGCGACCAGCGTGTGCGGCAACTGGCGGATGAAACCCACCGTGTCCGACACCACGACCGCCGCGCCGCCCGGCAAAAATACGCGCCGCGTCGTCGTATCGAGCGTCGCGAACAGTTGATCGGCGGCGTACGCGTTCGCGCGCGTCAGCGCGTTAAACAGCGTGCTTTTTCCCGCGTTGGTATAGCCGACGAGCGATACCGACAACACGTTGGCGCGGCGCCGCGCGCGCCGCTGCACCTCGCGCTGGCTCGCGAACTTGACGAGCTTGTCCTTCAAAAGCTTTACGCGCTTGCCGAGCAGGCGGCGGTCGGTTTCGAGCTGGGTCTCGCCGGGGCCGCGCAGCCCGATGCCGCCCTTCTGTCTTTCCAGGTGGGTCCAGCCGCGCACGAGCCGCGTCGACAAATGCTCGAGCTGCGCGAGCTCGACCTGCAATTTGCCTTCGTGGCTGTGCGCGCGCTGCGCGAAAATATCCAGGATCAGGCTCACGCGGTCGATCACGCGGCAACCGAGTTGCTTTTCCAGGTTGCGCTCCTGCGCGGGCGACAGCTCGTGGTTGAATATGACGAGCCCGGCCCCGCTTTCTTCGCGCAACGCCGCCAGCTCCTGAACCTTGCCGGTGCCGGCGAAAAATGCCGGGTCCGGCCGCGCACGTTTGCCGCGCAGTGTGCCGGCGATGCCGATGCGTGCGCTTAATGCGAGCTGCGCGAGCTCGGCGGTGGATTCGGCGTAATCCGGCTTGCCGAAATCCAGACTGACGAGCACCGCCTGGGAGTCGCTCCCGGGACGTTCAAGCATTCAGGGGAAAAAGATTAAAGTCAGCTGTCGGCCGAATGGTCGATCGCCAGATTGACCGCGCGCGCGGGCACGACGGTGGAAATCGCGTGCTTATAAACCATCTGCGTGACGGTGTTCTTCAACAGCACGACGTATTGATCGAACGACTCGATCTGGCCCTGCAGCTTGATGCCATTGACGAGATAGATGGACACCGGAACATGCTCTTTACGCAGCGCGTTAAGAAACGGGTCTTGTAACAGCTGGCCCTTCGTGCTCATGTGTGCCCCATCGTTTTTAGTATTGATAACAGCACTCTACCGTAATTCACCGGTGAGCGCCATAGGACGGCACCGCAGAGCGCCTAACCTAATGAAACGCATGATGCGCTGTCACGATTTTGGCTAAGAACGGCGCCATTCCATCGCCAATGCTGGCTGCACCGCACGCGAGTTTCAGCCGGTTAGGCACTCTTGCGCTTGGCGCGCCGTTTGTCATACGGATTAACCCCTTGCCGAAACTCGATTTTTAGCGGCGTGCCGAGCAATTCGAACGCATCGCGGAAAAAATGCTCGAGATAGCGCCGATAACTGTCCGAAACGCGATTGAGCCCCGTGCCGTGAATAATGATGCGCGGCGGATTGCTGCCGCCCTGATGCGCGTAACGCATTTTGGGCCGGAAGATGCCCCCGCGCGGCGGCGCCTGGCGCGCGATAGCCGCCTCGAGCGCGCGCGTGAGCTTGGGTGTCGGCAACTTGATCATGGCCGCGCGGTAAGCGCGTTCCACCGCGTCGAGCAACGACTTGATGCCGGTGCCCGCCAGCGCGGAAATGTAATGCACGGGCGCGAAGTCGACAAAGTTGAGCGTGCGCTCGAGCGAAATCTTGGCACTTTCGCGCTGCTCGGGGCGCAGGCCATCCCATTTGTTCACGGCGACCACCAGCGCGCGGCCGGCTTCGACGATATAGCCCGCGATGTGCGCATCCTGATCGACGACGGAATCGCGCGCATCGAGCACCAGAATCACGACATTGGCATCCTCGATCGCCTGCAGGGTCTTGATTACCGAGAATTTCTCGATCGCGTCGACGACGTTCGCGCGCCGCCGCACACCAGCGGTATCGATCAGCGTATAGGGATGACCGGCGCGCTCGAAATCGATGTAGATGCTGTCGCGCGTAGTGCCCGGCTGATCGAACACGACCACGCGCTCCTCGCCGAGCAGGGAATTGACGAGGGTCGATTTACCCACGTTCGGCCGGCCGACGATCGCGATGCGTGGGCGGGAATCGGGCGGCGCGTCGTCGTCGACTTCCTCGCGCTCCGGAAAGTCGGCGGTAATCAGCTCGGCAAGGTCGCCGACGCCTTCGCCGTGCGCGGCGGAAATGGCGAGCGGATCGCCGAGCGCAAGCTCGTGAAATTCGGCGCTCACCGTGGCGGGCTGCATGCCTTCGGCCTTGTTGACGACGAGCCAGATCTTGCGCCCGCCGCGGCGCAGCTGCTCGGCGATCGCGCGGTCCTGGTTGGTCAGGCCCTGGCGCCCGTCGACGAGCAGCACCACGGCGTCCGCCTCGTCGATCGCGAGCAGCGTCTGCTGCGCCATGACCTGCATCACGCCTTCGTGCGAGACGGGCTCGAGGCCGCCGGTGTCGACGACAATGTACGATTTATAGCCTATGCGGCCGCGCCCGTAGTGGCGGTCGCGCGTCAGGCCGGGAATGTCCGCGACGATCGCATCGCGGCTGCGCGTGAGCCGGTTGAACAGCGTCGACTTGCCGACGTTCGGGCGGCCGACGATGACGACGGTGGGAATCATCTGCCGGCCCGCGCGCGCGCCTGACAGCCGTCAAAAAGGATGCGCTCGCGCGCTGACGTCGCGGCGATCACTGGATAGCGATCGCGAAAACTCCACCCTTGACCGTCTGCACGAGTATGCCGTCATTGAGCACCTGCGGCTGCGCGACGATGGGGCTGCCGTCGGTGGCGATACGCGCGACAAACGAGCCGTCGTCACGCGAAACGAAATGCACGTAACCCTGGAAATCGCCGACTGCCACGTAGCGCCCTATGACCACCGGTCCGCTGACGTAGCGGCCGAAGAGTTTGTCCTGTTTCCACAAGCTCGCGCCGCCGTTGAGTTCAAACGCGACCAAAGCGCTTTTGTCGTCCGCGATATAGAGATTCTCGCGATCGTTGGCAAGCCCGGCGACGCTCGATACGTCGCGCCCCCAGTTCGGCGTGCCCTTCACGAGATCGAAGCAGGCGGCGCGCCCCTGAAACGCGACGGCGCAGACCTGGCGCCCGTCCGTGACCGGCAGGCTGGACACGTCAGCGACGCGCTCGAGCTCGGTCGCGCCTTTCGGCAAGGCGACGGTCGCTTCCCATCCTATGTTGCCGTTCTCGATCGCCAGCGCCACCAATCTGCCGCCCGGAAAACCTGCGAATACGCCGCCGCGGTACACGAGCACACTGACTGAAGTTCGCACCGTCAGTGGCGGCAATGCGCGCTGATAAAGCCATTTGCGCGTGCCGGTGGCCGCATCGAGGCCGAATATCCGGCCATCGCCGGTGCGTACCACGACCAGGTTCTGCGCAATCTGCGGTGCGCTCAGCACGTCACTCGTCAGCTGCACCTTCCACAATTGCTTGCCGCTTTTGTCGAGCGCCGCGACTTCGCCCTTGGAACTTCCGACCAGCACGAGATTGCCATCGCTGCCCACTCCGCCCGACAACGCCATCTTACTGTCCAGGCGCGCGAGCACTTTTCCGGTGGCGGCTTCGAGGCGCACGATCTGGCCCGCTGCACCCGCGGCATAGACCGCACCGTCCGCGATCGCTGGGCTGAACACATGGCGCTCGCTCGACCCGACGGTGGCCTGCCAGACGATTTTCGGCGTGGCAATCGGCTTGAACACTACGAGCTCGGCCGGCTTTTGCACCGGACCGCTGCCGAACCATTTGTCGATGACGTCGCCCGGTGCCGCGCAGCCTGCCGCAATCAGTGGCAATGCACACGCCGCCGCGAGCTGTCTGACCGCTCGCCTCATCGCGCCGCGCCGAGCGCGTCCAGCTTGACCTGAATCAAAGCGCGATAGGCGCTTTTGCTGTCGCTTTTGTCCAACGCCGCCTGGTAGGCAGTGCGCGCTTCCTGCGCCTTACCCTGGGCGACCAGAATATCCCCTTTCAAATCGGCGTACAGCGCGCTGAACGTCTCGGCGTGCTGCGTCTCGACGAGCTTCAACGCCTCGTCGTATTTTTTTTGATCCAACAGCACCGCCGCCATGCGCAGACGCGCGATATCGCGCGTTTCCGGGTCGCGTCCATTGTCGACGACCCATTGCAGGCGCGCCGTTGCCGCAGCGGCATCGCCGCTGTCGAAGGCTGCCTTCGCGGCGGCCAGCGCGGCGAATGCCGCATAGCCGGTGCGCTTGTAACGCTCGGTTATGACCGCCGCGATGTCCTGCACCTTTTTCGGATCGTTGGCGCCGACCGCGCCCTGCAGTTGCGTGTACAGCTCGCCGGCCTCCACACCCTGCCGGCTCTGGTAATAGCTCCATCCACGGAACCCCGCGAGCGTCAGCACGGCAACGGTCGCAACCAGGATCACCAGCCCGCCGTATTGCTTCCACCACGCTTTGATTTCGTCTATCTGTTCCTGCTCTTCGAGATCGTATACCGCCATCGTCAGCCTCTTTTACCGTCAACCGTGTTCAAGATAATATGCGCCGCCTCGGCAACCGTGCAGCGTGTCTGCGCGGCGGTTTCGCGCAAGTGTTTTACGCTTACCTGATGCGCCACGACTTCCTCGGCACCGATGATGACTGCGTAGCGGGCGCCGCTGGCGTCCGCCTTCTTCATCTGGGATTTGAACCCGGCGCCGCTGCAGTCGAGCGTTACCGCCAGCCCACCGTCGCGCAGCAGTTCGGCGGTCCGCATCGCATAAGATGCGGCACCTTCCCCGCTATGCGCGATGTAGACGTCGGGCGCGTTGCGATGGCGCATTTTACTCTCTTCGAGCAGCAATAACGTGCGTTCCACACCGATGCCGAATCCGCTGCCGGGCGTCGGCTTGCCGCCGAGCTGTTCGAACAGCCCGTCGTAGCGGCCGCCCGAGCAGATCGCGCTCTGCGCGCCCAACCGGTTGCTGACCCACTCGAAAACCGTGAGGTTGTAGTAATCAAGGCCGCGCACGAGGCGGGGGTTCACGCTACAAGGAATACCGGCCTCGCGCAGCCCGGCCTGCACGGCCTCGAAGTTCGCGCGCGAGTCCGGCCCGAGCGCGTCGATGAGGCGCGGCGCAGCCTCAATAATTTCCTGCATAGCCGGATTCTTGCTGTCGAGGATGCGCAGCGGGTTGGTGTGCAGGCGCCGTGTCGCGTCTTCATCGAGCCGCGCGGCGTGCGACTGGAAATATTCAATCAATCGCTGCCGGAATGAGCGCCGCTCATCTGCGCTGCCGATCGTGTTGATCTGAAGCTCGACATCAGCGATGCCCAGTTCTTTCCACAAGCGGTTCGCCATCAGCAGCAATTCGATATCGACGTCGGGTCCGGGCAGACCCAGGACTTCCGCGCCAAATGTGTGGTATTGGCGATAGCGGCCCTTCTGCGGGCGCTCGTGCCGAAACAGCGGGCCGCTGTACCACAGGCGCTGCGGCCCGTTATAAAGCAGGTTGTGCTCGAGCACCGCGCGCACC
>JBKJMN010000162.1:0-24893 GCA_046596405.1 Burkholderiales bacterium
GGAATTTGCCGCCAACGCCGACATGATCAGTCGCACGCATTTCGCCCGCTTTCTGGTCAAACGCGGCCACGTCAAGAACATGCAAAGTGCGTTCAAGCGTTACCTGGGCGCGGGTCAACCGTGTTGCGTGCCGCATCAGTGGGCAAGCCTGGGCGACGCGGTGGCCTGGATAACCGGCAGCGGCGGCGTCGCCGTCGTCGCGCATCCGGGACGCTACCCGCTCGATTCCGCGCAACTGCGCGAATTCTTGGGCGAATTTCGCGAGCATGGCGGCGCCGCGATCGAAGTCGTGACGAGCAGCCATAAGCCGCAGCAATATGCGGCGTTCGCAGCCTATGCGGTCAAATTCGGCTTCGCTGCCTCCGCAGGCTCGGATTTTCATTCGCCCGCGGAGAGCTATTACGATCTGGGCGGTTTGCCTGCATTGCCGGCGGGGCTCACGCCCGTGTGGCATATGCTCGGCATCTAACCGGCGCCCGGTTGCGCATTCAACGCCCGAGCGAGCCCGCGTGAGCCAGTTTTTCACCATCCATCCAGACAACCCGCAACTGCGGCTGATCCGTCAGGCGGTCGCCATCCTGCGTGAGGGCGGCGTGGTCGTGGTGCCGACGGACTCATGCTACGCGCTGGGTTGCCATGTGGGCGACAAGACGGCGATGGAGCGCATCCGCGCCATCCGCGCGGTCGATGCGCGCCACCATTTCGGTTTGTTGTGCCGCGACCTGGCCGAAGCCGCGACCTACGCGCGGATCGACGACCGCCAGTTCCGGCTGATCAAGGCGGCGACGCCGGGCAGTTACACATTTATTCTCCAGGCCACGCGCGAGGTGCCGCGCCGGCTGCTGCATCCGCGGCGCAAAACGATAGGCGTGCGGATTCCTGCGGACCGGGTGGTGCAGGCGCTGCTCGCCGAACTGGGCGAGCCGCTGCTGTCGTCGACGCTGCTGCTGCCCGGCGACGCCGAGCCTTTGAATGATGCCGTGGAGATACGCGAACGGCTCGAGCGCCGCGTCGATCTGATCGTCGATGGCGGATCGTGCGGCGTGGTGCCGACGACCGTGGTCGATTTGACCGCTGACGTGCCGGTCATTACGCGCCAGGGCAGAGGCGCTGCCGGCGTATTTGGAGAACTCGTTGGAGCTTAGCGTAATCGAGAAAATCGTGGTGTTCGCGCTGCCGGTATTGTTCGCGATTACCCTGCACGAAGCGGCCCACGGCTATGTGGCGAAACATTTCGGCGACATGACCGCGTACGCAGCCGGTCGCGTCAGCCTGAATCCGCTGCGGCATGTCGATCTCATCGGCACTATTCTCGTGCCGCTGGTGAGCCTGCTCGTGGCTGACATTCTGTTCGGCTGGGCGAAGCCGGTGCCGGTCAATTTTTCGAACCTGCACCGGCCCAAGCAGGACATGCTGTGGGTGGCGGCGGCCGGCCCGCTGAGTAATCTCGTGATGGCGTTGGGCTGGGCATGCGTCTACAAGTTCGGCATGGCGTACGCGCCCGCGTATCACGTGCTGGCGTGGCTCGTCTTTGTCGGCGTGTGCGGGATTTTCGTCAACGTTATTTTCATGGTGCTGAATCTGCTGCCGCTGCCGCCGCTTGACGGCGGCCGCATCATGGTCAGCCTGCTGCCGCAGCGGCTCGCGTGGCGGTTCGCAAAAATCGAGCCTTATGGCTTCGTCATATTAATCGCATTGTTGTTAACGAAGGTGTTGGGCTATATCCTGTGGCCGCTGATCTCACTGTCGATCACGGGAATTGGCGGGTTGTTTCATATTCCGCCGGCCGAACTTTTTCTTCTGTTGCGCGCCTTCTAGGCGCTTTGAAGGCTGATCATGTTTGTTGACCGCGTTTTATCCGGCATGCGTCCGACCGGCGCGCTGCATCTGGGCCATTATCACGGCGTGCTCAAGAACTGGGTCCGCCTGCAGCACGAATTCGAATGCCTGTTTTTCGTGGCGGACTGGCACGCGCTGACCACGCATTACGATACGCCGGAAATCATCGAGAAGAATACCTGGGACATGGCAATCGACTGGCTGGCTGCGGGGGTCGATCCGTCGCAGGCAACTATCTTCATTCAGTCGCGGGTGCCGCAGCATGCCGAACTGCACCTGCTGTTGTCGATGATCACGCCGCTCGGGTGGCTCGAGCGCGTGCCGACCTACAAGGACCAGCAGGAAAAATTGAGCGACAAGGATTTATCGACGTACGGGTTCCTCGGCTATCCGTTACTGCAAAGCGCCGACATCCTGATTTACCGCGCGAACCGCGTGCCAGTCGGCGAAGACCAGGTACCGCATATCGAGTTCACGCGTGAAATCGCGCGCCGGTTCAATCATGTATACGGCCGCGAAGCGGGTTTCGAGCAGAAAGCGGAGGCGGCGATCAAGAAGCTCGGCGCGAAACGCGCGAAACTTTATCGCGAATTGCGCACCAGTTTTCTCGAAAAAGGCGATGCCCAGGCGTTGGAAGCGGCGCGCGCGCTGCTCGAGCAGGCGCAGAACCTGGCTCTCGGCGATCGCGAGCGGTTGTTCGGCTACCTCGAAGGCGGCGGCAGGGTCATTCTGACCGAACCGCAGGCGCTCTTGACCGAAGCGTCGAAAATGCCCGGCATCGACGGCCAGAAGATGTCGAAGTCGTATGACAACACGATAGGCCTGCGCGATGAGCCGGACGTAATCACGAAAAAAATCCGCACCATGCCGACCGATCCTGCGCGCGTGAAACGCACCGATCCCGGGGATCCCGAAAAATGCCCGGCATGGCAGCTGCACCTTGTCTATTCTGACGATAAGCGCAAGCAATGGGTGCAGGAGGGTTGCCGCAGCGCCGGAATCGGCTGCCTCGAATGCAAGCAGCCGGTGATCGACTCGGTGCTTGCAGAGTTGAAGCCCATGCGCGAGCGCGCGCAGCGCTACCTCGATGACCCGACGCTGGTGAGGAGCATCATCGCCGACGGCGGCGAAAAAGCGCAAAAACTCGCCGAAGAAACGATGCGCGACGTGCGCGGCGTGATGGGCCTGGATTACGGTTGACCCGCCCGCGGGGTAGCGGCTGCCGCGGCGGCGTGGCTGGCTTGCTGGCGGGTGGGTTTGCCGCGCGACCGCGAATTCATGGGTTCGATGGAAAAATCGCGCTAAAATAACCCATGCCGATTACCCGCGTTCAAGTTAACCGCGTTCAAACATCCTTTGCGCCGAGCGCGGTGCGCCCGCTCTCAGAGCAGAACCCGCACGCTGATTACCTGCCGACCGCATGATCGAATCCACCGCTAACACGCCCGTCGTGCCGGTAGCGACCTATCGCGGCGAGGCGGTGCTCGAGCTCCCGCAGGACCTGTACATCCCGCCGGACGCGCTCGAGATTTTTCTCGACATGTTCGAAGGCCCGCTCGACCTGCTGTTGTATTTGATTCGCAAGCACAATATAGACGTGCTGGACATCCCGATGGCACGCCTGACCGCGCAATATCTCGAATACGTCGAGATCATGCGCCAGAAAAGCCTCGAACTCGCCGGCGACTATCTCGTGATGGCGGCGGTGCTGATCGAAATCAAGTCGCGCATGCTGCTGCCGCGGCCGGCGGCAGCCCCGCAGGACGAACTCGACCCGCGCGCCGAACTCGTGCGCCGCCTGCTTGCGTATGAGCAGATGAAGCGCGCTGCGCACAAGCTCGACGAGCTGCCGCAGGCCGGCCGCGATTTTCAGATCGTGCAGGTGTGGATCGACAAGGTGAGCGCGCAGGCACTGCCCAACGTCAATCCAGAGGATTTGCGCCAGGCGTGGCTGTGGCTTCTGCAGCGCGCGAACGTTAACCAGCATCACCGCGTCACGCGCGACCAGCTGTCGGTGCGCGAGCACATGAGCGCGATCCTGCGGCGCCTGCAGGAAACGAAGCTGATCGAATTTACCCAGTTGTTCAACACCGGCGAGGGCGTACCCAAGCTGGTGGTGACTTTTCTCGCGATTCTCGAGCTCGCGCGCGAGACATTGATCGAGCTAATCCAGCAAGAACCCTACTCACCGATTTACGTCAAATCCGCCCATGGACTCACCGTCGTTTGATCTGCAGGAAGTAAAACGCGTGCTCGAAGCCGCGTTGCTCACGAGCGCCGAACCGTTGCAACTGGCGGACCTTAAAAAACTGTTCGACGAGGATCTGAGCAGTGACGTGCTGCGCAATATCCTGAGTGAGCTCGCGACCGATTGGGACGGGCGCAGCGTTGAGCTCATCAACATCGCCAGCGGCTGGCGCTTTCGCGCGCGCCCGGAATACACCAAGTTTCTCGACCGGCTCAATCCCCAGCGGCCCCCGCGCTACTCGCGCGCCGTAATGGAAACGCTCGCGATCATCGCCTACAAGCAGCCGGTCACGCGCGGCGACATCGAGGACATTCGCGGCGTGATCGTCTCGGGCAATATCATCAAGGCGCTGCAGGCGCGCGGCTGGATCGACGTTGTCGGCAACCGCGAAGTGCCGGGACGGCCGGAACTCTTCGCGACGACGCGCCAGTTTCTCGACGACCTTGCCCTGCGCTCGCTGACTGAGCTGCCCGCGCTCGACGACCTGGGTCAACTGGTCGATACGGTAACGCAGGACGAGCAGATCGCCAGCGAACTCGCCGCGGAATTCGCGGAGGAAGCCAGGGAATCCGCGGCAGTGCCGGACGAGCCGGTCGAAGAGGGCGCTCGCCCCACGCTCAACTAAGCTTGCGGGTGCCGCATGCGCGCGGTTCCGGTGGTGAATTCCGACAGCGGCCGCGGCAAATCTACCTACTCGACGAATCTGGCCAGAGCGCTGGCCGCCGCCGCGCCAACGGCGTAACGCGTAGCCGCGCCCAGCGTCAATGCGCGCCGGGGGTGATGATCTGGATGTGATCGCGATTTACGTTGAGGAACGGCGCGGTGAAAACCTGGCGCCCGACGACTTCCCACACTTCCGCATCGGTGACGGCGATAAATCCCTTGGCCTCGGCCATGTAGTCGGTGACGCGCGCCCCCGGCAGCAAATCGATATTCCCTTTGATCCGATACGTGCCGGTCAGGATGGTTACCCTGGTCTTATTCTGGTCGACCGCCATTTTTATGCTCCTGAAGATTGGTTACGCGCTAAATTCTAAACTTCCGGGTCGCTCGCCACAACGATTGCGCCGGGCTGCGCGCCTGGCGCACCGTCAGTTCAGATCGATCGCGTATTTTTTGAGCTCCGCGAGCGGCGCGTATTCGAGCATGGATTCGTGGGTAGCCGCGAGCACGAGCTGCGGCGCGGCTCCCGCCTGCAAAGCTTCGGTCCAGCGCAAAGCGCACAGGCACCAGCGGTCGCCCGGCTGCAGGCCGGCGAAGCCGAACTCGGGATGCGGCGTGGTGAGATCGTTGCCGCGCGCGGTGCTGAATTCCAGGAACTCGCGCGTCACGCGCACGCACACAACGTGCGCGCCCACGTCCTCTTCATTAGTGTTGCAGCAGCCGTCGCGGAAGAAGCCCGTGAGCGGCCGTTCGCTGCACGTCTGCAGCGGGCTGCCGAGCACATTTTTCGGGATACGGTCGGAATCTCTTTGCATGATTTCCTGTTGGTGCGCAATTACGTGGTGAGCCGGCGGTAGACGTCGGCGATTTTGAGCGGCAGCCGCGCGACGTCCTCTATTACGGTGTAGTTTACCGCACCGTACATGCGCGGCAGGTATTCGCGCGCTTCGCGGTCGATCGTGATGCAGAACGAGTGGATGCCGCCGCGATGCGCTTCGATCAGCGCCTGACGCGTGTCTTCGATACCGTACTCGCCGCGATAATTGTCGCTGTGATCGTCGGGCTTGCCGTCGGACAGCGTGATCAGGAGCTTGGTGCGCGCTTCCACGCCGTTCAGAAGCGCGGAAAGGTGGCGGATGGCGACGCCCATGCGCGTGTAGTCCTGCGGCACGATCCCGGCGATGCGCGCGCGCACCGCGTCGTCATAGGTTTCCGCAAACCGCTTGATGCGGTAGATTTCGCAGCGCTTGCGCGTGATTCCCGAGAAGCCGTAGATCGCGTACCGGTCGCCGAGAACTTCGAGCGCTTCGCACATCATCACGAGCGATTCGCGCTCGGCGTCGTTGATCCAGCCTTTGGTCGAGCCGCTCATGTCGACCATGAACATGACGGCGATGTCGCGCTCGACCTTGTGGCGGCGCTGAAAAAGCCCGGCGGGCAACTCGCGACCGGAGCGCAGGTCGGAAAACCCGGCGATCACGGCGTCGAGATCGATATCGTCGCCCGCCGGCTGTTTTTTGAGTCGATGGTCTTCGCCGCGCAGCATCTCGAACGTGCGGCGCAGCTGCCCGACCTGCACCGCGTAGCGCTTGAGCGTCGTGTCGATGAAATCGGGATCGCCGGGACGCACGTCGACTTCACGCAGCACGCACCAGTTTTTGCGGTAATGGCGGCGCTGATAATCCCATTCGTTGTAAAAGAGCGCGCCTTCCTCACTCAGCCCGTCCGCCACGGCGCTAGCCTTTTCCCCGGCTGCAGCGCTTTCGCGATAAGCTCCGTCGCCCGCGGGAATCAGATACTCATCGGGAATCCCGCCCAGGTCTTGCGCGATCGATTGCAACAGATCGCTCATATGATCGGTCGGCGATACGCTTTCGCCGTCGAGTCGGAGCTCGGGGTCGCCTGTTGGATTATCTTGCGGAGGCGCGACGAACGAATAGCGGGGCGCCCCGTCTTCACGGGTATGCGTCGGCGGATCGGCGGATTTATCGTCGAGCAGCCGCGCAAGCTCCGCGTGCAAGTCTTTTTTCTCGCGCGCGACGCGCGACGCGCGCACTGCCTGCGCAATTTCAGGCTGCAGAACTCCCATGTAACTCAGGCGCGGGGGGTCGAATTCCGCATACAGCTGTGCAACGAGCTCCAGGCTGTCGGCGGCGGTTGCCGTTGGTTCCATGAGTCGCGCGCATGCGGCCGGCGGCTCGATATCGTCGCGCAAAGCGGCGAGTTCGCGCGCGAGTCCCGGCAGCTCGCGCTTTAAAATGGCGTCGATGCGGGTGGTCTCGAGATAGTTATAAAGTGCGCGCGCGCGCACGGGGTCGCTGAATGCGGCGAGCTTTTTTGCGGGTTCGACGTTGAAAGTCCCGTAACGCGACTGCGCCCACAAATGCGTCGCCAGTGCCTTGTATAGCAGATAATTCTGCGCGCGCGACCCGCGGGCGAAGATGCGCGCGGGCAGGTGCAGGCTTTCGGTGTCGGTATAGGCTTCATTCCCGCTTTCGAGCTTCAGCGGCCGCCCGGCCAGGCCGCAGATGAAAAGCCCCAGCACCGGGCTCACTTCCTCGAATGCGATGGCCTCGGCGTCGTGCCGCGACGCGAGCATGTAGGCGTCGACATTCTTGAGCTCGGCGCTGCCGCGATGCAGGCCCTCGCGATCGAATGTGTCCATCGCGTGAATGAGCCAGGCTTCGGCCGTCACGAGATCGGCCTGGCGTAATGCCGCGGGCGCGAGTGCGGCGAACTGGTAGGCGAGCTCGCCGCTGGTGCGCGCGATGACGGCAACCCAGTGCAGCGCGAAATCCTGCCGGTCGCGCGCGAGCGGCTCCAGTTTGGCGGCTAGCGGCTGCGCGGTGCGCCGCGACGACAACACCGGGTCGAGCGCTTCGTCGAGCCGCTGCTCGAGCTCGGCGGCGGTCAGCCGCGCCGCGTGCAGAGGCGCGCCCGGCGGGCTAGAAAAGGGAGTTCGCGAGCTCATTAACCGCGCGCAGCATGTCCGGATCGTCGGTCAACGCTGCGGCAACCGCGCCGGCGCACGCGACGCGCGGCGGTATGCCTTTGGCGATCAGTTTGCCCGCGTGCACGAGCAGCCGCGTCGAGGCGCCTTCGTCGAGCCCGTTGCCTTTGAGATTGCGCGTCATTTCCGCGAGCCGGATGAGCTGGTCGGCAAGCCCGGGCGCGACGCCGGTTTCCGCGATGATGATCTTTTTCTCGAGCGCCGCGTGCGGGTAGCCGAACTCAATGGCGATGAAGCGCTGGCGCGTGCTCTGCTTTAATTCCTTCAGCACGCTCTGATAGCCGGGGTTGTATGACATCGCCAGCAAGAACTCTGGCGGCGCGTACAGGAGCTCGCCGTGCTTTTCCATTGGCAGGATGCGGCGGTCGTCGGCGAGCGGATGGATTACGACCGTGGTGTCCTTGCGTGCTTCGACGATTTCATCGAGGTAGCAGATGCCGCCGCAGCGTACCGCGTGGGCGAGCGGGCCGTCGACCCATACCGTTTCGTTGTTGGTGATCAGATAGCGGCCGATCAGATCGGCGGCGGTGAGGTCATCGTGGCACGATACCGTGATCAGCGGGCGCTTGAGGCGCCACGCCATGTATTCCATGAAACGTGTTTTGCCGCAGCCCGTGGGGCCTTTGAGCAACACCGGGATCTGGCTGGCGTAGGCCGCTTCGAACAGCGCGATTTCGTCGCCAGCGGCTTCGTAATACGGCTCGCGCTCGATCATGCGCGCCGTTGGTGCACTTAGGCTGTCCAGTGCCGCGACCTTGCTTTGCAGAGGTTTGTTCATGGAATTGCCGGTCTTTGAAGGGAAACTTTGCGAACCTCGAACTCAAGCGTGTTGAGATCCCCGAACACATAGGTGGCTGGGGCGCTCATGCCCGCGACCGTGCCCGGATCGATGCATAGCGTTTCGCCGCCCTGGATGTTGCGGATGCGCTCGATGAGCGCGCGCGATGCTCGTCGCCGCAGTGCACAACCGCGCCAGTGTCCAACTTTTTCGCCTCCGTGACGGCCGCCGCGAGCGGCTCGCGATGGTCATGGCTGTCGGAGAGTATGCAGAATTTCAATGGCTGGTTCCTGACGGTGACATTTGCGCGGTTAGTTTCTCATAAATGGTCGCGGCGGATGCATTGGTGCCAGGACGGTTGAAGCATCCGGCTGCTATACCCGGCGGCGGTCGATAGTGCCGCCCGATTTAAATTTTTTCTATGACCGCATAACCTTTTTCTTGGGCTGGTCTGTGCCCAAACGCGTAAACTCAGTCCGGTCCACGGGGGGGATTTCCCTCCTTGTTTTGAGCCTAGAGGCTGTTTTTGTCGCGGGCGGGCACTTTTTCGGCATCGCAGCGGCGTTGACCACCGTTCGATGCCGGCCCGCAGAGGACGGCAGATTCATATTGGGGGAGTGATGTTCACGAACAATCCATTTGCGGCGTTGACCGGATTTCTGTCGCCTGGCGTCATGCAGACGTATGTCGTGATCATGATCCTGCTGGTAGTAGCAGGCACGCTCTTTGACATCGTGCACAAGGGCAGCGCCAGGTATTTTTTTGCCAACTGGCGCAAGTCGAGCAGCAAGGGAACAAAAGAGGTCAGTGGGGGCGAATTGGCTTCGATCGCAGTTCAGACCGCCGTGGTTGATGTCCTGACCTCCGGCGAATTCTGCAATATGCGCCGCCGCATCGCCCATTTGCTGACGATGTACGGGTTCATTATCTACCTCGTCACCACCATCTTGATGGTGTTCTGCTACCCGACAACGGCAGCCCCGGCGCCGGAGATCGTGCCGCAACTCTGGTGGCTCGGCGGATTGATGGTGTGCCTCGGCGGCTACTGGTTCTGGTTCTTCATCCGCGTCGATGTGGCCGCTGAGGGCAACTCGCCGTTGCGCGTTATGCGCGCCGACCTGTTCATTTTGTCGCTGCTCGCCAGCGTAACGCTGGGCCTCATTTGGGCGTTCATGCAGGTGAAAGGCGGCATGGCCGCGAGCGTGTTCTTCGGCCTGTATATCGTCGCCACCACGGTCCTCTTCGGGTCGGTGCCGTGGTCAAAGTTCGCGCACATGTTCTTCAAGCCTGCTGCGGCCTTCGAGAAGAGAGTCTCCAAGGCCAATGGTACAGCCGAGAATTTGCCGACGCTGAGCCGCGACGATCCCGCACAACGGGAGAGTCACTCGATGGAACTGTTGCGCGACGCTCCGATGGACATGGGGCTTGGCATCAAGCGCGAAGCACCCCGTCACTATTAGAAAACACCCGGCCGGTTCTGTCGGCACAAATCAAGGAGTCGAGTTATGCCTACCTTCGTTTATATGACAAGGTGCGACGGATGCGGACATTGCGTCGACATCTGTCCGTCCGACATCATGCACATCGATAAAGTCCACCGGCGCGCCTACAACATTGAGCCCAGCATGTGCTGGGAGTGCTACTCCTGCGTGAAGGCCTGTCCGCAGAATGCGATCGATGTGCGCGGCTATGCCGACTTTGCCCCGCTCGGTCACAGCGTGCGCGTCAACCGGGACGAAGAGAAAGGCACGATCGCCTGGAAGATAAAATTCCGCAACGGCACGGAAAAAAACTTCCTGTCGCCCATTACCACCAAACCCTGGGGGACGGCGATTCCCAAGCTCGCGGATGTTCCCGCGCCTAGCCAGGAAATGCGCGACAGCGAGCTATTGTACAGCGAGCCGAAATATATCCGCATGGATGAGGGCGGTTTGCATACGCTTGAGGCCAGTGGTCTCAAAATGAAGAAAGGCGTGTACTACTAATGGCTTACGAAACGATCGTCGAAGACGGCATCGATGTCCTGGTGGTCGGTGCGGGCCTTGGCGGCACGGGTGCCGCATGGGAGGCCAGATTCTGGGGGCAGGACAAGAAGATTGTCATTGCCGAGAAGGCCAATATCGATCGTTCCGGCGCGGTCGCGCAGGGGCTGTACGCCATCAACTGCTATATGGGCACCCGCTGGGGTGAAAATAAGCCGGAGGATCATGTCCGCTATGCCCGTATCGACTTGATGGGAATGGTGCGCGAAGACCTGCTGTTCGATATGGCGCGTCACGTCGACTCCACGGTGCATCAGTTCGAAGATTGGGGCCTGCCCATCATGAAGGACCCGAAAACCGGGCGCTATCTGCGTGAAGGGCGATGGCAGATCATGATACACGGCGAGTCTTACAAGCCCATCGTGGCCGAGGCCGCCAAGAAATCGGCGGACAAGGTGTTCAACCGCATCTGCGTCACCCACCTGCTGATGGACGACAGCAAGGAGAACAGGGTGGCCGGCGCCGTTGGCTTCAACGTCCGCACCGGCAACTACCACGTCTTCAAGTCCAAGACCGTGATCTGCGGCGCGGGCGGCGCCTCCAACATCTTCAAACCGCGTTCAGTGGGCGAAGGCTCCGGCCGCACCTGGTATGCGCCATGGTCGTCCGCGTCTGCCTATGGGCTCATGATAGACGCCGGTGCCAAAATGACGCAGATGGAAAATCGCATCGTGCTCGCGCGTTTCAAGGACGGTTATGGCCCGGTCGGTGCGTACTTCCTGCACCTGAAGACCTATACGCAAAACGGTATGGGCGAAGAGTACGAATCCAAGTGGTTCCCTGACCTGCAGAAAATGGTCGGCAAGGAATATCTCGATCCGGAAGCTTCGCACTTGACTCACAGGCCGATCCCGACCTGTCTACGCAACCATTGCATAATCAGTGAAGTAAATGCCGGCCGCGGACCCATACATATGGTGACCATGCAGGCTTTCCAGGATCCTCATCTTGAAGAGGTCGGTTGGGAAAATTTTCTCGGTATGACCATCGGCCAAGCGGTGCTGTGGGCCGCCACCGACGTGGATCCCAAGCACGAAAATCCCGAGCTGACAACGTCCGAGCCCTATGTCATGGGCTCCCACGCGACCGGCTCGGGCGCCTGGTGCTCGGGTCCCGAGGACGTTTCGCCGCCCGAGTATTTCTGGGGCTATAACCGCATGACGACGATCGAAGGTCTGTTCGGCGCCGGTGACGCCGTCGGCGGCACGCCGCACGCCTTCTCATCCGGCTCGTTCACCGAAGGTCGGCTCGCCGCGAAGGCCGCCTGCAAATATATCGATGACGGAAAAGCCGAAGGCATTGTGGTCTCTGATGAGCAGATCACCCGCCGCAAGAAAGAGATCTACAAGCCCCTCGAGCATTACCGGATTTACAGCAATGCGGTCGTAGCGGGCGATGTCAATCCGCACTTCATCAATCCCAAGCAGGGTTTGGACCGTCTGCAGAAGCTGATGGACGAGTATTGCGGCGGAGTGACGGTTAGCTACATGACTAACGAGAAGCTCCTCAATATAGGTCTCAAGAAGCTCGCAATCATGGAGGAGGACCTCCAGAGCCTGGCCGCAAAGGATATTCACGAGTTGCTGCGGGCGTGGGAATTGATGCACCGTCATCGCGCTGCAGAGTGCGTGACGCAGCACACGCTGTTCCGCAAGGAGACCCGGTGGCCGGGTTACTACTACCGGGGCGATGCCATGAAGCTGGACGACGAAAACTGGCACGTGCTGACTGTTTCGCGTCGCGATCCGCAAACCGGCGAATACACCATGGAGAAGGCGCCTTGTTATCACCTGGTCGGGGATGACGAGTAGTGCTATCTCCCGAAGAGGCCAGCATGTCGTCTGTTGTGATCCCTATCAAGCCGGTCGTTGCCGGCCGCCAAGATCCCCGCGTGAACATTATCGAAAAAACTGACGAGGAGATTTTGGCTTTAGCCAATCCACTATGGCGCAGCCTCGTCACCTATTCGAACGAGGGTAAATACGGAGAATTCGCCAAGAACTTTTCAAGTGCCCTGGCACTTGCCATGAATAACGTTGTAGCGGGCCACCAGTTTGCAAATAGTGAATTGGCGAGAAGTCTGTCGGAGGACGTCGACTCGCTCGGCATCATCCGCCGGGGCGAACACGTGACGGTCCTTTACCGGCAGCGGAGCACAAAAAAGCAAGGCGAATGGCTAGGCAGGCTGGTCCTTGGTTATGAAAATGGCGAGGTCAGGATTTTTGGTGCTTCCATTTTCTGAGCAGTTCAATTCAGCGTGAGTGAAACTATACAAAACGGCAAGTTCGTCGAACTAACCTATAAGGTGACCGACAGGAAATCGGGGCATGTCCTCACCCGGGTAGAATTTCCGTTGGGCTATGTGCACGGACACAATGAAATTCTGGCGCCTTCCGTCCATATGGAACTGGAGGGCAAGGCCGTTGGCGACGTGATCGAAGTTCCAATCGATGGCAATCAGATCTTCGGACCCAGGGACGAGTCGCTGGTTATTACCGATAACATCGAGAACATCCCCGAGGATTATCGGCAAGTCGGCACCTCCATCCTCATGGAAAGCAGCCAAGGCAAGACCCGCAGCTTTCTCGTAACGCGAATGGACGACGAGACATTGACTATCGATGGCAACAATCCGTTGTGCGGCAGAGCGGTCGTGTTTACGCTCGAGATACTGACCGTGCGTGACGCAACTGATGACGAGACAAGAGCCGGCGGGGCGATCGTTGCGGGCGCGGATATCGACTCGTCTCTCATGAGAGCTCTTTAAGCTGCGCCGTGTAGAATAGCATCGGTCAATTTTTGTTTTTATAACTTGCACTTTCAATCCTGAATTCACGGCAAAAAAGGTGATTTATGAGCGAGCAAAAACCCGTTACCAAAGTCCCAGACGGCGAGACGCGTTTTTATACCACGCGTCAGATGGCAAAAAACGACAAGGGGTTTGTGGGTTTCGAAACCGTCTGGAAGCCGCTTCAGAAGGTAGCCGAGTACAAGACGCCGAAAAAGCCGTAGGCGTCATACCGTGGCATCGATGACCCGGGCCGCGCGGGTAGGTGAACCCATATAAGGATTGCCTCGGCGGCAATTGGTTAATCGGCACTGAAAAGTTACACTGACCCGGAATTGCGGAAGACGGATGCGTCGAAGCGAAAGCCGTAGTGCTACGATGATAGACCCTTTTTTAAATCTCTCCCTGCCCGCGATCCTTCACGAGCAAGTGAATGTGGTTCGACGTCACGACGTAGTTCATCACGCAAAGTCCATAGCGCTTCTTTACTTCAAATAGCCAGGGACCATACGCGCGGCGATCGCGCGCGAGCCTGCAAATATTCTTTTGCCGTTACTAAGCCGTTGCTTGCAGTGGTCCGACCCGGAATCGGAAGATTTGGTGAACCGGAGGAGGCGCGCGCGAGCCCGCAAGCCACGCTGCAGGACCTCGGGATCGAGTTTGATGTGGGGGCCGCGCCGCGGCCAAATTGGTTGCGACCGTACTGCGGCTGGATTGACCGGCATGGGGGGGCATTCAGACGCCTATAGCTGCCGGGAATGCTTGACCATAGTGGGAATATCCCACTTGACTATTAACCCACAATAAGCAAGACTCGCGAAATGAAAGACCTTACGCAAGCTCGCCATAAAAGCACCGATTCCAAGGGCCGGGTAACACTCGGCGGACACTTCGCGAACCGCGCCGTCATCGTCGAACACCGGAGCGACGACGAGGTAATTGTCCGGCTCGCGCGCGTGATTCCGGAGCGCGAAGCATGGCTCTATGAGAACCCGCAAGCTTTGGCATCGGTGCGGCGGGGACTTGACGAGGCTCGCAAGGGCAAAACGACCACACCACCGGATCTAAAGGCGGCTGCGAAACTCGCAAAGCAGCTTGAAGACTGATGCCCCTTGCGCTTGTCTGGCTTGAAGGGTCGGCGGATACTTTCCACGAGCTTGAAGCGGCAGCCCGCAAGTCGCTTGAGAATCGGCAAAAGTCCCGGAAAGCAAAAGCCTCGAAGCAAGAGGGGCTCTTCAAACAAGTCGTAAAGTGTATTGAACTGCTCCAGGCAAATCCTCGTCACCCGGGCCTCAAGACACACGAATACAACTCCATAGAGAACCCCTACGATCCTGCCACGAAGGTCTTCGAGGCATACGTACAAAATCGAACACCCGGTGCCTATCGTGTGTTCTGGTGCTACGGCCCAAAGAAGGGCGAAATTACGATCATCGCCATTACGCCGCATCCGTGAAGGCGTGTGCGTGGCGATAGTCAACCAGGGTGCTGAGGAGTTTGGCTGGAACGACATTCCCCGCTGATAAGGCGCGCAGACACATAGCACGCAATCCCGGCGCAAAGCGCACTAACAACTCATCTGCCAAGCTAACCACGGCTTCCGTCGTGTCGGGTTTCTAGCGCGCAGAGTGGCCGGTAAGCTTCACTTCGACGCGGTCTGTAGCGTCTATCGTCGCATAGTAGTCGCGCAATATTTTCAGCACCTCGGGCCGGCTGAATTCCGCCGGCACTTCGTCGCCTTCGGACAGCCACTTGCGCAGCTTGGTCCCGGACACCAGCAGGCGCTGTTTTTCATCGTGCGGGCAAGTGCGCGCGGACGCCATGCCGCCGCATTCATAGCACCAGAACGTCCAGTCGATCTTGAGCGGTTGCGTTTGCAGAGCGCCTTTGGGGATTTCGTCGAAAATGTGATGCGCGTCGAAAGGCCCGTAATAACTACCGACGCCGGCATGATCGCGACCTACGATCTGATGCGAGCAGCCATAGTTCTGCCGAAAGAGGGCGTGCAGCAGGGCCTCGCGCGGCCCCGCATAACGCATGTCCAGCGGATAACCGGATTGCACCACGGTTTTTTTCGCGAAATACTTGTCGATCAGCACACTGATAGTCTGGGTGCGCACCTCGGCCGGGATATCCCCGGGTTTCAGATTGCCGAGCAATGAATGCACGAGCACGCCGTCGCAAACCTCGATCGCAACTTTCGCCAGATATTCGTGCGAGCGGTGCATCGGGTTGCGGGTCTGGAAGGCCGCGACAGTTGACCAGCCATAGTCTTCGAATACCGCGCGCGTTTGCGCCGGCGTCATGTACATATCGCCATATTTGGCGGGGAATTCGCCTTGCGACAGGACTTTAACGGGACCGGCAAGATTGACTTCGGCTTGTTCCATCACCATCTTGACGCCGGGGTGCTCGGGGTCGGTCGTCTTGAATACCGTGTTGCACTCGTGCTGCTTGTCGATCGTGTATTTCTCGCGCACGGTCATGGTGGCGAGGCACTCGCCGTCTGCATCGACCAATGCAATGTCGGCGCCGGATTTGATGCCAGCCGCGATTTCTTGCGACGTGGACAGCGTGATCGGAATCGGCCAGAACAAGCCGGTCGCGAGCTTCATGTCGTCACACACGCTTTGCCAGTCGGCATGCGTCATGAAACCCTCGAGCGGCGTAAATCCGCCGATGCCGAGCATGATCAAATCGCCGCGCTCGCGCGAGCTTACCGGCACGCGCGGCAATGTGCGCGCGCGCGCCGCTTCGGACGCATGTGCGGCGCCTTCCAGCAAGAGCGGCTTGAGGCGTGCGCCCCCGTGAGGTGAGACGAGCTTGGACAGGTGAGCTCCTTCCGATTAAAAGTGCATTATCGTTGTTGTGCGGCGACGAACACTAGCACGTGCGCGAATGCAAATTTATCCATTTATTTTATTGGTGGATAAGAATTTTATACCGCGAAATGCAAATTCCAGCCCGCATCGCACAGCGCACGGAGGACGAGGCACGTTTGGCTGCTTCATGCGTCCGTTTTCAGCGGTCAATTCGACGCGGTTTTTCTGCGCCGCAGGTCCTCGACCGCGCGACCCGGAGCGCCTTCTTTACAGCCGGAGAGAGCATGTTATGATACCGTCCGCAGTGGCGTAGTTTGTCTGCATTACACAAAAAAACAATCGGTTAGGTTGCACTACAGCCTTGAGGGAGAATGCGGCGCGCGCGCGCCGAATTGAATTTGGACTATGCATATTTCCAGTTCTGGCATTAACTGCGGTTCAAGCGTCGCAATCCAATTAAAACTCGCTCCGGTGGTAGTCCGCGGCGCGAAAATGGCGCTGTTGGGATTCACGTGCCTGGTCGCGCCGGCCCACGCGCAATCATTATTCGGCGCCATCGATCCGTTCAATACCGGCGCGAAAACGTCGCCGGCCCCGAATCAGCGCTGGATACCCGAGCAGGCGTTGCCGGTGGTGCCGGCGCCCGCAAATTTTCAATCCATACCCGGTGACTTGAACAAGCCGCTGTCGCTTGCCGAATTGACCGAAATCGCGTTGAGCCTTAACGCCAGAACGCGGCAGGCATGGCTGGCAGCCCGGGTCGAGGCGGCGCAGTCCGGCATCGATCATGCTGGAGATTTCCCGCAAATCAACGGGCTCATCAGCGACCGTATTTCGCGGCCTATCTCGGCGACTTCAGGTTTCCCGAATACGACGCTGATCGATCAAAGTGGCAATTCGGCGGCCCTGGCGGCGGGCGGCCGCCCCTATACGATATTGACCCAATACGGACCGACGGTGAGCTTGAGTTACGTCCTGTTTGATTTCGGCAAACGCGCGGCGGACAAGGAGGCCACCGGGTACCGGCTGCTGGCCGCCAACCTCGCGCAGAACCGCACGCTCCAGGACGTCGCTTTCCAGGTCGAGCAGGCGTACTACCGCGTGCTTGGATTCGAGCAACTGGTCCGCGCGACGCGCGAATCGCTGAAAAATTTCCGGACCGCGTTCGACGCGGCACAGCGCCGCCGCGAGTCCGGCCTGGCGACCGTCGCCGACGTGTACCGCTCGGAGACCCAGGTCGGCCAGTCGCAGCTGGTGTTAAGCCGCAACGAGGGCGAATACGCAAAGGCGCGCGGATTGCTGGCGGCGACCGCGGGCCTGCCGGTGAATTTTCCGCTGCAACTGCAGCCGATGACGGCGCAGCCCGCGGTCACCGCCATTACGCAGTCGATGGACGACTTCCTGCAGCAGGCGAAGGTCAATCGTCCCGACCTCGTCGCCGCGGAAGCGCGCGCGCGCGCGGCGCGTGCGACAGCTCGGGCAGAGTCGCGGGCGGGCCTCCCGACGTTGCAGTTCGTTTCGCAATACGGGCGGCAGATCTACACCAACACGCTGACCTCGCAGGACGCATACTCTTTCGGCCTGAACCTCAACATTCCGATCTTTAACGGCTTTGGGGATACCTACCGCGCGCGGCGGCGGGATGAAGAGGCCAAAATCGCCGAAAGTACGCGCGACCAGATTTACACCCAGACCGAGCAGGACGTGTGGCAGGCGTATTTCGATTTGCAGACCGCAGCGACCAGCATCGCGAGCGCGGAAAATCTCGTCAAAAGCGCCGCGCAATCCGCAGACGCCGCGGTGGCGCGCTACCAGGGCGGGGTCGGCACTCTGCTCGACCTGATTACAGCGCAGCTCGACGACACCAATGCCAAGGTGCAGCAGATTCAGTCCCAGCTCGACTGGTATCAGGCGCTCGCCCGTTTGAATTTCGCGCTCGGGGCCTCCGATGATAAGACCATCGGCGCCAGGCGGCCATGAGCGGCAGGCATGAATTCGCGTATCAGGTGCAGCAGTCGCAGAAAATTCTCAACCGGAAACGGGTCGCCCCGGGACTACTAATCGAGATCTCTTCATGAAGCTTGTCTGGAAATTGCTGGTGATCGTCTGCATCATTGCCGCAGGCGGCGGATATTATTGGTGGAAAACGCAGTCAGGCGCAAAAGCAACCGACGCGGGGGGCAAATCGGCCAAAGCCGAGGGCAAGTCCGAAGGCAAAGGGCCGGGCAAACGCGGCGGTGGCGGGCCGGTCTCCGTGCGCACCGTGACGGTGACGCGGCAGGCGATGCCCGTCGTAATCGATGCCGTCGGCACGGTTGAATCCGAGCACAGCGTCGCCGTGCGTCCGCAAGTCAATGGCGTGCTGACCGCGGTTTTGTTCAAAGAGGGCGACCGTGTGAAGCAGGGCCAGCCGCTGTTCCGGATCGATCCGCGCACGATGCAGGCGTCGGTCGATCAGGCGCGCTCGGCGCTCGCGCGCGACCAGGCACAGCTTGCGCAGGCGAAAGAGCAGGAAAACCGGCTGCGGCCGCTGATGCAAAAAGAGTACATTACGCGCAACGAATACGACGTGGCGGCCACCCAGGTCAAGTCGCTCGAAGCCACCCTGTCCGCCAACCGCGCGGTCCTCGACCAGGCGCAACTGCAGCTTTCGTATGGCCAGATTTTCGCGCCCATCTCCGGCCGCACCGGCAGCCTGAGCGTTGACTCCGGTAACCTCGTCACCGCAGGCACCGGTGGCGCGCCACTGGTGGTGATCAACAGCACGCAGCCTATCGTGGTCGCCTTGAGCGTGCCGCAGCGCTTTCTCGAGGACGTCCGGCGCTACTGGAACACGCCCGACCTCAAAGTGCAGATCAGCCTGAATCCGGGCGGCCCGGCGGTCGCCGAAGGCACGCTGGTGTTCATCGACAATACGGTCAACCCGACCACTGGCACGATACTGCTGAAAGCCCGCTTCAAGAACGAAAAAGAAGAGTTGTGGCCCGGCCAGTTCGTCGCGGCGCGCATCGTACTCAAAGTCGAAAAGGACGCACTGGTGCTGCCGGAGCGTGCAGTGCAGCCCGGCCAGGACCGGCCTTTCGTCTATGTCGTGCGCGATGGCAAGGCCGCGATGCAGGAGGTGCGCGTCGCCCGCCAGATCGGGAATCAAATGGTGATCGATAAAGGACTGAAGGGCGACGAGCAGGTCGTTGTCGATGTGCCGCTCTCGCTGACCGTCGGCGCTCAGGTGGTCGTGCGCGCGCCCGGCGAGGGCACCGATAAGGACAAGGGCGGCGAAGGTAAAGGCAAGGGCAAAAAACCGGGTGACGAGAGTGCGGAGCCGGCCAAAGCGGAGCAGGATGGCAAGGCGAAGGCTGCCAGCGGCAAATAACCGAACGCAATGAGGTCCACTGCATGAACATATCGCGCATCTTCATCGAAAGACCGGTTGCGAGCAGCGTGCTCTTCGTCTCGATACTTTTTTTCGGCTGGCTCGGTTTCAAGTCATTGCCGGTCAATGACCTGCCCAATGTCGACTTTCCCACGATTACGGTAACCGCGTCGCTGCCCGGCGCCAGCCCTGAAATTATGGGCAACACCGTGGCGCTGCCGCTCGAACGCGAGTTCAGCCGCATATCGGGCGTTGACGAAATGGTGTCGTCTTCCACTACCGGCAACACCCGCATCACGCTGACGTTCTCGCTGCAGCGCGATATCGATTCGGCCGCGCAGGACGTGCAGACGGCGATCTCGCAGGCGATCCGCCGCCTGCCCAGCGACATGGACCCGCCTACGTTGCGCAAGTTGAATCCCGCGGATGCTCCGGTATTGATACTCGCATTGGCGGCGAAGAATGTGCCGATGGCGCAACTCGACAAATTTGCCGATTCGCATATATCCCAGCGGTTTTCGACCATCAACGGCGTAGCGCAGGTAAACGTCTTCGGTTCGCAAAAGTATGCCGTGCGCCTGTTCGTGGATCCCAACGCGCTCGCCAAACGCGGGCTGGGACTGGATAAGGTGGTGAGCGCGATACAAAGCGCGAACTCGAATCTGCCGTCCGGTTCTCTCCAGGGAACGGCGCGCAGCTACACCGTGAAATCCGACGGCGGGCTCGATCGCGCGGCTGATTTCAACCCGCTGATCATCGCCTACAAGGACGGCAAGCCGATCCGGTTTTCGGACATCGGGCGCGCGGAAGACGGCGTGGAAAACGAGAAAGTGCGCAGTTGGTATAACGGCGAGCGTGCGTTGATTTTGGCAATTTTCCGCCAACCGGGCTCGAATACCGTGGAAGTGGTTAAGCAGTTGCGCGAGTTGCTGCCCGAGATCGAGAAGGAGATGCCGGCCGGCGCATCGCTCAATGTGGTGGTCGACCGTTCCGAGTTCATCCGTGAATCCATCCATGACGTCAATTTCACGCTGATATTGTCGATTGCACTGGTCGTCGGCGTGATCCTGATTTTCCTGCGCAACATACGCGCAACGCTGGTCACGGCACTGGTGCTGCCCGCATCGGTGCTGGGCACGTTTGCCGTGATGCACATGCTCGGTTTCAGCCTGAACAACCTTTCGCTGATGGCAATCACGCTGGCGGTGGGATTCGTCGTCGACGACGCGATAGTGGTGCTCGAGAACATCACGCGTCATATGGAAATGGGCAAAGAGCGCATGGCGGCGGCACTCGAGGGCGCGCAGGAAATTTCCTCGACCGTCATGACGATGACGATCTCGCTGGTTGTCGTGTTCGTGCCGATCATGTTCATGCAAGGCATGGTCGGGCGTCTGTTTCGCGAGTTCGCGGTCACAGTCGGCGTGTCGGTACTGATTTCAGGCGCGGTGTCGCTGTCCATCACACCGATGCTGTGCAGTCGCATGCTGAAACCATCGCACGAACACGGCCGCCTGTTCGACTGGTCGGAGCGCGTGTTTGATGCGGCGCGCAACGGGTATGTGTCGAGCCTGCGCTGGGCGCTCGGTTTTCCCGGATTCGTGTTGCTCGGGTCGCTGGTGGTGTTGTTGACGATGGGGCTGCTCTATCAGGCAGTGCAGAAAGGCTTCATTCCGCGCCAGGACACCGGCGTCATCAACGGCAACACGCGCGCGCGCGAAGGCACGAATTTCACCGATATGGTCAGGCAGCAGCAGCAGATCGCGGAAGTCGTGGGCAAAAACGAAAACGTCGCAGCGGTGATGTCGACTGCCGGGCAGGGGGTCGGCGGCACGTTCGGCGACAATATCGGCCGTTTGATCATCCGCCTCAAAGATCGCGATGCCAGGCCTGCCGGCGCCGACGAGGTGATTCAGCAGTTGCGCCGCCAGGTCGCGCACATTCAGGGGCTGCGCATGTTCCTGTCCAATCCGCCGGCAATCCGCATCGGCGGCACATTGTCGACCAGCGATTACGTGTTTACGCTGACCGGCACCGATCTAAAGCAGTTGTATGGGCCGGGGCAGGCGCTCGAAGCTAAATTGAAGACGTTGCCGCAGTTGCAGGACGTGGCAACCAATCTGGAACTGCGCAATCCCGAGATTCAACTCAACATCTTGCGCGATCGCGCGTCCGCGCTGGGCATTTCATCACAACAGATCGAGCTCGCGCTGTTCAACGCATTCGGCGGCCGCAAGGTCACCACGCTCTACGGCGAAGCCGACCAGTATCAGGTGTTGTTCGAAGTCGACCGCAAGTTTCAAACCGACATCAATGCGATGGAATCAATTTTTATCCAGAGCCCCGGCGGCGCGATGGTGCCGCTCAGTACCGTAGCCGAGGTGAAGAGCGGCGTCGGACCGATCTCGGTTGCGCATCTGGGGCAACTGCCTGCCGTCATGCTTTCTTTCAATCTCGCGCCGGGAGTCGCCGTCGGCGACGCGGTCGCCGCAATCGAGGGTGTCGCGCGCGAAGTCCTGCCCGATAACGTATCGAGTTCGTTTACTGGCAGCGCCAAGGCATTCCAGGAGGCGTTTAGCTCGCTGCCCGTCCTGCTGATGATCACCATTATCCTGATCTACATCATTCTGGCGATCCTGTATGAGCATTACGGCTATCCGCTGACGATTCTGACCGCATTGCCGTTTGCCGGCTTCGGCGCGCTGCTGACCTTGCTGGTGTTCGGCGAGGAACTGAACATTTTCAGCTTTGTCGGCATTATTCTGCTGATTGGTCTGGTCAAGAAGAACGGCATCATGATGGTCGACTTTGCACTGCAGGTGCAGCGTGAACAGAACATGCAGCCGCGCGAGGCGATCATCGAGGCATGCATGGTGCGCTTTCGGCCGATCATGATGACGACGATGGCCGCCATTTTCGCGACGCTGCCGATTGCGATGGGTCTGGGTGCCGGCGCCGAGACGCGGCGACCGCTCGGTATCGCGGTCGTGGGCGGCCTGATTTTTTCGCAATTCCTGACGCTTTACGTGACCCCCGTGTTCTACGTCAGCCTCGAACGCTTCGCCGATTATTTTCGCAAGCGCAAGGCGCCCGCGCCTGCCGTCGAGACGCCGTAATTTTCCCGCTCGAAACAGCAATTTAGCGATTGATCGTTTGACGCGGTAGCGGCCGGGTTGTTACAATGCATCCCACAGACGCGGGGTGGAGCAGTCTGGCAGCTCGTCGGGCTCATAACCCGAAGGTCACAGGTTCAAATCCTGTCCCCGCAACCAAATAAAACAATGGCCTACACGTTAAAGCGTGTAGGCCATTTGTCTTTGTGGTCGTCCATGTAGGCGCTGTGTAGGCTTTTCTCAGCGACGCGTAACGCTAGAACCGGCGAAGTCCGCGTTACGAAGCCTCCAAAAACATTCTGCACTCTCCGACTTCACTCGGGCATTCCATAGGGTGCGTCCTGCCGCGTTCGTATTAGCTAGTTTGCTCGCTCTGTTTTTCACGTTGGGTGTAATGGCTAGACCCAAAATGCTATCCCGCAGTCGCGCGCGAGTTTCAGTGGCAGCATGCTTGACCAAGCAATATGCAATGGCAGACGGTTGAGGAAGCGAAGATTAAAATTGTCGCAAGCCGGCGCAGTGCGCGCATCCCTAATCGTCATTTTTGGTAGGCGCAGCCGACTTTTTCCAAAGCTTCGCCGCAATTATATTCGCGGTAACTTCTAACACCTTCTTCCGATCCTCGGGCGAGAGTTTGCTCAGCCGATTTGCCTCGTTTTGCGTAATGAGGCTGGACGCAATAGTTTTTGCAATCTCATCCAAGCTCGTTTTCTTGATTGGATCACGCTTGGATGGCGAGTTAGGATTCAGTAGAGCATTAGGTCGATGTGCAGCGACAAAGCAGCACATCGCAGCCAGTAGCGGCGTATTGCCATTCTGAACAACGCCATTCATGGTCGCCTTGAAGATGCCATCAAGCTGCGGCTCGACTTTGATCCCGTACTTTTCGATGATCGGGTTTCCATGCTCCGGCTTGGTCGATGGAGAATAGATTATTCCCATCGGGGTCATCATCAGGCGGGCGCGCTCAGGTATGGTCGAGAGCTTAACGTTCAGGATCTCAGCAATTTCCCGATCTATTTGAACGCTCATTTCGATAACCCACAATTTCCAAGGCCAATGGATTTAAAATCGCTCTTGCGAACAAACGGCAAGACAGCAGCAGAAGGTTTAGATGTCCAGTCCGCCCCTGCGTACGGCGCACCCCCGCATGGCCCTAACCTGACGACTCGCGGCCAGAGCAGGTGGATAACGTTTCCAACGAAATAGGGCGCGACGCGCTGGCTCATCCAATCATTTTAATTGTGTTTTAACAATATTCCGAAAGCATTCTTTTTCCGGCTGGCGTCCCGCCCGTTGGGGGCGTTTAATGGGGTATTGGCGCGTGTGATCTGGTTCTCTTGTAGCAAAAGCAAAAAAACCGAATTGCAGTCCGTTGTGCGCGACAGGGTAGAACAAAAATGCCTACTGGCAACATGGGGGGTAAACTGGCTCAGAATCTAACGCAAGCCAGATGGGTTTCGAAAAATGTCCAACAAACAAAAGTTTAAGAATCAAACACCAGAGCAGATTGAAGCCAAATTGCTAATGGTAGACGTAGGCGGACGTTTTGACGGCGACGTAGAGTTCTTAACTCTAGTCTGGAAAAAAGAAAAAACTCCAGCGGATGAGAATAGAATGATGGAGTTACTCAGAAACGCTGGTGTTCCGCTTGGTTTCAAATTGAGGCGTGACGATCTGCTTTAAGCTGCGTCGCTTGGCGGCATGGTCGCAGGTAAGTGTTTACCACCAAAAAAACGTTCTGGGTCTGCGACCGGCTACCGCTTTTTTCTCGGCCAGCTTCTGCTCGACTAAAGAAACGATATCTCCCGCCGACCTCCCTCAGAGCCTGAGCCGGACGAAGTATCGTAGCCAGAGACGGGCCTTTCTAGCCCGTTCCAGCGCTGAAATGTGGCTTCGCTCCGTTCCCGCGTCAAAGGCGAGCGCCTCCTGCGTCAGGCCGCGTTCCACGCGCAGTCTTTTCAATACTTTCCCAAAAGCCTCGTTAGCAGATTATTGAATTTATTGGTTTGACGCGTAAAAAAGATGCGTTCAGAGTAATGGCGTAAACGTAAGTCGTTGATTCATCAACTTATGCGTTTGTCATTATCAGTATTTTCAATTCGATTTTGGTGAATTTCAACAAATTGTTTGGGGTCTTTTCCCGATCTCCCATATCGGAGAAAGGTTCGCTTAGCGGTCGGCATTTGTCCGCATACAACTGCATGCGTTATGATT
>JBKJMN010000461.1:0-18281 GCA_046596405.1 Burkholderiales bacterium
CGCCGTCGCTTCACCGCCGCCGATGCACAGCGCGGCGACGCCGCGCTTGAGGCCGTACTTTTCCAGCGCGGCGAGCAGGGTGACGACAATGCGCGCACCGCTTGCACCGATCGGATGCCCGAGCGCGCACGCGCCGCCATGCACGTTGACTTTGGCGTGCGGCAGATCGAGCTCGCGCATCGCCGCCATGGTGACTACCGCGAACGCCTCGTTGATTTCATACAGATCGACGTCATGTTTGTTCCAGCCCGTCTGGTCGAACAATTTCTTGAGCGCGCCGACGGGCGCCGTCGTGAACCAGTTGGGCTCGTGCGCATACGTCGTATGCGCGACGATCCTGGCCAACGGGCGCAAGCCGCGTTTCTGCGCTGCCGACAGCCGCATCAGTACGAGCGCCGCGGCGCCGTCGGATATCGAACTCGAATTCGCCGGGGTCACCGTGCCGTCCTTGCGGAACACGGGTTTTAACTGCGGGATTTTGTCGAGATTGGCTTTGAGCGGCTGCTCGTCGCGCGCGACGGTTATCTCGCCTTTGCCGGATTTGAGGGTCAGCGGCGTGATTTCGGTGGCAAACCAGCCGTTGTTGATGGCGTCTTGCGCGCGCTTTAGCGAGGTGATCGCGAAACCGTCCTGCGCTTCGCGCGAGAATTGATACTTGGCCGCGGTGTCCTCCGCAAACGTGCCCATCAGGCGGCCGCCGCCTTGGTCGTCTCTCAGATACGCGTCTTCCAGGCCATCGAGGAACATGTGGTCTTTGACTTCGCCATGACCGAGGCGCAGCCCGCCGCGCGCTTTCGGCAACAGGTAAGGCGCATTGGTCATCGACTCCATGCCGCCCGCGACCATCACGCTGTTGGTGCCCGCGAGCAGCAAATCGTTCGCGAGCATCGCGGCCTTCATGCCGGAGCCGCACATTTTGTTGATGGTCGTGCAGCCGACGCCGAGCGGCAGCCCGGCGGCGAGCGCCGCCTGGCGTGCCGGCGCCTGCCCCTGGCCCGCCGACAACACGTTGCCCATGATGACTTCCTGCACGTCGTCCGGTTTTAGTCCGGCGCGCTCGACAGCGGCCTTGATCGCTGCAGCGCCGAGTTCAGGCGCGGTGACATTTTTGAAATCACCCTGGAATGCGGCCATAGGCGTGCGTGCAGCACCCACGATAACTACCGGGTCATTCATCGGCGTTTCCTTTATTTGGTTTCATCGAACAACTCGCGCCCGATCAGCATGCGGCGGATTTCGGAGGTGCCCGCGCCGATTTCATACAGCTTGGCGTCGCGCAACAGCCGCCCCGTCGGATAATCGTTCGTGTAGCCGACGCCACCCAGGCACTGAATCGCCTCGAGCGCCATCCAGGTGGCTTTTTCGGCGGCGTAGAGGATGACACCCGCCGCGTCTTTGCGCGTGATCCTGCCGTCGTCGCACGCCCGGCCGACCGCGTAGGCATAGGATTTGCACGCGCTGAGGGTCGTATACATGTCGGCGAGCTTGCCCTGCATCAGCTGGAATTCGCCGATCGCCTGGCCGAATTGTTTGCGCTCATGCACGTACGGCAGCACGACGTCCAGGCACGCCTGCATGATGCCGAGCGGTCCGGCGGCGAGCACGGCGCGTTCGTAGTCGAGCCCGCTCATCAGCACCTTCACGCCTTGGCCGATTTCGCCCAGCACGTTCTCGACCGGCACTTCGCAATCCTGGAACACGAGCTCGCAGGTATTCGAGCCGCGCATGCCGAGCTTATCGAGCTTTTGCGCGGTCGAGAAACCCGTGATCGATTTTTCGACGATGAAGGCGGTGATGCCGCGCGCACCGGCAGCGGCGTCGGTCTTCGCGTAGACGACCAGCGTGTCCGCGTCCGGGCCGTTGGTGATCCACATTTTGGTGCCGTTCAGCACGAAGCGGTCGCCGCGCCGGTCCGCGCGCAGCCGCATGTTCACGACATCGGACCCGGCGCCCGGCTCGCTCATCGCAAGTGCGCCCACGTGCTCGCCCGCGACCAGCTTCGGCAGGTAACGCTGCTTCTGCTGAGCAGAGCCGTTGCGTCGGATCTGGTTGACGCACAAGTTCGAGTGCGCGCCGTACGACAAGCCGACGGATGCCGACGCGCGGCTGATTTCCTCCATCGCAATCATGTGCGCGAGGTAACCCATATTGGTGCCGCCATATTCTTCCTCGACGGTGATGCCCAGCACGCCGAGTTTGCCCAGGCTGGACCACAGTTCCTGCGGGAATTCATTGTCGCGGTCGATCCCGGCGGCGCGCGGCGCGATTTCGCGCGCGGCGAAAGCGGCGACAGTCTCGCGCAGGATCGCGATGGTTTCGCCAAGTCCGTAATCGAGACCGGGGATGATCGTCATGGCGGGTTATTGATCGGCTTTGCCGTGCATCGTCATCAGCGTCTGGAGCAAGGTGGCGCACAGCGTCTCCCGGCCGTCTTTCACGGCGAACACATCGGCGCGCGCCACTACCAGCGAACGCCCGGCGCGGATGACTTCGCCGCGCGCAATCAGGCGTTCGCCATCGCCCGGCGCCATGATGTTCATTTTGTATTCTACGGTCAGCACGCTCGCATCGCGGGGCATCAGGGTATAGCCGGCATAGCCGGCCGCGGTGTCGCCTATGGTGCCGATAATTCCACCGTGGACGTAGCCGTGCTGTTGCGTGATTTCAGGTTTGCGCGCCAGGGTGATTTCACATGCGCCGGGCGCCATGTGCGTGAGTTCTGCGCCTATCCACGCCATCACGCGCTGGCGCGCGAAACTGGCGCGGACGCGGGTGGCATAGTCAGGATCTTTGGGCGTGTGGACAGACGATTTAACCACTTAGCATATTACCTTTACGTTAACGTCAATCAGTGCGACGGTTGTCGACATTCACCAGGCGCTCAGGCGGCCGCCGGTTCCTGGCCGCCATTGTCGGTTAGTAATTTCCGGCACTGGCCTTCAAAAAATGTGAGCTCGTTGAGCATGACTTCGATATCCTCCCGTTGCTGCTCGAGCAGCGTGCGGCGTTTCTCGAGTTTGGTTAGAAATTGCTGCAACTGGCGTTTTTCGTCGCGCGCCAGATCGTACAAATCGAAGAGTTCGCGGATCTCCGCGAGGGTAAAGCCGAGCCGCTTGCCGCGCAACGCGAGCTTGAGCCGCACGCGATCGCGCTGACTGAAGAGCCGGTTCTGGCCTTCGCGACGCGGCGAGAGCAAGCCTTCGTCTTCATAATGCCGAATCGTTCGCGTGGTGATTTCGAACTCTTTCGCGAGCTCGGATATCGTATGCGTAGCGGTATGGGTAGTGCTCATTGTGCTTTGCAATATAATTGTGTAAAATCAGCGTTATTTAATTATCAATCTTTATCACGTTTACGTAAACGTAATGCAAAAAACCGCCAAAGTCAAGATCGAGCGACCCGCAGAGCTTACGTATCCGTACGCCGAGGCACCGCCCCCAGCCGCGGCGCGGCTGGATGAATTGCTCGCGGCGTGCGCCACCCCGCAAACCGGCATGATGCGGGTCATCTTCAAGCGCGAAATCGACGCCCAAGAGACCCTGTTCGCAATGGGCGAAACGCTGTCGCACGTCAATCACCTGCACCAGCGCGGTCGGCTCACACGCTCGCGCGGCGACGATGGAATTTACCGCTACGCGCACACCTAGTGCGCGCGGCCCAAAGGAGAATTTGCATGGCAGAGCAACCGCAGACACCCGCGCTCGATCCGACCGAACTCGCGCAGGCGTACGCCCAGATCGCGCAACGCAGCAGCCAGCTGATGACCGATTACATGCAGCGCCAGGCCACTGGCGCAGTGCCGGCGTTCGGCGACGAGCTCGGCATCGCCAAAGCGTTTTACGAGATGACGGGCAAGCTGTTCGCCGATCCGGCGAAATTCGCCGAGATGCAGATGAAGCTATGGCAGGACTACATGTCGCTGTGGCAGAACTCGATGCTGCAATTCTTCGGACAGCAGGCGCGGCCCGTGATCGAGCCGGCAAAGGGCGATCGCCGCTTCAAACACGACGACTGGCAGAACAATTTTCTCTATGACTATATCAAGCAGTCCTATCTGATCGCGGCCAAGCACTTGCATCAAACCGTCGGCAGCGTGCAGGGCCTCGACGAGCTGACCGCCAAGAAAGTCGATTTCTACACGCGCCAGTATATCGACGCGCTGTCGCCGTCGAATTTCGCGCTGACGAATCCCGAAGTCCTGCGCGAAACCGTCGCGTCGGGCGGCCAGAACCTGGTCAAGGGGTTGAACCATCTTCTGGAAGATCTTGAAAGCGGCAACGGCAAGCAGGTGCGCGTGAAAATGACCGATCCGTCGGCGTTCCAGGTCGGCGGCAATCTCGCGGCCACGCCGGGCAAGGTCGTGTATCAGAATGAATTGATGCAGCTCGTTCAGTACGCGCCGCTGACGACGGAAGTGTTCCGGCGCCCGCTCCTGATCCTGCCCCCGTGGATCAACAAGTTCTACATCCTCGACATGCGCGAGAAGAACTCGTTCGTACGCTGGGCGACCAAGCAGGGCCACACCGTATTCATCGCGTCGTGGGTCAATCCCGACGCGACCTACGCACAGAAATCGTTCGACGATTATCTGCGCGACGGTCCGCTCGCCGCGCTCGACGCCATCGAGAAAGCCACCGGCGAGCGCGAAATCGATGCGATCGGGTTTTGCCTCGGCGGCACGCTGCTCGCCTCGACGCTCGGTTACATGGCGGCGACCAAGGACGACCGGATCAAGAGTGCGACGTTTTTCGCGAGCATGGTCGACTTCTCCGAGCCGGGCGAACTCGAAGTCTTCATCGACGAGAAGCAGGTCACCGCGCTCGAGAAGAAAATGCAGGAGCGCGGCTACCTCGAAGGCTCCGAAATGGCGACCACCTTCAACATGCTGCGCGCCAACGACCTTATCTGGTCGTTTGTCGTCAATAACTATCTGCTCGGCAAGGACCCGTTCCCGTTCGATCTTCTGTACTGGAACTCCGATTCGACGCGCATGCCGGCGGCGATGCACAGCTTCTATTTGCGCAACATGTACATCAACAATCTCCTGCGCAAGCCCGGCGGCATAACGCTGAACAAGGTGCCGATCGATCTTGCCAAGGTCAAGGTGCCGATCTATTTCGCGTCGACGTTGGAGGACCACATCGCGCCGTGGAAGTCGACGTATGTTGGCGCGCAACTCTTCAAGAGCAAAGTGCGATTCGTGCTCGGCGGCTCTGGCCATATCGCCGGCATCGTGAATCCGCCGGCGGCGAATAAGTACGGGTACTGGACCAACGAAAAACTGGCCGACACGCCGCAGGCATGGCTGGATTCGGCGACGCAGCATCCGGGCTCGTGGTGGAGCGACTGGGCGCAGTGGGTGGCACCGTACGCAGGCGACAAGGTGCCGGCGCGCGTTCCGGGCAAAGGCAAGCTGAAGGCCCTCGAAGACGCGCCGGGTTCGTACGTGAAGCTGAGGCTCGACGCGAAGAAAAGCGCGGCCTGAACCGCCCCGGCGGAGGTTAGCCAAGCGACGCGCGTAAGCGGCCAAGTTCGCGCAGCCCGTGAATTGCGCGGCTGCCATACCACGAGGTCATTTCGCCGTCGATGAGCTGCACGCGGCAGGACGCGGCGTGCGGCAGCAGGTTTTGCACGACACCGATATCGGGCGCGCGAAAGCTATACGGTTCACTGCTGAGGAGCACGTAATCAACGGCGGAGAGCAGCGCGGTATCGAGTTCCAGCGCGGGGTAGCGCACGCGCGCGGCCGCCGGCAGCGTATCCCAGCCAACGAGCGCGAGTGTGCGCGAAATATAGGTGTCGCGCGACACTGTCATCCAAGGTTTGCGCCAGATCAGATACAGCACGCTCTGCCGCGGCAGTCCGGCGCAAGCGGCGACGGCCTCGTCATAAGCGCGCGTGAAGTCGGCGCACAACGCCTGCGCGCGCCCTTCGCAGCGAAAGATCGCGCCAAACATCCGGTACAGCGGCAGATTGTCGTGCGGCGCGAGCGGGTGGGTGACGATCACGTGCGGAACGAAGCGCGCGAGTTCGGCGGCCGCCGGCTGTTCGTTCTCGTCGATATTGACGACGACATGGGTGGGCGCGAGCTCGCGAATGCGCGCGATATCGACGTCCTTGGTGCCGCCGACTTTCGGAATGCGGCGCAAGAGCGCGCGCGGATGGACGCAGAAACCGGTGCGGCCGACCAGCGCTTGCGCCAGGCCGAGATCGCACAGGAGTTCCGTGAGGCTGGGCACGAGCGACACGATGCGCGGCGGCGTCGTCACCGCGCTATGGCGCGTACCGGCGGCATCGACGAGCGCAGACGGCGCCGCGTTTTGCGTTGGTAGTATCACCGGCGTAAGCTAGCTCCCCAAGAGTGCGACGAGTGCGACGAGTGCGACGATTATGACTGATTTAAGTGTGCCCAAAAAAAACGCGCAGCGCCGGGGCCCGGCGAAGCACAAAATCCGCTTCGTCACCGCGACAAGCCTGTTCGACGGGCACGACGCGTCGATCAACGTCATGCGCCGCATCCTGCAGGCGAGCGGCGCCGAAGTCATTCATCTCGGGCACAACCGCGCGGTCGAGGAAATCGTCACCGCCGCGCTCGACGAGGACGTGCAGGGAATCGCGGTCAGCTCGTACCAGGGCGGCCACGTCGAATTCTTCAAATACATGCTCGACCTTCTGCGCGAACGCGGCGGCGCGCACATCAAGGTGTTCGGCGGAGGGGGCGGCGTGATCGTGCCGGTCGAGGCCGCGGAGTTGCACGCGTACGGCGTGACGCGCATTTACACGCCGGAAGACGGCGCGAAACTGGGTTTGCAGGGCATGATCGACGACATGCTCGCGGCGTGCGATTTCGATCCTTCCGCGTTCGAACCGCTGGATCTTGATGCGGTCGCCCGCGGCGACCGCCGCGCGCTTGCGCGCCTGATAACCGCGCTCGAAAATGCGACGGTGGACGAACCACTGCGCCGTCAGCTCGCGGCGCGCTCGCGCGTCATCGCCAACGTACCGGTGCTCGGCATTACCGGCACCGGCGGCTCGGGCAAGTCGTCGCTCACGGATGAACTCGTCAGGCGGCTGCGGATAGACCAGGGCGACCGCCTCAGGATCGCGCTGATCGCCGTCGATCCGTCGCGCCGCAAAAGCGGCGGCGCGCTGCTCGGCGACCGCATCCGCATGAATGCGATCGACAGCCCCGCCATATATATGCGCTCGCTCGCGACCCGCGCCGCTGGCAGCGAAATCGCCGCCAGCGTGCCGGACACCATCGCGGCCTGCAAGCTCGCGGGTTTCGAGCTCGTCATCGTCGAGACGTCGGGCATAGGCCAGGGCGACGCGGGCATCGTGCCGCTCGTCGATTTGTCGCTGTACGTGATGACGCCCGAATACGGCGCGGCAAGCCAGCTCGAAAAAATCGACATGCTCGATTTCGCCGATTTCGTCGCGATCAACAAGTTCGATCGCAAAGGCGGCGAGGACGCGCAGCGCGACGTGGCAAAGCAGGTGCAGCGCAACCGCGGGGCGTTCGGCAAATCGCCCGCCGCGATGCCGGTCTTCGGCACGATCGCCGCGCGCTTCAACGACGATGGTGTGACCGCGCTTTTCCAGGCGCTGAAACCGAGCCTCGCCGAAGCGGGGCTCAAGCTCGAGCCCGGGAGCCTCGCGCCGGTCGCCGTCCGCGCATCGACGGGCAATATTTCGATCGTGCCGTCGTCGCGGTCGCGCTATCTCGCGGAAATCGCGACCACCGTGCGCACCTATCACGAGCGGGCGCGCGAGCAGGTGCGCATCGCGCGCGAGCGCGAGCAGCTGATGGAGGCGCGGCGCATGCTGAAGGCCGCCGGCAAGCCCGCCGCCGATCTCGACCCGTTAATCGGCGCGCGCGAGCAGGCGCTCGACGCGCGCAACGCGCATTTGCTCGCGACGTGGCCGCAGGTGCAGGCCGCGTATACGGGTGACGAGCACGTCGCGATCGTGCGCGACCGCGAAATCCGCACGCGGCTTACCGTAACGAGCCTGGCGGGCACGCCGGTGCCGAAAATCGCGCTGCCGAAATTCGCCGGCCACGGCGAGCTGCTCAACTGGCTGCTGCGCGAAAACCTGCCGGGCAATTTCCCGTTCACCGGCGGAGTGTTCCCGTTCAAGCGCGAAAACGAGGATGTCACGCGCATGTTCGCGGGCGAGGGCGACGCGTATCGCACCAACCGCCGCTTCAAGATGTTGTCGGCGCACGCGGAGGCGACGCGGTTGTCGACCGCGTTCGATTCCGTCACCTTATATGGCTGCGACCCGCACGAGCGTCCCGACATCTACGGCAAAGTCGGCAATTCGGGCGTGTCGATCGCCACGCTCGACGACATGAAAGTGCTGTACGAAGGATTCGACCTCACCGCGGCGGACACTTCGGTGTCGATGACGATCAACGGTCCCGCGCCGACGATACTCGCGATGTTTCTGAATACGGCGATCGACCAGCAGCTCACTGCGTTCGAAAACCAGCATGGCCGCGCGCCCGCCGTCACGGAAGCGGCGGCAATCCGCGCGACTACGCTGCAAACGGTGCGCGGCACCGTGCAGGCCGACATCCTCAAAGAGGACCAGGGCCAGAACACCTGCCTGTTCTCGACCGAGTTTTCGCTGAAGGTCATGGCGGATATCGCCGAATATTTCGCCCGCGAGGAAGTGCGCAATTTCTACTCGGTGTCGATTTCCGGCTATCACATCGCCGAAGCGGGGGCTAACCCGCTGTCGCAGCTCGCGTTCACGCTCGCCAATGGTTTTACCTACGTCGAGGCGTATCGCGCGCGCGGCATGCAGATCGACGACTTTGCGCCCAACCTCTCGTTCTTTTTCTCCAACGGCATGGATCCCGAGTATTCGGTGATCGGGCGCGTTGCGCGCAGGATCTGGGCGATCGCCATGCGCGACCTTTATGGGGCGTCCGAGCGCAGCCAAAAACTCAAGTACCACACGCAGACATCGGGGCGCTCGCTGCACGCCCAGGAAATCGACTTCAACGATATTCGCACCACGCTGCAGGCGCTGATCGGGGTCTACGACAATTGCAACAGCCAGCACACCAACGCGTACGACGAGGCGATCACCACGCCGTCCGAAGAGTCGGTGCGCCGCGCGATGGCGATTCAGCTCATCATCAACCGCGAATGGGGGCTCGCCAAAAATCAGAATCCGAACCAGGGCTCCTTCATCATCGAGGAGCTGACCGATCTCGTCGAAGCCGCGGTGCTCGCCGAATTCGAGCGCCTGGCTGCGCGCGGCGGCGTGCTCGGCGCGATGGAGACCGGCTACCAGCGCGGCCGCATCCAGGAAGAGTCGCTGCACTACGAAACCATGAAGCATGACGGCACGCTGCCGATCGTCGGCGTCAATACGTTCCGCAATCCGCAGCCCATCGACGCGGGCAACACCATCCAGCTCGCGCGCTCGACCGCGGATGAGAAGCAGGGCCAGTTAAGCCGGTTGCGCGATTTTCAGGCGCGCCATCGCGCCGCCGCGCCCACCGCCCTGAAGCGCCTGCAGGAAGTCGCGATGGCGAACGGTAACGTGTTCGCGGAACTCATGAATGCGGTGCGCACATGCTCGCTCGGCCAGATCACGCAGGCGTTGTTCGAAGTCGGCGGGCAGTATCGACGCAATATGTAGCGCGGGTTGAGCCTTGCCGCGCATGAGCGAACCGCCTAAGATTCGCTCAAATAATGCACACGGAGGAGCCGGCGATGCCGGATCACGAGGCAGCACCCGATACGTTTCCGCGCCTGCTGCTCGCGAACGCCGCACGGCTGCGCGGGCGGCCGGCCATGCGCGAAAAAGACCTCGGCATCTGGCAGACGTGGACCTGGGACGAAGTCGCGTCCGAGGTCAGGACGCTCGCGTGCGGACTCGCGGCGCTCGGCTTCCGGCGCGGGGACACGCTCGCGATCATCGGCGACAACCGGCCGCGCCTCTACTGGGCGATGGCCGCGGCGCAGGCGCTGGGCGGCGTGCCGGTGCCGCTGTATCAGGACGCGGTCGCTAACGAGATGATCTATGTGTTCGACGACGCTGCCACGCAATTCGCGATCGTCGAAGACCAGGAGCAGGTCGACAAGCTCCTCGAAATCCTGCCGCGCTGCCCGCAATTGAAGCACATCGTGTACGACGACCCGCGCGGCATGCGCCATTATGATCAGCCGCAACTCAAGAGCTATGACGCGATGGCTGAACAAGGACGCGCACTTGACGCCGCGCAACCCGACTTCTATGCGCGCGAAGTGGCACAGGGAGATGCCGCCGATATTGGCATCATGCTCTACACCTCCGGCACGACCGGCAAGCCGAAAGGCGTTTGTCAGTCGCACCACGCGTTCATCGTGTCGGCGCAGGGCGGCGTGGGCTTCGATCATCTCAACAGCGCCGACAGCATGCTCTCGTATCTGCCGATGGCATGGGTCGGCGATCACCTTTTTTCATACGCGCAGTGGCTGGTCGCGGGGTTCACGATCAACTGTCCTGAGTCGGGCGAGACGGTCATGACCGATCTCAAGGAAATCGGGCCCACATACTATTTCGCCCCGCCGCGCGTGTTCGAGAACCTGCTCACGACGGTGATGATCCGCATGGAAGACGCCAGTGCGATCAAGCGCGCGTTATTCGCTTTCTTCACCGCCGTCGCGCGGCGCTGCGGCGCCGAGGTGCTAGACGGCAGGCCCGTCGCAGCACTCGACCGGCTGCTCTACGCGATCGGTAATCTGCTGATCTACGGGCCGCTGCGCAATGTGCTCGGCATGAGCCGCATCCGCGTCGCGTATACGGCTGGGGCGGCGATCGGGCCCGATCTCTTCCGCTTCTACCGCTCGATCGGCGTCAACCTGAAGCAATTATACGGCTCGACCGAAACCTGCGCGTACGTGTGCCTGCAGCCGGACGGCGAAGTGAGCTTCGATACTGTCGGTAAGCCCGCGCCCGGCGTCGAAGTGCGCATTGGCGGCAACGGCGAAGTGCTGGTGCGCGGCGCGATGCTCCTGAAGGAATACTACAAGCAGCCGGCGGCGACGGCCGAGTCGATCGATGCCGACGGTTACTTTCACACCGGCGACGCCGGCTTCTTCGACGAGCGCGGCCAGCTGAAAATCATCGACCGCGCGAAAGACGTCGGCAAGCTCAACAGCGGCGCGATGTTCGCGCCGAACTACATCGAGAACAAGCTCAAGTTTTTTCCGCATATCAAGGAGGCGGTCGCGTTCGGCAACGGCCGCGATTGCGTGGGTGCATTCATCAACATCGACATGGGCTCGGTTGGCAACTGGGCCGAGCGGCGCGCGATTGCATACTCGGGCTATACCGACCTGGCGGCCAAGCCGCAGGTTTATGAATTGATCCGCGAGTGCGTCGAGCAGGTGAACGGCGAACTCGCGCGCGAGGACGCGCTCGCCGGCTCGCAGATCCAGCGCTTTCTGGTCCTGCACAAAGAGCTCGACCCTGACGACGACGAGTTGACGCGCACGCGCAAGGTGCGGCGCGGTTTTATCGCCGACAAGTACGCAACGCTGATAGCCGCTTTGTACTCGGATCAGACCGAGTGCCACGTCGAAACCCAGGTCAAATTCGAAGACGGGCGCAGCGGCATCGTGCGTGCCGATGTGCAGATCCGGCAGGCGCACACGTTCTCGCCCGCCGAGCTCAAGCGAGCGGGATAAAGCGCACCGCATGGGGCAGGCGCGCAACATCGGCGAAGTCATCCTGGCGATCGACGGAATTTCGCTCGCGTTCGGCGGCGTCAAGGCGCTGGCGGACGTGAGCTTCGACGTGCGCAGCCACGAGATCCGCGCGATCATCGGACCCAACGGCGCCGGCAAAAGCTCCATGCTGAACGTGATCAACGGCGTCTATCACCCGCAGCAGGGCAGCATCACGTTCAAAGGCGTCACGCGCAAGCAGATGCGTCCGCACGAAGCCGCGCGGCAGGGTATCGCGCGCACCTTCCAGAATATCGCGTTGTTCAAGGGCATGACCGTGCTCGACAACATCATGACCGGGCGCAACCTCAAAATGCACGCCGGGTTTCTCGCGCAGGCGGTCTGGTTCGGCCCCGCGCGCAACGAAGAGATCGAGCACCGGCAGGCGGTCGAGCGCATCATCGACTTTCTGCAGATCGAAGCGATCCGCAAGACGCCGGTCGGGCGGCTGCCGTACGGGATGCAAAAACGCGTCGAACTCGCGCGCGCGCTCGCCGCGGAGCCCACCATGCTCTTGCTTGACGAGCCAATGGCGGGCATGAACGTCGAGGAGAAGGAAGACATGTGCCGCTTCATCCTCGATGTGAACGACGAGTTCGGCACCACCATCGTGCTGATCGAGCACGACATGGGCGTGGTGATGGATTTGTCCGACCGCGTCGTGGTGCTCGACTACGGGCGCAAGATCGGCGACGGCACGCCAGATGAAGTTCGCGACAATCAGGCGGTGATCGATGCCTATCTGGGGGTGCAACATTGAAGGGCGTCAGGCGTGAGGCGTGAGGCGCGAGGCGTGAGGAGGAGATCCTTAAAACCACGCTCCCTCCCCCGTTACCGGGGCAGGGCTGGGGAGGGGGCTCACGCCTCACGCCTCACGCCTCACCTCGGCGCAGAGCGCTGACATGGGTTTTTTTCTCGAAGTTTTGCTCGGCGGCCTGATGGCGGGCGTGCTGTACTCGCTCGTCGCGCTCGGCTTGGTGCTGATCTTCAAAGCGTCGGGCGTATTCAATTTCGCGCAAGGTGCGATGGTATTGTTCGCCGCGCTGTCGCTCGTGCGGCTGATGGAGAAAATGCCGCTGCCGCTGGCGCTGCTGGTGACGTGCCTGATCATGCTGGCGCTCGCCTACGCCATCGAGCGGCTGGTGCTGCGCCCGCTCGTTAACCAGCCGGGCATCTCGCTCTTCATGGCGACGCTGGGCATCACTTTTTTCCTCGAAGGATTCGGCCAGATCCTGTGGGGCAGCGACATCTACAAGCTCGATCTGGGCATACCCAAGCAGCCGGTCATCATCCTGGAGAACGTGTTCAAAGGGGGCATCCTGGTCGGCAGCGACGATCTGTTCGCGACGGTGGTCTCGGGTGCGCTCGTTATCGTGCTCGCGATTTTTTTCCAGAAGACGCGCATCGGGCGCGCGCTGCGCGCGGTTGCCGACGATCACCAGGCCGCGCAGTCGATCGGCATCCCGCTCAACCAGATCTGGCTGATCGTGTGGACCGTCGCCGGCTTAGTCGCGCTGGTCGCCGGCGTCATCTGGGGCTCGCGCCTGGGCGTGCAGTTCTCGCTGTCGCTGATTGCGTTAAAGGCGCTGCCCGTGGTGATACTCGGCGGTTTCACCTCGGTGCCCGGGGCGATCGTTGGCGGCCTCATCATCGGCGTCGGCGAAAAATTGTCCGAGGTCTATCTCGGTCCGGTGATCGGCGGGGGCATCGAAAACTGGTTTGCGTATACGGTGGCGCTCGCGTTCCTGCTGGTGCGGCCCGAAGGCTTGTTCGGGGAGAAGATCATTGATCGAGTTTAACGGCGTGAATGAGTGAAGGAGTGAACGAGTGAACGGGAACAAACCGGCGGAATCCGGCAGCGCGCGGCTGCTTTTGCTCATTCACTCATTCACTCGTTCACCCATTCACGGATTCTAAAATGTTCTATCGCGAAGTCGGTGAATTCAAGACCACGTACGCAGCGGATCAGGTTGTATTCCCGATCCGCCAGGAACGTTATTTCGTGTGGGCGGTCGTGCTGTTCGCATTCGTCGTCGTGCCGTACATCGCTAATCCGTACTGGTTCAGCGCGATCCTTATCCCGTTCCTCATTCTGTCGCTGGCCGCACTGGGCCTTAACCTGCTCGTCGGTTACTGCGGGCAGATTTCGCTGGGCACCGGCGGCTTCATGGCGGTGGGCGCCTACGCCGCCTACAACCTCGCGCTGCGGGTGCCGGGTTTGAACCCGCTGGTGGCCTTTCTGCTCGCGGGCGGCATCGCGACCCTGGTCGGCATTTTGTTCGGCATCCCGAGCCTGCGCATCAAAGGGTTTTATCTGGCGGTGGCGACGCTCGCCGCTCAGTTCTTCATCGACTGGATATTCAGCCGCATCGCGTGGTTTACCAATTACACGCCGTCGGGTTCCCTCAATGCGCCGCCGATCACGCTGTTCGACTTCACGTTCGACACGCCGGTGCGCAAATATCTGCTGTGCCTCGCGTTCGCCACCGCGTTCGCGCTGCTGGCGCGCAATCTCGTACGTGGGCGGCTGGGCCGCTCGTGGATGGCTATCCGCGATATGGATGTCGCCGCCGAGATCATCGGCATCCGCCCGCTGTACGCGAAGCTGTCGGCATTCGCGATCAGCTCGTTTTTCATCGGCGTAGCGGGAGCATTGTGGGCGTTCGTCCACCTGGGCTCGTGGGAGCCGCTCGCGTTTGACGTCAACCGCTCTTTCAGCCTTTTATTCATGGTGATTATTGGCGGGCTCGGTTCCATTCTAGGAAGTTTTCTCGGTGCCGCCTTCATCACGCTGTTACCGCTGTTTTTGAACCAGTTGCCGACCTGGCTGGGTCTGCACTGGTCGACCGCGCTGATTTCGCATCTGGAATCAATGATATTTGGGGCCTTGATCATATTCTTCCTTATCGTCGAGCCGCTCGGCCTGGCGCGCCTCTGGAGCATCGCGAAGGAAAAACTGCGCCTCTGGCCGTTTCCGCACTAGGCCGAGCCCATTTCACAACCGTGCTTGCACGGGACGGTGCCAGTCAATACACTTTGCCCTCCACTGGCAACAGCGAGCTGAATCCGGATGGACGGCTAAGACCGAATGCAGGACAACCAAAGGAGGCAGCACCATGGGCATCTCGACCACGTGGCAACGCGCATTGGTCCTTATCGCAGCCGTCGCTGTATTCACGGGGACGGCGCCGGCGTTCGCGCAGGCGAACGAGCAATTCATACCCGTGCTCGTTTATCGCAGCGGCGCGTATGCGCCGAACGGTATCCCGTGGGCGAACGGCTTTGTCGATTACCTGAATCTGGTAAACGAACGCGACAAAGGCATCAACGGCGTCAAGATTATTTATGAGGAATGCGAAACGGGCTATGCGACGGACCGCGGCGTCGAGTGTTACGAGCGTCTGAAGGGTAAGGGCCCGACGGGGGCTGCCGCGTTCAATCCGCTGTCGACCGGCATTACGTTCGCGCTGACCGAGAAAGCGCCCGCCGACAAAATTCCGATCATCACGATGGGCTATGGCCGCTCGGAATCGGCTGACGGCAGCGTGTTCACCTGGAATTTCCCGCTGCTCGGCACCTATTGGACCGCGGCTGACGTGATCATGCATCAGATTGCGAACAAGAACGGCGGCTATGAAAAACTCAAGGGCAAAAAAGTTACGCTGGTCTACCACGACTCGCCGTACGGCAAGGAACCGATCCCGTTGTTGACCGAGCTCGCGAAACGCCATGGCTTCGATTTCAAGTCGATTCCGGTCACCCATCCGGGCATCGAGCAGAAAGCGGCGTGGCTGCAGATCCGCCAGGACCGTCCCGATTACGTGTTGCTGTGGGGGTGGGGCATCATGAATTCGACGTCGATCAAGGAGGCCGTGGCGGTCAATTATCCGCGCGACCAGATGTACGGCGTATGGTGGTCGGGCGCCGAGCCCGACGTGCTGCCCGCGGAAGCGGGCGCCACCGGCTACAACGCGGCCGCATTGCAGCACTCATCGGGCCAGACTGCGGTTCACGGGGACATCCTGAAAAACGTCTACGACCGCAACAAGGGTTTGGGCAAGAAGGAAGAGATCGGTACCGTGCTGTACAACCGCGGCATGATCAACGCGATGGTCACGGTCGAAGCGATCCGCACGGCGCAGGCGAAATACGGCAAGAAGCCAATGACCGGCGAGCAGGTGCGCTGGGGCATCGAGAACCTGAATATCGATCAGGCACGTCTGCGTCAGCTCGGCTTCGGCGGCCTGATGCAGCCGTTGAAGCTTTCCTGCAGCGATCACGAGGGCGCGCGCATGGCGCGAATTCATCAATGGGACGGCACGAAGTGGGTTTACGTGTCCGACTGGATTGAGGGCAACAACAAGCTCCTGCGCCCGATGGTCGAAGACGCGGCGAAGAAATACGCGAAGGAGAAAAACATTACGCCGCGCGATTGCTCGAAGGTGACCTAGCGTTGCGTGAAGGGGTGAAAAAGGGTGAAGGAGTGAAGGAGTAATTCACTCATTCACCCATTCACACTTTCACTGTTCTCAAGATGTCCGCCATCCCCCAATCCGCCGCCGCCCGCGCGTTGCTCGCGGTGAACAACGTCGAGGTCATTTACGACCATGTGATTCTCGTCTTGAAGGGGGTTTCGCTCGAAGTGCAGGAGGGGAAAATTGTTGCCCTGCTGGGCGCCAACGGCGCCGGCAAATCGACGACTTTGAAAGCGATTTCCAACCTGTTGCGCGCGGAGCGCGGCGACGTGACCAAGGGCTCGATCGAGTTTCGCGGCGAGCGCGTCGATCAGATGAATCCGTCGGAGCTCGTGAGGCGCGGCGTCGTGCAGGTGATGGAAGGGCGGCATTGTTTCGCGCACCTGACGGTCGAGGAAAACCTGCTGACCGGCGCATTCACGCGCAGCCGGCGCGGCGACATCAATGCGGATCTCGAAAAAGTGTACACCTATTTCCCGCGGCTGAAGCACCGGCGCGCGAGCCAGGCCGGCTACACGTCGGGCGGCGAACAGCAGATGACGGCGATCGGACGCGCGCTGATGGCGCGGCCGTCGATGATCCTGCTCGACGAGCCGTCGATGGGGTTGGCACCGCAGATCGTCGAGGAAATTTTCGGCATCGTGCGCGATTTGAACGACAAGGAACGCGTGAGTTTTCTGCTCGCCGAGCAGAACACCCACGTCGCGTTGCGGTTCGCCGATTACGGTTACATCCTCGAAACCGGCCGCGTGGTGATGGACGGCAGCGCGGCGGAATTGGCGAGCAACGAAGACGTAAAAGAGTTTTACCTCGGTTTATCCGCCGGCGCGCGCAAGAACTACCGCGATGCGAAACACTATCGCCGGCGCAAGCGCTGGCTGGCCTAACGGCCGAGAGGCGAGCGAAGATAGAAGAGGGGCGTAACTGCATTCTCAACGGCCTTCCGCTCCCCGTTTTTCGCTTGGCACCTCGCCTAAATCCATGGACTATTACGACAAACTAGAAACGCGCGACCCGCAGCAGCGCGAAGCGGAACAGCTCGCCGCGCTGCGCGCGCAGATTGCCAACGCGCAGAGCAATGCGCCGTATTTCGCGCGGGCGCTGGCCGGCGTCGATGCAGTCGCTATCAAGGACCGCGCGGCGCTCGCCAAATTGCCGGTCACGCGTAAATCCGATCTGATCGAGCTGCAAAAAGCCGCGCCGCCGTTCGCCGGCATGACAGCGCTGCCGCCAGCGGCGCTCGGCCGCGTGTTCATGTCGCCGGGCCCGATGTTTGATCCCGAGGGCCGGCGCGCTGATTACTGGCGGCTCGCGCGCGCGATGTTCGCCGCCGGGTTTCGCGCCGGTGAGCTGGTGCACAACACGTTCTCGTACCACTTCACGCCCGCCGGCTTCATGGCCGACATGGGTGCGCACGCGCTCGGCTGCCCGGTGTTCCCGGGCGGCACCGGGCAAACCGACATGCAGGTCGCCGCGATCGCGGCCCTCAAGCCGGCGTGCTACATCGGCACGCCGTCTTTCCTGCGCATCATTCTCGAGAAAGGCGACGAGCTCAAAGCCGATCTGGCGAGCGTCAAAAAGGCGCTGGTATCGGCCGAGGCGTTGCCCGCGCCGTTGCGCGCGTGGTTCAACGCGCGCAATGTCGCCACCCTGCAATGCTATGCGATCGCCGATCTTGGGCTGGTCGCGTACGAATCGCCCGCGCAGGCAGGCATGATCATCGATGAAGGCGTGATCGTCGAACTCGTGCGCCCGGGCACCGGCGAGCCGGTCGCCGCCGGGGAAGTCGGCGAAGTCGTGGTGACGACGCTGACGCCCGAATACCCGCTGATCCGCTTCGCCACGGGCGACCTGTCGGCAGCGCTCGCCGGCGCGAGCCCGTGCGGGCGCACCAATATGCGCATCAAGGGGTGGCTCGGGCGCGCCGACCAGACCGCCAAAGTGAAAGGCATGTTCGTCAAGCCGTCGCAAATCGCCGAGGTCGCGAAGCGCCATCCCGAAATCCGCAAATACCGGCTCGTGATCGAGCACGACGCCAGGAAAGCCGACCGCATGACGCTGCATTGCGAGCTCGCCG